>JAZNUS010000078.1:0-27725 GCA_045592485.1 Clostridia bacterium | reverse complement strand
TACAAATCACCTTCTTTTGAAGGTTTATTTGTCATGCCACAAAATCCACTTTTATTTATATATTTTCAATGCACATACTTAGCTAACTACATTTTTAAAAATTTTCAAAAAACTACTTGATTTTTATATAGTTAGCTCCGTAATAATTTTATAATCCTGAAGTTTTATTTACATCATACCTTTTGAGGTATTATGTATTAACATTTTCAAAACTCTGTTCAATTAAAAAATCTTTTTACCAATAGAGCTTCCATGCATTATCTGTTTTCATTCTGACCAATGCTTCCATGTAGAAATAATCGCCCCATGAGTTACACTCATCAACACCGTTTCCGCTGTTTTTGTTGGCAACAGCATGAAGAAGGAGTCCGTTTGATTTTTCATCGGCATTTGCACGGTAGTTTTCATAGAGAGACTGCATAATATGCTTTGCCGCATTTTCATAGAGCTTTTTGTCGGGTTCGGAATCGGGAAGGAATTTTACAAGTTCCATTATTGCGCACACTGTTATTGCTGCCGCAGATGAATCTCTCGGTTCATCGCCTTCGGTAAACACAAGATCCCAGTACGGAACATAATCCGCGGGAAGACGGTTGAGCATATAGTTGAGGAGTCTTTTGCAACCCTCAATTGCATCGTTGTCATTTTTGTAGATGCGTGTGAGCATTGTACCGTAGATTCCCCATGCCTGTCCCCTTGCCCATGCACTGTCATCGGCATAACCCTGAGCGGTTTCACCATGAGAAGGAGCGCCTGTTTCATAGTCGAAGTAGAAGGTGTGATAGGTTGAAGCATCTTCTCTTATGATGTTTGCCATTGTTGATTTGAAATGCTTGTATGCTATTTCTTCGTATTTGTTGTCTCCTGTAACCTCAGATGCCCAGTAAAGAAGCGGAATATTCAGAAGACAATCAATGATGAGTCGGTAGGCTCCGGGGTCATCAAGGTAGCCCCATGCCTGAATAAATTCACCTTTTTCGTGATATCTGCCAATGAGGTTATCGGCAGCTTTTAATGCCGCCTCTTTTCCTGTTTCACTGCCCAGAAGCTTGTAGGCGGCTACGCATGAAGGGGAATACAAAAATCCCATGTCGTGATGATCGATGTTGAATCTTTCCTCGATTCGTGTGAGAAAAGTGTCAACATGATGAGTTGCAATCCTTTTGTATTTATCATCACCGGTAAGCTCATAGGCAAGCCAGAGGATTCCCGTCCAGAAGCCATTGTGCCAGCCAAATTCGTTTGGGATAGGCTCATACACATTGCCCTTACTTGCAGCAGAGGGAAATTTATCCTCGCCAAAGCCCTCAAGAGCAAAATCAATTTTTTCGATAGCAGCACTTATGGCGGCATCGAGAGTGTTTTCTTTATAAGGACAGTTTTTGAGAAATTTCTCTCTGTCTCTGATTTGTTCAAGAGTTATGTTTTTCATTTTTTATTCCTTTCCAAACATTTCAAGTAACTCATTCCATGTGATATCTTTGTAGAATTTGTGACCGCCATTACCCATAACAAGCTTACATTTATCAGGAACACCATTATGTTCATAAACCTTTTTCGCAATGTCGTAGCATTCCTTAACTCCGTTATAAGGGAAAATAGAGTCTTCATCACCGCAAGGGATTATAAGACCTCTCGGTGCTGCGAGGCAAGCAAGATCGCCCATGTCAAAATATTTTCTCACGCCCGGAACAAAGTTGCATGGGCAGTGATTTACAGACATTATTGAAAATATTTTCATTTTGGTCCGTAGAACCTCATTATTTTCATTTTACCGCTTATTTTAAAAGGTTCACAACAAGCAGTGATAAAATACTGATAGCCCCCGGTTACAATATCCGTATCAACTATGCCTTCACCATCCAGAATGTATATTCCGCTAAAGGCACCGTCAGAGGTAATATCAATTGTTCCATCCACATCAATTTGTTCAAGCCTGAACATTTCGGTGTTATCATACCCTACGATATTATTACCATCTTTTTCAATCTTCCACCGTTGGCTTACTTCTTGTTTTGAATAACCTGTATATTCAAAACAATCGAACATTTTATCAAAGCCAAGCCCCTGGTGACACATAAAATCTGAAACTTCAAGACCCGATGGAGTTCGGCGTTCGGTGCGAATGGTATAATCTGTGGGTTCCTGAATTTCAACAAGAAAACATCCGGCACCTATTGCATGGGGAACTCCGCCTTCTATTAAAAAAGTATCTCCCGGACTCACTTCAAATTTATGAAGACATCCAAGCATTGCATCAATATCTTGTTTGTCAAACACGTTTTTCCAATATTCACGGCTTATGCCTTCTTTAAAGCCAAAGTATATACACGGATTTTCACCATTTATTTTTCTGCATCCGAGAATATGCCAGCATTCTGTTTTACCAAAGCTCGATTCAAAAAGTTCTTTCGCTTTCTGACGGGTGGGATGAACCTGAATCGTAAGCCTTTCGGCTGAATCAATGAGCTTTACAAGAACCCCGAGATTAGCACCATAACGCTCAAAATGTTTTTTGCCGAGAGCTTCGATGGGATTGCTACTAATGATATCAGCAAGGTATATGTCATTTCCGCAGACCATGCTCAATCCTTCAACAATGTTTTCTCTGCCACTGTTTCGTGCTTTAACTGTTGACATTATCCATTCTTCCGGGAAATGGCTGTCCAAAGCATTTTCATTGCCGTGAAGTCTTTCAATGAGTCTTCCTCCGGTATATGTTCTCCATGCACTTGCTCTCAAAAGCCTTATCGGTTTTTTTAGACTTGTATTCATCCTGTGTACCACCGTTAATCCTTGCTTTTAGAAGGCATCGAAAACAACATATTGCCCGTTATATTTCGTGCTTCATAATATGTAATGCCGTCTTTTGTCACATATTCACCTTCAAAATTATCTCCTGCGGGATAATATGGCTTACTGGTATTCAGTTTAACTTCAATATTATCCATGCAATAGGTTTCGGGCAAAAATCTTACAGTTGCATTTTTAAGACCCGACACCAATACCCTGCGCCTTAGTGCTACAGAGCTTGGTGTTTGCTCACTGCAACTTACTATTCCGCTTTCCTGCTCAACAAAAACTCTGCATTCCCTGTGTTCAGCCTTGGGGAAGTGATATGTTGCATATCCGTCTTCAAGTCTTGTGTCATATGCATCAAGCACAGGAGCACCAAGTGGGAACTTAAGTTTTGTTTTAAATGTTGTTGATGCGGCGAACTGGGAAAATACATATGCATTGTTGTGTCTGTGTATTGTCAAAACAGGCTGCAGTGCATCAATATCACCCTCAAAATCTATTTCCCAGCCAAGTTTTGAAAGTGCTTTTCTCATAAGGCTCTCGCCGAAGAAATATTTTGTTCTGTCATGAGGCACAAGAAGCTGCTGTCCGGCAACATAGTCTGATGATACAGTTCCTCTCACCCAAATGCAATTGCCGTTTTGAGTAGCCGCTGCATACTCACCGCAGGTAGCAAAGGCATAACCATCCTTTGCCATTGCAGATAATCCGCCTCCGCATACTATGTCATTATGACATAATATGCCGTATTTTTCATCATCAATGGAAATCTCAAATTCACCACATTCACTGTTGTTTGTTTCAATAATCCCAACAAGATTTTTAAATTCTTCGGATGAATGTTTTGCGTTACCGTAAAAAATTACCTTTCCACCGGCTTTTGCATATCGGATAATTTTTTCTTCATATTCCGTTCCTTTTTTTGGCACTGCACTAACAAGAACAGATGAAGCATAAATACTTTTATCGTGCCTTACAAAATTGGTTGTAGTCACAACACTTGTGAGAGGGAGACCTGTGTTTATTGCTCCTCTGACAAACCAATCACCGGAATACATTTCTTTCAATTCCTGCTCTGTAACCGAACTCCCATATTCATCAAAGGGATATATCCAAACAACAGGTGCTACCTCATCGGGCTCATCTTTTTTCGCCTTAAGAAGGTGTGGTATGGGTTCATTTACACAGCTATCCGGCAAATCGCCGAAACTGTTGTCTATGGAAAGCAGATTCAGATGCGACGCAGATTTTGTTTTTCCGTTTTCATCTATTCTCGACAATGCCATAGGCAGATAAATATCATGTGGTTGTGAATTGTATCTGTCATACCACGGTGAATTTGCCCACCAAGGGTCATGAATATAATATCGGAACAAATAATCTTCTCTTGAAAGATATGCAATTCGCGACATATGTCCCATAAGCTCAAGACCAAAATCATAGTTTAAGGCAGCCCACGGAGAGTTAGGCGGTGGCATAAGAGTGGGATCAGCGTCATAAATCGCTTTGAGCGGCACACCGTCTGTGGAATAGTCAATACCCATGGACATATTGGTGCCTCTTGTTTCGATGGGGTAAGAACATTCAGCCTTGAACAGCTCCCAAAATTTCAGAACTTTATCTTTTATTTCGCCAAGAATTGAAGCATCAAATTCAACTCCGTCAAATACTGCCCCATTACCGGACCAGGTTTCCATGCCAAAGCCAAGTCCGTTTGAAAACCATATATAGTCAAAGCCCATGTCTTTCATGAAAACATTAGCCTGTTTCCCGAAAAACACACCAAAAGGTGTACCATCGGGTATGCCGTGGGGATAAGATGCATACGATACATCATCACCATTCAGACATTCATATGCACAAACCATTGATTTGTGTCCCATTGCATTGCCTTTGCATATCTCGTTGTGTCTGTTGTATTTAAAATCAGATTTTGCAAATTCAGGACCAACATCAATTGTTGTACCCAAAAGAATTTGTTTACCGGGCAACGCCTCGGCACCGGCTTTTTTAAACTCGGATACGATTTTTTTGAGTATTGCGTAGGTCATTTTCGGTGGATTTTTGATGTAAAGATAGTTTCTTGAATGGAGAGCAATGCAATCCGGATCAAGATCTCTTCGGGGATTTTCGGTAGGATTGGCACTGCCTATCATATAATCCCATTCAAATTCATCATCAAGATTCCCTCTGTAATCAAGCAGTTCACTACCATCAGATGACCACATCATAATTTTTATGGTTTCAGCGTTTTTAATCAAGGGTTTCCATTGTTCAAAAACACCCCTGCACACATTTGTAATGTATGCATCCCCTGTTTCTTTAAATGGCTTAAGGCTGATTTCAAGCGTAACACTCCTATACATATTGATTACCTCACAGTAAATTAATATTTCTACAAATGACTCATCTATTTAGCGTAAACATTAACCTCTGAAATACTGTTCCATGCGTTCACAGAGTTTCCGTGACACACAAGTCTTATGTGATTTGCAGATATGGGTTTAATGTCAAAATACTCCATTTCTTCACTGAAGCCACAGGCTGCAAGGTCTTCGGAAACAGTTTTCCAGGTTCTGCCGTCAGATGAAACCTGAATATCGAAGTAGGTGCTTCGTTTGTGTCCGTTGAAGAAAGCAATACCGATAGTGGCAATGTTTGCAGACCTTGAAAGCTTTAATGTGATTGTCTGCTCACCGGATGCAGACCAACGGGTGCTTGAATCACCGTCTATGGCACCTTCGGGAACATTGCCGTCATCTTCCGATGCGGTTGCCTCCGAAATGGCAATTTGTGTGTAGCCTGTGAGGTCCTTAACGGGAAGCTCGGGAAGCTTTTCGGGTTCGGTGAGACGAACCATGTAGGTGTTTACCAGGTCACTGCCCGATTTAAGATAGATTGTGTAGAGTGTGTCTTCTTTTTTCACTTCTGCAGTGTAGCCCGCAGGAGCAACAGCCTTGATATCTGCTTCCTTATCTTCTGTGATGATTTCATAGTGTCTGTTTTCACCACCAAAGCCGTCAATTGTTTTGCCGTTGTAGGTAAGGTCTGTAAGTGCAGGCTTTTTAACATATGCACCTTCGGGAATTGACCAGTCCGAAAGAGGAATGAAGGCTGCCTCGGGAATTGCCTCAAGCTCTTCATCGGTGAGGTAAGGAGTTACAACAATCGACATATTGTAGCCATCGGTTTTTGGGAAACGGAAGGCTATTTTTTTGATGTCCTTAAAATCCGACTGACCGGGCATATCGGGCGATGTGGGAAGAGGCTTTGAATCCATAATGCTGATTTCATACTCTTCGTCACAGATAATCTGAACATCAAGCTTTTTGTCACCGTTGGTAATTGTAGCAGATTTGCCGTCTTCGGAAATTTTTATGTCTGATTTATGGAAGTTGATGAAGGAATAAACTTCACTTTCGGTCTTGAGCTTGAGCTCGTCCTGAATAATGAAATTTGTTCTGTCATTGCCCATCATAACGCCCCTCTTGTAGGAGGTTGCACCATATTTTTCATAGGTTCCGGTAAGGTCGGAAATGGCATATCCGCCTCTTTCTTTGCTCACAAACTCATCTATGATATCTCCAGCCATCACGGTCTGACCGCCGTCTGCAGAGGGATTTATTACAATAGCGTTTGAACCCTCAGCTCTCTGGCAGTAATAATCAAAACGGTGTACGCCGGTATAGCCGGGGAGTCCGTAATCGTCTTTACCGCAGTTTGTAATCCACATTTCACCGAGAGCATGGAAGGAAAGACTTCCGGAATTCATGTGAGCATGTGATGTTGAACCGATATCCTGAACAAACATTCCGCCCATCATGTATTGCTGTGAGTCCCATGTGTTTCGGAAAAGTGCCATGTCAACATTTCTGAAAAGCTTATCCTTTTCAAGCTCTATGTCTCCATAAGCAGAATAATCCACCGCCGGGTCATACCAGAGACAGAAGAAGGGGTGATTAAGTTGATCATTTTCAAGAGAATATTTCTGAAGCGAAATATTGTTGCCTATAACCCCAAAAATAAATTTATCATATACAACATTTTTAGGGTTGTAATAATATTCATCGTTGAATACAAATGTACCTGAATCTCCTGTCAGATAGATGGGGTGATAAGCACAGTTCATAAATACTTCGCAGTCTTCATATCCGAGCGTGCTTCCAAAGGCTGAGTGCATACTCATTATTGCCCTGAGCGTCATTGGTCCCACAAATCCCCAATAGCCTACACCTTCGGGCCACATTGAATCAGGATAAAACCTGTATAGCGGAACATTCATATAGTGCATTGCATAGCTCATGGTCTCTGCACTAAAGGCCGGATCACGGTCTGCTATGGCAAGAGCCTGAATGAAGGTTGAAGAATTATTCAGAACACCGTGGTTGGTGTCGGAAGTAACATGGGCATAACGCCAGTGGAATTTGCCCGAGCCGGGATCGAGAAGATAATCGTGCATTTCATTAAGATGTTTTTCTTTGAGGTTTGCAACAAGCTGATCTCTCTGGTCGGGAGTGAGCCAGTCGTAGAGCCAGTCATAACAGATGGCAACAATAAGTGCCGCCTGACTGTTGTCAAGGAACTGATAGGTTCCCCAGTTTTCAATGCCGAGGAAGTATTCAGCTTCCTGCCACGCTCTTTTTGCATAGGCTTCGTCACCTTCAATGAGATAGACAAAGGCACAGTACGGTACAATTGTCCATGAGCCCTCGACACCTCTTGAAATGTAGGATACTGCAGGGTCAATGGGCTGAGGTTTTTTGTCAAGATAGCTTGTGGCAATCGCCTTTACATCGGCATAGGCTTTGGTCATAATTTCGTCCTGACCAAAGGCATTTTGGCGAACACGCTCAAACTGATCTTTTGTAGCAAAAAGATAAGGATGTCCTTTTTTTATTGTATCCTGAAGCATAACCTCAAACTGCTCTTTGGAATATTCAGGAAGTGTCATTTCAATCTGCCCTTTAACATAGGGAACAGAACGGGTAAAGGTGAGATTGGGTTTATCAGCTGTCTTTGATGTCTGAGATGAAAAAACCGTTGTGGAGTCGGCATCGGAGCTTATGATGAAAGCAACTTCTTTTTCACCGGCATCGACCATTGCCTTTACAAAGGATGATACATTAAAGCCCTGAGTTATTTTTCCTGTTACAGCAAGTGATGCTTCGCTGATTACGGTTCCCTCTATTTTGTTTTTGGGATCGGAGGCACAGATTGAAATTTTGTTTCCTTCGGTTATGTTTCTCATTGTAATATTCAGAACACATCCAACAAAGCCTGAGTCGGCATATTCGGAAATATCGAAGCAAAGATATGCTTTTCTGTCATATACAGAACCTGTAAGCATAACCTCACTGTCTTTGAAATCGCTCTCGTCTCTGCCGTCTTCAAAATAGCTGTCATAGTCTGCACCGATGAGTGTGCCTATAACATCACTTGCAGAAAATACAGGCAAGCATGAGCACAAAAGACTTAAGCTGATTAAGATTGCTGCAATTCTTTTCATATTTTTTCCTCCTCTGAAATAATTCAATATTGACTTGAGGTAACAGGTTTAAGATTTAAAGTCCATACAAAGGATTTTATGGAATTTCCATCACCCGATAATGCTTCATCTGACCACACAGTCATATCTCCATGCACTGCCGTGAAGCTTGTTTCGTTCACCTCTGTCAGCTCTGTCCCTGCATATTTTGCGGTATAGAGCAACAGTGCCAGAGGTTTATCTGATGAATTTACTGTGCGGACAAAGGCTTTTGTGCCCTCTGTTGTTTCTGTGATAACCGGGGTGCTCACAAGCACAGCTTCATCATCGTCAGCATAGCGATAATTAATTGTATCAATATCTGTTATTGATGAATTTTTTACGGCTTCATATGACACAGAGCTCAGGCTGTCAGGATATGATGAATTGACCGATGTGCCATACACCTTTATGTTACAATTAGTGGCGCTGACTCCTATGTACATATATTCCCTGCCGGAAGCAAGGCACTCATTTGCAAACGAGGTAACATCCGATTCAAAAAGATGGTACACACAGCTCGAAGATAAACCACGATTTGCAGTGAGCACATTTGGAGAAGCAAAAATATTTTCATCATTTATAAACGATTCAAAATCAGAATATGTAAGCTTCGAAAGTGATGCAAGGTCGGTGTTAAAACCATACATTTTAAATCGTATGCTATCGGCAGTTAACGAACCCTTATACACGCCTGCACAGAATTTAAACAGTGCATTTTTTATGCTCTCGCCGTCAGCTAAATCGGGAAGCTTCAGCTTGAATAGTATGAACTGCTGATTTCCCATAGAAGTGTCTGACGAGAATGTGCTGACATATTCCGACGCTGTGGGAGTTATGCGTCTTACTGCTTCGGCGTATAACTTTTCATGCTGAGACGGGTATATAATATAGGAATAATTATTTGCTTTGTCGTTTTTATCAAAAACAAATATTTCAATACCCTTGTCTGTTTCTTCAACCTCTGCACCAAAGCTTTCCTTTATGCCAATTTCAAGGTTTCCGGCACTGATAGAAGCAGAAGTTGAAATCATTCTCGAATCTTTTTGGAAATCGTCGAGCTTTATGCCATCAATATATATGTTTTCCAGCTCAGGCTTTGGTACGTCTTCGGTTTTGCTCCACTCATTAATGGGAACAAACTTATTTGTTTTAATATTTGAAAGTTCTTTTTGAGTAAGACAGGGAGTCATTGACACACGAAGATTAACCTTTTGGGCATCCGTGATTTTTATGACAAGCTTTTTAAGATGAGGAAAGCTTGACTGACCCTCAGGATTGGGCGAGGTCGGAAGCGGAACAGAGTCCATAACCTCAAGAGAAAAGGGGTTGTTACAGTTAATGTTCACATGAAGGTATTTGCCGTTTTTGGAAACTACGGCTTCTTTTCCTTCATTTAGAATCTCTATGTCTGCTTCATAAAAGTTTATGAAGGAATAAACTTCGCCAATCTCTGTCAGAGTCATTTCATCCTGAAGAACAAATCTTCTGCGGTTATCAAAAAGCCCTGCTCCACGCTTGTAGGAAGTTACCTGACCTTCATAGGTTTCGGTAAGATCGGCTATAGCGTAAGAATGTCCTTCAGCAGAAACAAGGGTATCAATAGTATCGTCTGAATCAGGGTTCTGACCGCCCTCCTCTGATGGATTTATTACAACACAGCTGTTGCCCTCTGCCCTCACGGCATAATACTGCCATCTGTCAGGGTGATAGAAATATCTGTCAACAGAATAATCTTCGCCCCCTGTGTTGGTTATCCATCTTTCCCCCAGTGCATCAAAACCTATTGTGCCTGAGTTCATATGTCCGTGAGAGGAATTTGCCTTTTGAACTGCCATTGCTGCAAAAAGCTCCTGACCGTTGTTCCATGAACTTCGCATGGTGACAATACCGCTCTCGGTGTAATGCTTATCATTTTGGGAAATATCGGATGTGGCATCTGAAAGGTCTATATCCGGGTCGTAGGCAAGACAGAAAAACGGATGGGAAAGACTGTCATTTCCAAGAGAGTATTTCTGAAGATTCTTATCTCCCGAAAGTCTTGCAAGGATATATTTGTCGAAGCTTGTGTTTGGGGAAACATAGTTTGTGTCATTGATTATAAACGAACCTTCAGATGAACCTGCATAAATGGGGAAATAGGCAATGTTTGTCACATAGCTGACATTTTCATAACCAAGACAGGAGCCAAATGCCGATTTCATGGACAGCATCATGCGTGCAATCATTGGTCCAACAAAGCCCCAATAGCCCACGCCCTCTCTCCAGCCGGAGTCAGGATAGATTGCATTGAAGGGCTGACGCAGGGTTTTCAAGTTTTCACTCATTATGTATGCTGAGTAAGAAATGTCGTCATCGCAGATTGCAAGAGCTTGCATAAACATGGTGCAGTTATTCATAACTGCATGATTATGCTCACCTCTGAGATGTCTTGCAATACCGGTTATTTTGTCTGTTTCATAGGCTATTTTTACATTGTCAAGATGTTTTTCCTTGAGTGCCGTTTCAAGCTCTGTTTTCTGTTCATCACTGAGCCAGTCATAGAGCCAGTCATAGCAAATTGCCACTGCAGTTGCCGACTGGGTGTTGTCTATGTACTGATAGTCTCCCCAGGATTCCATGGAGGCATAGTATGCCGCTTCATCATAGGCTCTTTGGGCATAAGCCTCGTCGCCCTCCATAAGATAAACAAAAGCACAGTATGGTACAATGCTCCACGCAGAATTGAAGCCGATTGACATATATCCGTCAGATGGGTTTGCAATTTCCTTAACCCTTGTACCGAGAAATGCCGAAGCAATTTCCTTTATTCGTGAATACTGCTCTTTTACAAGGCTGTTATCGCCGTTTATGTAACTGCGAACCCTGTCAAAATCGGACTTTCGTCCCATAAGGTAGGGATGTCCGCCCTTAACGGTTTCCTCCAGAAGTGCTTCAAGCTCTGACTGTGTCGGAGGATTGTCAACAACAGTGGAGTTTTTAACAGTGTAGAAAAGCTTTGGACGCCATTTGTCGGAAGTGGCATCGTGGGGATATGCTTTAATTGTGTTGTGTCTTGTAACCGCAATCCAGACATACTCCTGTCCTTTTTCCATTGCGTCGTTCACATAATCGGTAACATCATAACGATTACGGTAGTTGGTGCTTTCAACAAAAGCATCATCTTCAATGCAGTTTGCAAGAAAATTGTCTCCGCTTCCGAGACTGTTGCCGTCAATAATTTTTTTTGCATCGCCAACGGTAAGTGTGTCCATGTTCCAGTCTTCACCGGGCATTTTGTAAGCATAGAGCATTGCTCTTGCGGGAACGTAGTAAGATGTCATACGAAACTGAGCGGTTTCGATTGCTATGCCGGCAGAAAGCTTTGGAAGCTTCACCTTATATACTGCAGCATTTTTTCCGTTCCCCACATTGAAATTAGCTTTATCGGTCACAGGAGTGGCAGAAAGCGAAGTGTCTGAATCTTCCGGATTGTAGGACATAACCCAGGTTGCTTCTGCCGATGTGTATGGTGTGTTACCCATATCGGAATCTGTGTAGTCTGCAAAAGAAACAAGCGGGAAACACTGTATCGTCATCACAATGCACACCAGTGCAGAAATAATTCTTTTTTTCATGTTGCCACTCCTTTTTTCTGAATTTTTACTCGTAGAGGAATACAGAATCGGTCATACCGAATGCCATTTCAACAACCGCATAGTGATTGCTTCCGCCAACACCGCCGTAGCATCTGATATCGGCAGGCTTGATGTAGCTTGTTTTACCTGTTTTGGTGTTATAGCACACAAACTGATTAATGTGCTTTGGCATATGATAGGTGTAGATAGGCTGAGTGCCGTCGTACTTTTCGGGATCGTGATTCATTGTGAGGAAGGAATAAATAGGATCATCCTTATCCCAGACATTTCCAAGAAGAAGGAATGAATCGGAAAGAGCACCCATTCCTGTATTTTCATTTATTGTTGCACCGTCATTTTCAGCAGTATATGCACTGCTTGATGCTGTGGTTATGTTACAGAATTTTTTGTCTCCGGGCTTGTAGAGAACCTGAATATCAGAAACAACATCTTTTGCATTGAAGTTTGCCTTTATGATGCTGCCTTCAACAACACCGGAATTTTCAAAAAAGTTTTCTTTTTCGGAATAGAGCACCTTGACACGGTTCTGACCGTCAACCAGATCGAGCTTGTCAACATATTCACCGGCTGCATTTACCACACGGCTCATGCTTGTTACAAGGTAAGCAAGTGCTTTGGCATCAACAGATCCCAGGTCTGCTCCGCCGCCGATTTCAAAGGTGCTTACAATGTAATCACTCTTGTAGCTGTCTTCATCAAAGGAGTAGCCTGTGTGAATCATTTTGGTAAGGTATGTGAGTCCCGAATATGAGCTCATTTTCTTTACAATGTAGTCGGAATCTTCGGCAAGGTTTATATCCTTTGAAACAGGAACAATAAACTGCACAGTATCGTCTGTGGTAAATATTCGGTTTATACCTTTACCATAGACTGAGTACTCTGACGGTCTGTACTGAAAATAGCTGTCCCATGAGTTACCCTGATCCGTGCTTTTGTCGAGACTCTTTTTGGTGTAAAGATCAGCATAGCTGCCATTAACTGCTGAAAGATACGAATCAGCATAGTTTATTTCGGAAAGCCTGTTCTTATTGTCGAGCTTGTAGCTAACTAACCCGGCAGGCATCGAAGTTTTGTTATCACTATCCTTGGGAAGATCCTTATATACAGTGTCGGCATCACCGGAATAGGACTTTCCGTTTACAGTTATTCTTTCTGAAAATTCATAGGTTTCTATGTTTCCTGCTGAAAGAAGCATTCTTGCTTTTATGTTTTTGTTCATGCCGGTGCCCATAACTCCGCTCTGGATTATATAGGCAACATTAGTATCTTCGGAATCTGCCTGAAGCTCAACATGAACAATTTCGCGGTTTGCGTTGAAATATGCTATGATAACATTGCCGTAGCTTACC
The DNA here is from genome assembly GCA_045592485.1 of Clostridia bacterium. GTDB lineage: Bacteria > Bacillota > Clostridia > UMGS1810 > UMGS1810 > RGIG1828. The sequence goes on along the minus strand of JAZNUS010000078.1, from coordinate 14,415 downwards.
TTTGACATAATGTCTTTTTTCACATTTTTGTCTTTGGTATATTTACCGCCGTCTATATATATGTAGTCATCGCCTGAGGAGCCGGTGTATTCACCCACAATTTTATCCCTTGAAATGATTACATCTGCAACTAATTTGTCGTCACTTTCGGCAACCCACACAACATTATAAGCTGAAATGTCGGAAAATTCGCCGCTTACTCCGTTCTGATCGCACACTGAGAGTGTTTCGGCTTTTTCAAGATTGGCTGTCTTTTTGCTATCGTGAAGGTCGGTAAAGATGAAATCATCGTAGATAACCTCATCGACAACATACTGAACATATGAATTTATGATAACTGTGTTATATTCTCCGCCGTTTCTGATAAGCCTTACATTACCGTATGCAGGCATCATATTCTTTTCATCATAATCAGCTTTTTTGCCGTTGAACACAATGAGTGCATCCTTCGAAATTTTCACATTCTGTTCTCTGTAGTTTTTGTCATAGTAGGTGTAGATGCCTGATTTAAAGGTCACTTCATCATAGGAATGAAGCTCAATCATATCATTTTTGTTGTCCGGAGGATAGCTATAAACGGATTTTGCAATATACGAAGAATCATAGTACACATCAACATCGAATCCGTAGCATTTGTCGGTATTAAACTTGCCGCTTTTGAGCTTTATGCCATCTACCGAAAAGATGCCCTCACCTACACCGCTGTTGTCTTTGCCACCAAAGAACTGTGCACCGTCTGCTTTTCCGCTTAATTTTTCAAGGTGCCAGTAGCTCTGGAGAACCGTTTTTGACGAGTTGGTGGTGTGCACAATGCCGTCACCGGTGTATTCCGGTTCGGGAAGCTCAGTGTTTAAAATGTTATAGAGAATAACAAACATTGAACCCACATTCATTTCAGCATTTTTAATACCGTCGTTGATCCCCACACGGTTTGCCGCGGCAATGTAGCCTGTGGGCCATCCGCCGTTGGCTTCTGCGAGGAAATTGTATCCGCAGGCAGCAATTGCAATTTTAATTGCCTCAGTGTAGGATATTTCACGGTCGGGATTAAAGCTTTCTGCCGCTGAAATGATGCCCCATGTGTAGGCATTGCAAATTTCGTAATAGTTGGAGGTTGCAACAGAAATGTCTGCAAAGGGTGACACACTGTAATCATAGCTTATGGGAAGGTTGAGAGTTTTGATAACTCTGCCCACAAACTCCCCTCTTGTAACAGACGCTGAAAGCTCCTCGTCGGAGGTTGCAATTTCAAGGTCTGCAAGAAGACTTAAAGCCTTGGTTACATATGTATCATCTTTTACTGAATTTGTTGCACCAACAGAGGGTACACAAAAAACATTCACAATGATTGTCAGTGCTATTAATATGGAAGAAAGTTTTTTCATCATCATTCTCCTTTCACTCAAAATCTACATCAAATACACTGAGACCAAGAGGCGGAACTTTTGCCATAAATCCGAGAGGCACTTCATCATATTTCATGCCTATTTTCATACTTTCTGCCGCAACCCCGTCAAACTTGGTTTCGTTGGCTTTTGGCGGATAGACAAATCTCGGAGGAATAACAGGGAATTTGCCTCCGCACTCAACTGATTTGACAACTTTGCTGCACAGAACCTCATAGTTTTTGTACATGTTCAGATGATTGACTACATAGACTCTGTATTTCCCGTTTTCCATCAGCAACGGAATCACGGTTGTTTCGCACCTGAAAAGAGCATCGGCTGCATTGTTGATGAGATATGCAAGTGCCTGATAGAAAGCTGATGTGCATTCGTTAAAGGGCAACAGAACTGAGTAGAACGGAGCATCAAACCAATCATGTGGGCAACCATTCGCCTGTTCCGGTTCGATGCTTTTGCCCATAATTTCACAGAGACTTTCTTTGTGTTTTTCTTTGTCTGCAACACCAAAAGCAAAAACTTCAAGCTTGTAGCCGCCTTTTTCGTCGGCAATGTAAATGTCCGATTCTATATTGTTTTCTTTGCAGTAGCCGATAGGCGCGGTGCAGATTACGGTGCCTTTCTGGAACTCAAGTATTTTTGACTGTTCGTCTTTGGCAAATAAATCGAAATTCGGAACAAAAATTGAACCGGAAACATCGGAAAGCTCCTCAATGCGAACTGCGGCACCTGTTGATGCGTTACATCTTTGTGCTTCAAAAAACTGCTTGTGAATAGAAGGTCGTCGGTGGTTTATATAGTGGTCAAGATGTGCATAATGGGCATGGTCTGACCAGACAAGGGTTGGGGCAGCAATGTCTGTGGGATTCACGGCAAAAGCCAGCTTTTCCCGTTCATCAAGCCACTCCCATTCGGATTTTACAATGCCGTCGCCGAGAGTTATCATGTAGCCGTCGATACTGTGTTTATAGTCGCCGTTATGCTTTGTGAACAAATTTGCCAGATAGTACATATCCTTCTCAAGACGAGCCGGTATGTGATGAATGGTATCCCAACCCTCGGTGCAGTCTTTAACACCCAAAAGGGCATAGAGGGGTTTGTCCGGGTTAAACACATTCATCATCTGTGCATGGGACATATATTGCTGGAAACGGTATCCTCGTCCACCGAGAAGCTCACAACCGGTTGGAACTGTTTCGGGAAGAATATAATCCGCTCCCGATTCATAGAACACACGGTAGTCAATGCCATAGCGATAGAGAGCTTCAAAGGGGTCGGATGCCCACGCATTGTTTATCATAACCTTTTTACCGATGGCATGAATTGCTGATGCAACCTTTGTCCAGAAGCCTTTCCATCTCCACACATAAAATTCAATCCACTCTCGTCTGAGTGTACCCCATATAAATTTCTGCCGTGCTTCAATGTCGGACTGTTCGTCATATCCAAATCTATTTGCAATTTCATCGGGATATGTTATGCCCGAATGAGATGCAAACTGCTCGAGCATATCACAGGAAAAATCACCATTTGAGATTGAATATCCGGGCGGGCAGAAGCAGTCGGCAACATGGAGACCTGAAAAGCCATAGTCTGTAAGACAGCGGACAATCTTGTCCACAAAGAAGTCTTCATAGTAGGTTCCGTCTTTAAAGCGTTTCAGTACATTCAGCTTCATTCGCCCGTTGACACCGTATGAAAGAAGCTCAAGGTGATTGCTTTGCCACTCGTAGTGACGGGAGTTTTCAAGATAAACACCGTCAACGCCCAGAAAGGTTTCGATTTCTTTTTCGGTCAGATTGTGAACCAAATCGCGCAGTTCATAGTTTGTCCACGGCTGGCGCTCACGAAATTCGTTTCTTGGTGAACCAAAATAGGAACACAAATCCGGATGCAATGTAAATTCGGTGTCCATATTTTCATGTTCATTTATGATGTCGGGGTGAAAAAGAAACAGCGACATAGCTTTGGGAATGAAACCGGTGCTTTCAAAATATTCGTCGACGCCACGGTCAGCCTGATCTCTGTCAAAGCCGATAAGAGGCATCCATATCATATGATTCTTCTTTTCCATTGCATATTCTCCTTAAGACAATTTGGTGAGCATGTTATATATTACAACTGCCGCTTCGGCTCTTGTGAGATTTCTTTTGGGTTCAAAGCTTCCGCCGGGCATACCGGAGAGAACACCTGAGCCTGCCATTTTGCCGATGGCTTCAATTGCATAGTCAGCCATGGCATCATTGTCGGTAAATGCTTTTTGTGCATCTAAGGTTTTGCCTGATGCAAGGAGTGCTCTGAATGCAATAACTGCCATGTCTTCTCTTGTGATGGTGACATTGGGATTAAAAAGACTGCCGTCTCCTGTTACAATGCCTTTGTTTGCACCTGATGCAACATGGGCAGTGAACCAGTCATTTGCGCCAACATCGGCAAATGTGCTTGTTGCACCCTTGTCATACCAGCCGAAGGCGTTTACAATCATTGTGACAAATTCGGCTCTTGTCACATTTTCACCGGGAGCAAAAACTCCTTCTGCCCTGCCGTTAACAATTGATCTGCCTGCAAGAAGCCCAATTGCATCATTTGCCCATTCATAGCCGGTAAGGTCATTGAACCCTGATGCAGGTTTAACTTCTGTCGGCGGGGTTTGTACGAGAGGAGGATTAAATCCGGGATTACCCCATGAGCCAGAGCCTTTTCCGGAGGGTTTTGAAGCACCGCCGCCAACTCCTGTGTTACCTGAGGGTTCTTCATCTTCTTCAAGTGCATCTTCAAGTGCAGAAACAAAGACTGCAACAAAATCTTTTGCTTCCTTATATTCTTCTCCCATAAGTGCAACATTTACGCTGTCCTTTGAATTGAGAGATTTGTAATCTTCTATATATTCTTCAATTCCGAGAAGCTTTGCGTTTTCCTTGTCGGTTATGAGCTTTTCAACCTGACTCATATGAGTAAGAGCTGAAATTTCACCAAGGAGTGCCTGCTCTTTTTTTAATTCAAGTGCAAGGGTTTCAAAAAGCTCGCAAAGCTTTTCTGCATTAACTTCGGAATAGGAAGAAAATTTTTCTTTTTCGCTGTTTGCTCCAAGGCGTTTGAAAAATATCTCCGGATGAGAAATTTCCTTGAAGGAAGGAACATCAAATTCAAATACATCTGCAAAAAGCTCCCAGCTTTCCGAAAGCTTTTCTGCATCATCGGATGATGTGAAAACATTCCAGAGATTATCCTTTTCTTCGGGGGTGACTGCAATAAATTTGCCGGTTTCAAAGAAAGCAACCTCGATTTCATCATCGAGCACATTGCCGAAGGAATCGGCGGCACCTTCTCTTATGACTACAATATAATTTGTAAATTCATCAAGAACAACGCTTTTTGAAAGCTCAATTCTGTTTGAGTGAGGATTGTATATAAATTCTACACCTTTTGCTTCAAAGCCTGAATCATCGGTGATTGTCACAGATTTTGCAATTGATTCGCCGTCGGTGTATATACCAAAACCTGCATAGGCAAGCTCACATCCCCAGAGAGAGATTTCGGGGCTGTGGGATTTTATGCGGGGATTATTTTCAATTTCATATAAGACCCTTGTATCGTCCGATTCAGCGGATGCAAACATTGCACCCTTTTCAGAGGTGAGAGCAACAACCAGCTCACCATCATTCATTCGGGCAAATGAGGTGAGTTCAACCTCTATGAGAATAGTATTTTCTTCATCGGTTTCAAATGCTTTGATGTCACCTGCTTTGTTTGATGCATAATCGTTTATAACAGATGCCACATTTGATAAATCATCATTTTCTTCGTCAGAAATGTAGAGACCGCTGTCGTAATCATATTCACTGCCAATGGCATAGGCTCTCAGAGACCTTGCTTCGTCCAAAGCATTTTTTGTGCCTTCAGGCAGTTTAACAAGCATCTTCAGATTATAGGCAGAAAGATATTTTCCCTCTTCAACTTCGGGAACGGAAAGCTTGTAAAAAGCGGCACCGCCATTTCCGAGGCTCAGAACCGGAGTGAATCCGTCGATTGAACTGCTATCGTTTTTACCGTCGCAAAAGGATGAACCGAGGGCAGCTTCTTCAACATCGATTATGTCACGGGCTGTCCTGAAATTCAGGGTTTCGGTAAGCTTCTGACCGTATTTGTCAGACGCAGTAACTGAAATACGGCAAAGAGAATCTTCTTTTGATTCATAAGGAACTGTAACAGTGTTTCCCTCTATAGACGGCTTTGTATCAACGCCATCAACTGTTGCAGCTGCCGATTTAACATTGTCGGAGAATGTGAAAACTGCACTACCCGACATCGGAGCCTTTTGTCCGTCAATTGCAGGGGTGGTTTCTTTAAGTTCAAAAGGAGGAACATCCCTGAGAGTATAGAAAAGCTTTGCTTCACAGCCGGAGTAGTTGTGACGGTATGCTTTTATTGTACCATGATAGGTTACTGCAAACCATATATTTTCCTGACCGTTGGCTACTGCTTCAAGAACATAGTCTGTAGCATCATATCGGTTTCTGTAGTTTGTGCCGGATACATATTCCTCACCGGTTTTGGTGTCTGCAAGATACATATCACCGGCACCAAGATTATCGCCGTCGATAATTTTTTTCATATCATCAACAGTTACCGAGCCCATATCCCAATCATCACCGGGCATCATATATGAATGGGTCATATATCTTGCATTTGGATAGTAAGATGTCATACGAAATTCTGCCGATTCGATTGTCTTTCCCACAGGTATTTCAGGAAGAGAAATCTTGTAGACGCCTGCATTTTTTCTGTTGCCGACATTAAAGTTGCCGGCAGACGAATCCATTTCCTGAACAACCGGTATGGAATCTTTTTCGGGTGTAATATAGTACACAATCCACGAGCCTGTTCCGAGAGTGTAGCTCACGCCTTCCATGTCGGCATCTTTCACATATTCGCCTGCAGCATTGGCAGGGATTGAAATCAGGCCTGATAGCATCATTACAGAAAGAATGAGAGATAAAAATTTTTTCATTGGACGCGTTGCTCCTTTCTGATGTAGGAATCTTAGTGTAAATCCACATTGAGGGAGATTGAAGCCCAATCTCCCCCAATACAAATCGTTTCTTTAATCTGAATTTGTTTTCTTTTCGTTATTTATTATTGAATGTCAATAACCTTAACAGGTGCTGCATCTGAAAGATTTAAGTTCCAGATAAAAGCTTTAACCTTGGTTATGTCTTTTTCAATGGTCATTGCACCAAGCTCTATTGTCTCAGCTTTAGTGTCTTTGTTGAGGGTATAGGGTGCAAATGAGATTGAAACAAGCTTGTTGCCGTTATACTGTGCAACTGCGACATTGAGATGCACATCATCATCGGTGGTGTTTGTCATAAGTGCAATTGCTTTTATGTCTTTGCCGGTTGAAGGCTTTGCATCTGAAATCATACTATATTCTGCATCGGATGCCGCATCAATAATTTTTGGCTGTCTTATTGCCAACTCTTGTGCAGGAATATCCTCAAGTGTATAATAGAGCTTTGCACCGTTCATGCCGGCATCGTGAGCATAGGCTTTGATTGTGTAGCCATGAGTTGCGGCAAGATATACATATTCCTGACCGTCTTTGATGCACTGATAGATGTAATCTGTTACATCATATTTACATCTGTTGGCTGACAAACCATCATAGTATGATGCATCGGAAGAACATGAAGCGAGATGATTATCACCGGAGGCGATGTCGTTTCCGTTAATTAATTTTTGAGCATCACCAATTGTGATTGTACTCATATCCCAATCTTCGCCGGGCATTCTGAATATGTCGCTCATAAATCTCTGAGATTTGTACCATGCACTTACTCTGAACTCTGCCGTTTTGATTCTTTTGCCTTCGGGCACAACAGGAAGCTTCATTTTATATACTGCGGCATTTATGGCATTTCCCACATTGACATTTGTACCGCTTGCAATGGTTGTTGCCGCGAGAGCGGTTGTATCTTCTGCGGCAGGATTATAATTCATAACCCATGAGCCTTCACCCTGTGTATAATCTATGCCTGCCATGTCGGAATCGTCATAGAATTTATATTTTGAATCGGTGGTAAAGTTGATTGTGTGAGAAAGTGTCTGATTGTTTGCATCGGTTGCAGAAACTACAATTGCTGTTTGAGCTTCAAGACCGAGACTAAAGGAAACATTAACTGTTTTTCCCGAAATTTCAATATCTTTGTCTGCAACAGGAGCGCCGTTTATTGTGGCACCGGCTGATGCAACCAGATTTGAGAATGTGACAGATGCACTGCCTATGGGATAAACCGCTGTGGCGCCTTCTTCGGGAGATGAGCTTTCAACAGAGAAAACGCCTGCGTCTTTAAATGTGTAATAAAGCTTTGCTTCCTTATCCTTATAGCCGTGACGGTATGCTTTGATTGTACCGGTGTATGTTACGGCAATCCACACATAGTCCTGACCGTCTACCAAAGCCTGAGCAACATAGTCGGAAACAGTATATTTATTTCTGTAATCTGAACCATTTACATAGGACTGATCAAGACTGCAGGTTGCAACAAGATTGTCGCCTGTTCCGAGATTATTACCGTCAATGAGCTTTTGAGCATCTGCAACGGTGATTGTGGTCATATCCCATTCATCACCGGACATTTTGTAAGCATAAGGCATAGCTCTTGCAGGATTATACCAGCTTGTCATACGGAACTGTGCAAAGTCGAGTTCTTTGCCTTCGGGAATCCGGGGAAGAGGAACTCTGTACACTGCGGCATTCTTTTTGTTACCTACATTATAGTTTGCAGCCGATGTTGACATTTCGGTTGCCGCAAGGGCAGTGGTGTCTGCCGCGGCAGGATCATAGGAAAGAATCCATGAGCCGTCTGCCAGAGTATAATCCACACCTGCCATATCGGAGTCGTCATAATATGCATATTTTGTTGCGGTTGTGAAGCTTACTGTCGAAGCTGCTGTCTCTGATGCAGAATTTACTGCAGCCACGGAAATTTCAACCTGAGTGTTAAGACCAAATTCGTAGCTTACGGCTACGGTTTTTCCGGAAATGGTGATGTTTTCGGGCATTACATCTTCGCCGTTTACTGTTGCCGCAGCATCGGAAACATAATCGGAGAATGTGAATGTAACCGTTCCCTTGGTATCAACCTCGGTTGCACCGTCTTCAATGCTGCAATCAACAGCGGAAAAGCCTTCGGAATCTTTGAGAGTGTAGAAAAGCTTTGCTTCGCACCCCTTAACATTATGGCGATAAGCCTTGATTGTGTTATTACGGGTCACGGCAATCCACACATATTCCTGACCGTTTGCAATACACTGAGCAATGTAGTCGGTTACGGTAAAGCTGTTTCTGTAGTTGGTTGTGTTAAAGTATTCTGCACCGGTTATGGGAGCGCCGATATAATATGTTCCCGAACCGAGAGTTGATGCATCGATGAATTTTTTCATATCACCGATTGTTATTGTATCCATATCGTGATTTCCGGGCATCATATATGCATAGCGCATTTCTCTTGCGGTGCTATAGTATGATGTCATACGGAACTGGGCAGTGTCAAGCTGTTTGCCTGCGGGAAGCTCGGGCAGAGGAAGCTTATATACCGCCGCGCTCACGGCATTGCCCACATTAAAATTGCTGGCAGAGTTGTCCATTACTGTGGCAGCAAGGGATTCATCTGTTTCACCGGTTCCTGTGGCATACTTTGTTATCCATGAGCCTTCGCCAAGGGTGTAGCTGACGCCATCCATGTCGGCATCTTCAACATATGCCGAAGCATCTGCCGCAAAGCCGGGAACGCAAATCATACCCGAAAGCATAAACACAGAAATGAGAAGTGATAAAATTTTTTTCATATATGTGCCTCCTTTTAACCTGAAGATTTATAATGAAAAAGGGATTAAGGTAAATTTATTTTACTTCAAGTATTTTTGCTTTTGTTACCGGGTTGTCAAATGTATCCCAGATGATGGCTTTAACCATGTCTGCATCGGTCTCTAATGTCACATTTCCAAGGGAAACGGTTGAGGCTTCTGTGCCTGCGGCAAGAGTATAAGGAGCAAAGCTGAGTGCTACAAGCTCACCGTCTCTGTACTGGGCAACGCCAACCATGAGTTTAACATCTGCATCTGTGCCGTTAATCATGTAGGAAACAGCTTTAATGCTCTGACCTTTAACGGGTGCAATGTCTGCTGCATCGGCATAAGCAGCTTCGGAATCTGCAGAAACCACCTTTGCAGCTTTTACAACAGGAACATCTTCAAGTGTGTAGAAGAGCTTGGCTTTGCGTCTTGAGAGATCTTCATCATGAGCGTATGCCCTTACCATAGAACTGGGGCGTGTTAATGCAATATACATATATTCCTGACCATTTGCAATACATTCTGCAACATATTCAGAAACAGAATACTTATTTCTGTAATCTTTGTCAATTATATATGAAGCATCCTTAGTACACGAACCAATATAATTATTGCCGGCTCCCAAGTTGTTGCCATCAATTATTTTCTGAGCATCTGCAATTGTGATTGTGTCCATATTCCAGTCGTCACCCGGCATTTTATATGCGTATTGCATCTCTCTCGGATTAGTAGACAAGTAATGACTCGTTGCTCTGAATTCCGCAGAGGCAATTGTTTTGCCCTCGGTAAGTTCTGGCAGTTTTACTTTATACACAACAGCATTTTTACCGGAACCGGCTATATCAGTATCATTCCAAACCACATCAGTAGCTGCCAAAGCACTTGTATCGTCTGCCGAAGCATCATATGTAAGAATCCACGAATCATCAGCCAATATGTAATCCACACCTGCCATATCGGAATCATCATAGAATGGGTATTTTGAATCCGTTGTAAAGCTAACGGTGTGAGTGATTGTTTGTCCGACAATGTCAACAGCAGAAATTTTAAGCGTTGTCGCTGCATTTAAACCAAGACTAAATTTAACATTTACAGTATTTCCGGAAACTGTAATTTCAGAAGCGGAAACCTCTGTGTCATTGATAGATGCTGTTGCAGATTTAATACTGTTTGAAAATGTCACAGATGCACTTCCAATCGGACATACTGCTGTCGCACCTTCTTCTATTGTGGAGCTTTCAACTGTAAGTGCCGGAGCATCTTTGAGTGTGTAATACAGCTTAGGTCCGGTACTGCCGTTTTTATTGTATGCCTTTACTGTTGTATTTGTTGCTACAGCTGCAAGATATACATACTCTTCACCGGCTTCAATTGCTTTTACAATGTAATCCGAAACATCAAATCTGTTTCTTGCTATACCACCACTTGCTGATGTATCTCCCTGATATGCAGGGTCCTGCATAACATTTCCAATGAAATATTCTCCGGAGCCAAGAGTGTTATAATTAACATAATTTCTCATTTCACCCACTGTAAGAGTGGTCATGTTTACTTTACTCGGAATACCGTAAAGATACGGTACATATTTCGCTTTGTAATAAGATGACATTCTGAATTCCGCATAGTCTATAACCTTGCCTTCGTCAATAGCTGGAATCCATATTTTGTACACCATTGCCTTGTAGTTGTTACCAATGTTATGGTTGCTCCCTGAAATGGCTGACGTGTCCTCTGCTGCAATTTTATCCGCGCTTTCAGAGTCAGAGTATAATGCAAGCCATGCGCCAGAGCCCTGTACATACAGATCCGATGATGTTTTATCTTCATCGTAAAGATATTCACCTGCGGCAAAAGCCGGAATGGTGAAAAGTGTTGCAGTCATTAAAACTGCTAAAAGTAATGATAAAAGTTTTTTCATGTTTTTAACCTCCGTTAAAATTATTTATGTATTAATTATGTTAAATAAAAAATATGTACAAAATTATTTGTATTTCTTTTGGAAATATTCTTCAAAATCCACTTCCCATATTTCACGCTTGCCGTTTTGAACTGTGTCAAAGGAAATTTTGTTACCCTTGGTGTTCCATCGGTTGTGAAGGTCACAGCGAAGATCGGTGATGCCATAGAGGCTCCAGGGCGAATAGGAATTTACCACAATATCAGTGGTGTTGGTTTTGGTGTCATAAATCTTGATTGCTCTGTAGCCGTCATCCTCGGGATAATTATCGCCGATGAAGAAGCGTCTGTCGGGAGAATAGAGGCAATGAATGTCTTTGCCGGGCCAGCCTTCTTTTGGAAGAAGCGACCACTCCCCTGTGTCCACATTCACAGTCCACATTCCCCTTGTTCCAAAGACCTCGCAATAGCCAAGAAGCTCGGAATTGTTTTTCCAGTGATAGTGAGAATAAACAACCATGGGAGTCAGGCATTTCATATTGCCTTCAAGATCGGATACAATGAGGAAGGTTCCAATCTGACCGCCAAGTCCTGCAAAGTTTCGAAGAAGCATCATAAACTTGTCGCCATTTGGACTCATTGTTATGTGGTTAACAACAAACTTTTGATTCTCAAGTCCACGGGCACCGGTTTTGGCAACCATTTCTTCATAGGAAAGAAGGAGCTTTTGTGTGCCTTTTTCAGTGTCCACAAGAAACACGCCGTCGTCTTTTGGTTGAAGAACATCAAAGTTTTTGTCCTTTGTGCAGCTGTAGCCATAGCCGGGACGATAGTCATAAATACGGGGGAAGTTTATCCCCACCCCAACCTTGCCGTTTGGGGCAATTGATGCACAGATTGGACTGTAACTCTTTGCTCCTGTGCGGATGTTCTTTTTGACGGTCATATATTCGCCGTTCTCAAACACATTGTAGAACACAACATCCTTTTCGGCTCCGCTCCACTGAAGCATTGCCGCCTGCTGAAAGCTCCATGCACGGGTGGTGTCTATTTTTTCATAATTACCAGTCTCTATTTCTATGACTCCAAGCTCCAAAAAATCGTCGCCTGTTTGCAAGCGGTTTTCAAAATCGATGATGTTGCAAAGATGATAGCGGTCATCATCATCATATGCTTTAAGGTCATAGTATCCGAAATAGCACGGTTTTGTTATTTTATGAGAAATATGCCTCATAGAGGAAATATTATCCTTATAGGGAATTATGCTCATAAATCATTCTCCTTAAAATTTGTGTTGACACTAAAAATCTTTCGTGATACAATTCAATTATACAATTGCTGACATTCAGAGTCAATTATCTATTTATATCATTATATTGCAAATGTATCATTTTGAAGCTTCGGAATTTTCCTAAATATAAACAATTTTCCATTTGCGAGTATTTTAACGATGCAGTGGCGTAAAAACACGCACTCAAAACGGGTGTGGGTAACTTCTGTCAGGCTAGCGGGAGGAGTATAACAAGTGAAACATAAAATCCATGGTGCCATAAGGCAATTTGACCAAAGTACAGCGCCTATTATTCAAATCTGCAATCACAGCAGAGCTCCGCATTTCGGTCTCGAAATGCATCACCACGAATATTATCAGCTCATCTATATAACATCGGGCACGCTAAACATTGTTGCAGACAAGGACTATGTCTGCCGCGAAGGAGACATCATAATTCTGCCACCGAGGCTTCCCCACACACTTTCAAGCCACACGGGATATTCACAGATAGGAATAGATTTTAGCTATTGTGCTGACACAGACAATCCTCACCATACTCTTGCAACAGCTGAAAACACATATTACAGCCCAGCACCCAGATTTCTCGACATGGCAAAGGATATTGCGAAATGGATTGACAGCTTTTCTATTCATTCAGATAACATTTTAAAAAACTATGTGAATTTGTTTATGCTTCTTGTAGCAAATCGTCGTGCAAATCAGCAATCTTCTCACTTTGGTACAAGACTTTCGGATTATCTTGACCAAAACCTTGATAAGGAGATTTCCGTGGTTGAAATTTCATCAGCACTTTCGGTCAGTACCTCCCATCTGCAAAGACTTTGTCAGGCACACTTTGGAATCGGAGTTAAAACCCTTTTTAACAAAAAGAGATTTGCCAAGGCATGCTCGCTTCTCACCGACACGGAAATATCTGCAAAAGAAATCGGCGAACTAATCGGATTTTCATCGGCAGCAAATTTTTCGGCATTTTTCAAAAAACATTCCGGTGTGACACCTGCAACCTATCGAAAAAATAATTTTATGTGATTACGAGGAAGTTGATTTTTATGCAACAGTTTACCGTTACCAATTCAAAGCCCATATTTTTTTATGATGAGCTATGTTCTTTCCAATATGCTGAATATAATTCAAGAGAACCGAATGCCAATGTTAAATGCCACAGCCACAGCTTTACTCAAATCATCTATGTTCTTGAAGGGACACTTTCTATTCATGCGGAAAGAGAATACAAATGTAACAAAGGAGAAATAGCAATAATTCCGCCGGGAATTGTTCATTCCATATACTCCGAAACCGGTTACAAAGAGTTTCTTATTGGTTTCAATAACGAATATTCAGATAATATTCATCACCGCACAATTTCATTAACCACTATTACCAAAGAATATATGCCGGATCTGATGCCCACGGTATATGATATAATTAAATGGCTTGACAAATTTTCCATAATTGCCAAAGACATTATTCTGACATACTTAAATCTTTTTATTCTACTGGTATCCAACAATTTATCCGACAGTCAGTCATCAAATTTTGTTAAAAGGCTTTCGGACTATCTTGACTCAACACTTGACAAAGAATCGTCTCTTACAGAGATTGCCAACAGCTTTTTCATAAGTGTGTCACATCTTCAAAGGCTTTGTCACCAGCATTTCGGCGTTGGGGTTAAGACTTTATACAATAAAAAGCGTTATGCCCAGGCATGTTCTCTGCTGACAGGAAGTGACATGACCGCCAAAGAAATAGGCGAAGCAATTGGTTTTTCAACGGCAGCAAATTTTTCGGCATTTTTCAAAAAGCACTCAGGCATGACCCCTGTGGCATACAGAAAGAATAATTTGAATTAAAGATGCATATAAAAAGCAGATAACCGTAAATTTTAAGGTTATCTGCTTTTTAAAGTGGAGGTTGCCCACATGGGGATTAGGATGATAAATTGGGGTTTGTCGGGGTGTTTAACAC
>JAZNUS010000077.1:0-8186 GCA_045592485.1 Clostridia bacterium | reverse complement strand
ATTCACGAATCGCCCGTTTGATATCTGCCATTTTCGGGCGATACGTGAATCGCCCCTACGACACATTTGAACAATTTCATCTTCAAATTCCCCTCATCAGTCACCTTGCGGTGACAGCTTCCCCACCAGGGGGAAGCCTTTCGCACCAGCCCAATTCCATCTCACCGACAAACCCCAATTTATCATTCGTTAAAGGAAGATATAAATATGAAGAATTTGTTGATAATTGACGGTAACAGCATTATAAACAGAGCCTTTTACGGCATCCGCCTTCTTACAAACAAGCATGGCTTGTTTACCAATGCCATATACGGATTTCTGAAAATAATGTTCAAGCATACCGAAGAGCTTAATCCCGACTACATATGTGTTGCCTTCGACCTTAAGGCTCCAACCTTCCGTCACAATATGTACAAGGAGTACAAAGCCCAGAGAAAGGGTATGCCCGACGAGTTGCGTGTGCAGATGCCTGTTATGAAAGAGGTTCTGGGTGCAATGAACATTGCCATTCTCGAAAAAGAGGGCTTTGAAGCAGATGACATAATCGGTACAGTCAGCCGTATTTGCGATGAGAGCGGCATAAAATGTCACATTCTCACCGGAGACCGTGACGATTTGCAGCTTGCATCGGATAACACCGACATACTCCTTACCATCACACGCATGGGACAGACCACTACTAATGCCTACAGCGCAAAAGATGTGTTTGAGGAATATGGAGTAACCCCAACTGAGTTTATTGATGTAAAAGGTCTTATGGGCGATACTTCCGACAATGTTCCGGGTGTAAAGGGCATTGGCGAAAAAACTGCATTTGCATATATTCAGAAATTTAAATCAATAGAGGGCCTGTATGAAAATCTCGACGACGAAATTGTAAAGCCTGCCGCAAGAAAAAAACTTGAAGAGGGCAGAGAAATGGCAATTTTAAGTAAAAAGCTTTGCACAATAGACCGCAATGTGGACATTGGTTTATCAATTGAAGATTTTGCAAAAAAAGAATATAATGTTCCAAAGCTTACTGAATTGTTTTTGAATCTTGAATTTAACGGATTTCTGAAGGATATTGCAGCCTCTGCACCATGCTCTGCTGTCGAATATGGTGACTTTGAAAAAATAACTGAGCTTTCAGTTTTTGAAAATCTGATTTCAGACATTGGCGATGAACTTGTGTATAAGCTTTATTCGTCGGATGTCATAGATGGATTTGCCTTCAGAAAGGCTTCAAAAACATATTTCATACTTGCAGACGATGAAATCACCCACAAGCAAATTGCGGATTCTCTGAAGTGTGTTTTTGAAAACAGCTCAATTCTTAAAATATCCGATGACATCAAAAAGTCAATGATTATCCTTGATAAATACGGAGTGGATTTTGAAACCTCATACTATGACACGGGAATCGGTGCCTATGTTATAAATCCCACAAAATCTGCCTATGACACAGCAAGTCTTGCATCGTCAATGCTTTCGATGCCCCTTGCTGATGAAAAAGAGGTTTTTGGAACAGGAAAAGACAAAAAGACACTTCACACTCTCGATGACAAAAGTCTGATATCATACATCTGCAATGAGCTTTCTGCAATCGGGAAGCTGAAAACCTATGAAGAAGAAAAAATTGAAGAATACGGACAGCATAGTCTTCTCTATAATATTGAGCTCCCTCTTGTGCGTGTTCTCGCCTCAATGGAAATCTGCGGATTTTCAATTGACCGGGAAAGCCTTGCACAGTTTACTGATTCTCTCAGTCGCAAGCTCAGTGTTCTTGAAGAAGAAATATACGCTCTTGCCGGTGAGAAATTCAACATAAATTCAACAAAACAGCTTGGTGTAATTCTCTTTGAAAAGCTCGGACTCAAAGTAGTTAAAAAAACCAAAACAGGTTATTCAACCGATGCCTCTGTTCTTGAAAAGCTCAGAGGAAGCCACGAAATAATAGAAAAAATCCTTGAATACCGCTACAGTGCAAAACTCAAATCCACCTACGGCGACGGTCTTCTTGCGGTGATAAACCCCGAAAGCGGAAAAATTCATTCGAGCTTTAATCAGACTGTAACTGCAACAGGACGCATAAGCTCAACTGAACCAAATCTTCAAAATATTCCCATGCGCCGCGAGGAAGGCAGAGAAATCCGCAAAATGTTTATTCCCTCAGACGATGAATTTATTCTCATTGATGCTGACTATTCGCAGATTGAGCTTCGTATTCTTGCTCACATGGCAAATGACGAAACAATGATAGAAGCCTTCCGCTCGGGCGAGGATATTCATGCATCGACAGCCTCAAGGGTGTTTGGAGTGGCAAAAGAAGAAGTTACCCCACTTCTGCGTTCCCGTGCCAAAGCAGTAAATTTTGGAATTGTGTACGGAATGGGTGAATATTCTCTTTCTCAGGACCTTAAAATTTCTGTAAAAGAAGCGAAGGCATATATAGAAAATTATTTTGAAAAGTATGCCAATGTAAAAAAATATCTTGACGAAACCGTTGCTTTTGCAAAAGAAAACGGTTATGTGTCCACAATGTTTGCAAGACGGAGATACATTCCCGAAATTATGTCCACCAACTTTATGACCCGCTCCTTTGGTGAACGGGTTGCCATGAATACCCCCATTCAGGGAAGCGCCGCAGACATAATCAAAATTGCAATGGTCAGCATCTACAAAGAGCTTAAAGAAAGAAAGCTCAGATCAAGGCTTATTCTTCAGGTTCACGATGAGCTGATAATCGAAGCTGCAAGAGACGAGGCAGACGAGGTTGCAATTCTTCTTGAAAAATGTATGACCGATGCGGCAGAGCTTAAAAGCACACTTCTTGCTGAAACAGGAAGAGGCGAAAACTGGCACGATGCTCACTGATAAAGGAAGATAGTTATGATAATAGGATTAACAGGCGGGTCGGGAACGGGCAAAAGCTCGGCGGCACGCTACATAGAACAAAAAGGCTTTGTCACTGTTGACTTTGACCGCATATCGAGGGACATTTGCCAAAAGGGGTCTCCCTGTCTTAATGAAATTGTGCAGGTCTTTTCTGAATCGGTGTTAAATGAGGACAAAACCCTTAACAGGCGCAGGCTTGGTGAAATTGTTTTTTCAGATTCCGGAAAACTTGCAATTTTAAACTCAATAACTCATAAATATATATTGATGGAATCAGAAAGGATTGTCCGTGAAAATTCCGGATGCAACCTTCTTTTTGATGCTCCGCTTCTTTTTGAAGCAGGACTTGAAAAGCAGTGCGACCTTGTAATCAGCGTTCTGGCTGAAAGAGAAATTCGGATTAATCGTATAATTGAGCGTGATTCAATAAGCCGTGAAGCAGCTGAAAATCGCATTGACAGTCAGCCAAAGGATGAATACTACATCGGCAAAAGCGATTTTTGTGTAACAAACAATCACGGAATTGACGAGCTGTACCGACAGCTTGATGATATCGGGAGAATTATTGATGAATAATTTGCATGTTAAAAGCAGGATGGCATTTCTTATGCCTGTTTTTGCCGCAGTTCTTGCGGTAATAACGGTGTTTCTTGTGTCAAGACCTGTACTCAGGGCAGTGTACCCTTTGAAATATGAACATTTCATAGAAAAATATTCTGCAGATTACAATCTCGACAAATATCTTGTAATGGGGATTATAAGTGCGGAAAGTAAATTTGATGAATCTGCCGTCAGTCACAAAAACGCAAAAGGTCTTATGCAGATTAAAGATGAAACCTTTAACTGGTGTGTGGAGATATTTGGAATAGAGGCACAACCCGACGCAAATGAAATGAACATAAATGTTGGCTGTGCCTACATCAGATATCTCACAGACAAATTCTCGGGCAATGAAAAAACAGCCGTTGCTGCCTACAATGCAGGTGAGGGGAATGTGTCAGATTGGCTGGACGAGCAAAGGAGCGGCAGTGACCATTCTCTTTCGGAAATCCCATACGGCGAAACCGAGAAATATGTTGAGACCGTTTGGAAACGGCAGAAAATATATAAATATCTGTATAATTAAGAAAGCAGAAAACCTTTCTTTATTATAAAAAAGTGAGTTCGAAACCATCCTCACTTAGCCTGACAGAAGTTATCAGGTTCGGATAGCTCCTGTCAGGCTAAATAAAAACTAAGGAGAAAAAAATGAACAAAAGAAACAAAACCGCACTTCTGACACGAGGTGCAATTATTGCTGCGGTATATGTGGTTTTAACATATATCACAAACCTTTTCGGACTTGCAAGCGGAGCCGTGCAGATAAGGCTTTCCGAAGCTCTCTGTGTGCTTCCCATTTTCTTCCCGGAAGCCATCGGCGGACTTACTCTCGGATGCTTTATTGCAAATCTTGTGACAGGATGTATTCCCACAGACATTATCTTCGGCTCTTTTGCGACATTTTTGGGTGCATGGGGCACATACTTTTTCAGAAAAAAAACACCTGTTGCAATAATGTCACCCATTCTTTCAAACATTGTCATAGTTCCGCTTGTTTTAAAATATGCCTACGGTCTGGGCGATGCCTGGTGGTACTTTGTACTGACTGTGGGCGTGGGCGAGGTTATATCCTGTGCATTGGTAGGTAGCCTTGTAATTAGATTTGTTGGTAAAAATTTAAAAATACTACAAAAGAAATGAGGATAAAAATGAGATACAGATTCTTAAGATTTCCGGGGGGTCTCGCAAAAGCGGTTACACTAAGCTATGACGACGGATGTGTCGAAGACATCCGCTTTTGTGACCGCATAACCGAAGCAGGGCTCAAATGCACATTCAATCTTACAAGCCGCAAAATGATTGATGCCGTACCGATTGAGACAATTAAAGAAAAGTTTCTCGGCAGAGGTCACGAAATCGCGGTTCATGGGGCATTCCACAAGGCGGCAGGCAATGTGAGGGCTATTGATGGAATTAAAGATGTGCTTGATTGCCGTCTTGAGCTTGAAAAGGAATATGGAATAATTATTCGCGGAATGGCTTTCCCTGATAGCGGAATAACAATTTTTAATAACGGTGCATCCTATGAAACAATAAAAAATTATCTCAGTGACCTTGATATTGCTTATTCAAGAACTCTTGCAGGCGACAACAAAAGCTTTGCTCTTCCCACAGACTGGCACGCATGGATGCCGTCTGTCCATCACGCAAACCCCGAAATTTTTGAATATATTGAAGAATTTCTTAAAGTTGACAACGGAGAAAAAACATATGGTGCAAGGCGCCATCCGAGACTTTTCTATATGTGGGGACACAGCTATGAATTTAAAGACAAATGGGAGCTCCTCGACGAGATTTGCGACAGGCTTGGCGGTCACAAGGACATATGGTACGCAACAAATATGGAAATTTATGAATATGTTACAGCATATGATTCTCTTGTTTTCAGTGCCGATGGAACAATTATCTGTAATCCCACTTTAATTGAGGTGTGGTTTGATATTGACGGAAGGCTTTATTCAATAAAGCCCGGAGAAACTCTGAAAATATGAGTTTTTTCTCATGTTTAGCGGAGAGATGCTTTAATAAATTGTTGACATAGTGACAGTTTTGGTATATAATTAAGTGGTATGCTTTGGAGGTGTTATTATGTCCGCAAAAGTAAATATTCTGGGAGTCTGGGTTGACAAAGTAAATGTTGAACAAGCTTCCGACATCATAATCAATCACATAGAAAACGGAAAGGGTGCATTCAGTGTTTTCACTCCCAATTCCGAAATCATAATGGCAGGCTATCGTGACAGTGAATTTTGCAAGCTGTTAAACAATGCCGACCTTCTCACTGCCGACGGAATAGGTGTTGTATATGCTTCGCGCATTGTGGGGAATCCAATTGCCGAGCGTGCCCCGGGCTTTGACATTGCCTGCCGCACTCTGGAAAAGCTTTCCGAAAAGGGTGGAACTCTTTATCTTTTCGGCTCCAAACCGGGAGTTGCAGAGCTTGCCGGAGAAAACATAACAAAAAAATATCCCGGTGTTAAGGTTGTTGGCTACAGTGACGGTTATTTTGATGAAAATAAAGAACGGACAATCATTGATAATATAAACAGACATTCACCTGATGTTTTGTTTGTGTGCCTCGGAGCACCAAAACAGGAAAAGTGGATAACTGAGCACAAGGATGAATTGAATGCAAAGGTGTGCATGGGAATCGGAGGAAGCCTTGATGTTTTTGCCGGAGAGGTAAAAAGAGCTCCCGAGTTCTACACAAAACACGGCATTGAATGGCTCTACCGCCTTATGAAACAGCCTTCAAGATTTGTGCGTATGCTTGAACTTCCGAGATTTGGATTTAAAGTTATTTTGAAGGGTAAAAAGTTTCCACAGGAATGATGCGAAAGGATAATCCGCTATGAATGTTGAGTTACTTCAGTATAATCCCGATTGTGAAAAAATAATTGCCGCAGCGGCAAAGCTTTGCTATTCATCATCGGAAATTAATGGTATTTTAAATGGTCTTGACCGTGAGAAAACAGTCAGCTTTATAGAACGCCTTATGAGTATGGGGCACGAAAGTCCCATAGAACATATTATCTTCACTTTTGGTATAGAGGGAGTGTCGAGAAGTCTTCTTGCTCAGATAACAAGACACAGAATAGCTTCCTACAGTGTTAAGTCTCAAAGATATGTTAACGAAGGACAGTTCGAGTATATTGTTCCCCATGAGATTGAAGCCGATGAAAAAGCAAAAGCACTTTTCATCAAGGCTATGGAAGATGACCAGAAAACATATAATGAACTTACCGATATACTTAAGCAGAAGCATTACGAGACCTTTATCAGTGAAGGAATGGACGAAAAGAAAGCTAAAAATCAGGCAGAGAAAAAAGCAATTGAGGATGCACGCTATGTGCTTCCCAATGCCTGCGAAACCAAAATGATTGTAACCTTCAATGCACGCAGTCTCATAAACTTTTTCCATCATCGCTGCTGCGAAAGGGCACAGTGGGAAATAAGAGAGCTTGCCTGTGCAATGCTTTCGCTGGTAAAAGAAGTGTGTCCTACAATTTTTAAGGCTGCAGGGCCAAGATGTGTAAGCGGTCCGTGTCCCGAGGGGGCAATGACCTGCGGCAAAAGCTTGGAGAAGAGAAAAATCTTTTTGGAACAGGATTGATAATATGTCGAAGGATTTCAGGTTGATAGTTATAGAAGGTGTGGATTCAAGCGGCAAAGCCACTCAGTCGGCACTTTTGAAGGAAAGACTGGCGAGGGACGGGAAAAATGTTGTTTCGGTAGAATTTCCAAATTATCAGAGCGACAGCTCTTCTGTTGTCAAGATGTATCTTGGCGGTGAATTCGGCACCGATCCCAATGCAGTGAGTCCTTATGCGGCATCAATGTTTTTTGCAGTGGACAGAGTTGCTTCTGTTAAGGCTACATGGAAGGAGCTTTTCGGGAATAATAATATTGTTATTGCTGACCGCTATACCACTTCAAATATGGTACATCAGGCATCGAAGATTAAAGATGAAAAAGCAAAAAGTGAATTTCTTGACTGGCTCTATGACCTTGAATATGAAAAGCTTTCATTGCCAAAGCCCGACGGGGTAATTTTTCTTGATATGCCTGTTGAAAATGCAAGACAGCTTATGGCGAGCCGTGCCAATAAGATTGATAACTCTCAGGTGAAGGATATTCACGAAAGAAATTCCGATTATCTTCAACAGTCCTATGACAATGCAGTTTTTGTTGCTGAAAAATATAACTGGACTAAGGTTCGTTGTGCTAAAGACGGAAATGTCAGGACAATGGAAGATATTTCGGATGAAATATACGAAAAAGTCAAAAAAATAATAGAGAATTGACAAATTCAACTTGTCAATTCTCTGAATATATCTGCGCTTGTAGCTCAGTGGATAGAGCACCGGCCTCCGACGCCGGGTTGTCGTAGGTTCGATTCCTATCAGGCGTATAAAAAGCTCCCGAGAGGGGAGCTTTTTTTATGGCTGATAGGAATCGAAAACGGAGACTTTATTTTATAAAAAATAAAGGAGTAGGCGCCCTGAGCGAAGCCGGGAAAAGAGGCAGGGAGCAAAAATAGGATATGATTCAAATAAAAATGAGAACAAGGTCAAGGGCGAAGCGAGGAAGTACTCGCAGGGGTGTTCGATTCCTATCAGGCGTATAAAAAGCTCCCGAGAGGGGAGCTTTTTTTATGGCTGATAGGAATCGAAAACGGAGACTTTATTTTATAAAAAATAAAGGAGTAG
>JAZNUS010000076.1:0-51945 GCA_045592485.1 Clostridia bacterium | reverse complement strand
CGTAATCAACCACGGATTAAAAAAGGTTGATAGAAAGGAGAAAGGTATAATGAAAATGACTGTTAGATGAGTCAATTACATTATACCAGGATTAAATAATGAAAAAAGGAAATGCTTTGGCACTTTTGCCGATAGGAGTTTTTTTGCTTCTTTATCTCGGAGCAGGAATAACCTTTGAGTATATAATGAAAATATCCATGGGATTTTACAATGTCCCGATTGTGGTAATTTTTCTTGTTGCTCTTATTGTTGCATGTATTCAGAACCGAAGCTTGAGTTTTGACAAAAAGCTTGAAATTATGGGCGGCGGAGTAGGTGATAAGAATATTGTCACAATGATTCTCATTTTTCTTTTTGCAGGAATCTTTGTCGGTGTTGTAGGAAGAAACAGTGCCGAAAGTGTGGCGTATTTTGTTTTGTCAATAATTCCGCCAAGGTTTGCTGTTTGTGTATTGTTTATTGTAAGCTGTTTTGTTTCCACAGCAATGGGAACATCTGTCGGCACAATCACGCTTCTCACTCCGATTGCAGTTGCAGTTGCCGATGCATCCGGATTTTCACTCCCTCTTTGTGTGGGAACTGTTGTAGGCGGTGCAATGTTTGGTGACAATCTTTCGTTTATTTCAGATACAACCATTGCCGCGTGCAACGGTCAGGGATGTCACATGAAAGACAAATTCCGCACAAACTTTGCTGTGGTACTTCCTGCGGCAATAGTTACCCTGATAATTGTTATTGTGCTCTCAATGAAAAGCGACATTCAGAGCATTGACATCAAAGAATACAATCTTATTCAGATTATTCCTTATGTTGTTGTACTCATCGGAGGCATAATCGGTATAAATGTTTTTGTTATTCTTCTTACAGGCATCATAACCGGAAGCATTATAATGCTTTTGAGCGGTGCCTTCGATTTCCCCACACTCCTTGCCAATATGGGAAGCGGAGCATCGGGAATGTTTGAAACTGCAATGGTTGCAGTTCTTGTTTCGGCAATCTGTGCTCTGATAAAAGAACACGGCGGATTTGATGCTTTGCTTTGCGGTATCAAAAAAGTTTTCCGTGGCAAAAAGGGCGGTCAGATTGGCATGGGACTTCTTGTGGGCGCAATGGATGTTGCAACTGCCAATAACACTGTTGCAATTGTTATGGCAAATCCAATAGCTAAAGAAATGTCAAAGGAATATGGGATTTCACCACGAAAAACTGCATCACTTCTTGACACTTTTTCCTGTATATTCCAGGGTATAATTCCTTATGGTGCTCAAATGCTTGTTGCAATTTCAGCGGTAAATGCAATGGGATTTGAAATTTCAGCATTTGAAATTATTCCCAACCTGTTTTATCCAATGATGCTTCTTGTAAGCTCACTTATATTTATATTCTTTATACCGGAAAAAAATAAATAATCAGTATCAGACGGAGGAATTAATTATGAAAACTATCAAAGCTACACCCATTACTGTTGAAAATTTTGCTGATTTTGGTCAGTTCACAACAATAACCGATCCAAAGGGATATGCTCTTTGCGGTGAAATACATTCCTTTTTTCCGGACAGACTCACTGCAGATTCTGACCATAGAATAGGATTTTCGCCTATTGTTGTGAAAAAGCCGGAAAAAATGATTATCACCCAGCAGGAATATCACACTACAACATGCGAAATGATTATGCCCCTTGATGATGATATGATTCTTCACTGTGCCCCTGCATCGGCAGGTGCAATTGTAAATGATTATGCAAAAGCATTCATTGTTCCCAAAAATACACTTGTGAAGATCAACGCTGCAATCTGGCATCTTGCTCCGCTCCCTGCCAATAACGACAGTCTCACTGCTATGATAATTCTGCCCGAATGTACCTATGCCAATGATTGCACGGTTGTTGATATACCCGAAGACCAGCAGTTTGAAATTGTAAAATAACGGTGTATTCATATGAATTTTATTATATCTCAGATACTTGGAATAATAGTTTCTGTAGCTGCAATAGCATCAATGCAGATGAAGGGCGTCGGAGCAGTTCTTGCTTGTCAGCTTATTTGCAATGTGTTCGGCTCTGCAAGCTATGTTCTCGTGGGCGGATTTTCCGGAAGCGGAATATACATAGTTGCACTTTTGCAGACAGTAGTATATTTTTTCATCAGAAAATATGATAAAAAAGCTCCCTTTGCTCTTGCATTAATGTTTATAATAGCTTACATTGTATGTTCTGTAACTACCTACAAAACTCCTTTTGACATCTATTCTGCAGTTGCCGCATTAACCTGTGCTCTCGCACTGTCACAGGAAAAACCCTCTGTGTACAGACTGTTTATGCTTGCAAATGGGTTGATTTGGGTGTTATATGATGTCAGCGTGGGTGCATACACAATGATCATATCTCATGCTGTTACAGCTCTTTCAGCTTTAGTTGGAATAATCAGACTTGATATTAAAAATAGTTGCAAATAACTTTTGAAAGGGATAAAGAATGGAACTTACACCAAGACTTTCTAAAATTGCAAATCTCATACCAGAAGGCTCTGTTATTGCAGATGTAGGAACAGACCACGCATATATTCCGGTCTATTGCTTTCAGAGAGGAATTTCACCAAAAGCCATTGCTATGGATCTTAACGAAGGCCCTCTCAAAAGAGCTCACGCAAATCTTGCTAAATATGGGTTTCTTGACTGTGCAGAACTGAGACTTTCAGATGGGCTGGAAAAACTCGCTCCGGGTGAAGCCGATGTTATTGTCATTGCCGGAATGGGTGGATTGCTTATTTCTGAAATCCTGAAAAACGGTATGGATGTTGCCTCCGATTGTCCGTTATTGCTGCTTCAGCCTATGAATGCACCGGTAGAACTCAGGAGTTTTCTTGCTGAAAACGGATTTTCGGTCGAAAATGAATATGTCGTTCGTGAAGAAAACAAGTTTTATAATATTTTTGCTGTGAAACCGGGCAACTGTGAAAAAAACACCATTGATCTTTATGTTGGGCGTAATCTCGAAAAAAACAGCCCGGATGTTTTCAAAGATTATATGGAATATAAGCTTCGTATTTGTTCAAACATAATTAAAGGAATTGAATCATCGGTGTGCCCCGATGAAGAGATGCTTTCCAAATATCGCAAGGAAGCAGAAATTTACAAAAGTTTCAGAGGTGACATCAAATGAAAGCCATCGACATAAAAAAATGCATTGATAAAGCGTTTCCGGAATCCATTGCCTGCGAATGGGATAATGTGGGTCTTCTTGTGGGCAGAGCTGACAAAGAAGTTAAAAAGCTTCTTGTAACTCTTGATGTTGACTTGAGTGTTGCAAAGGAAGCGGTCAGCCTTGGGTGTGATGCTATTGTTTCGCATCATCCGGTGATTTTCCACAAGCTCCGTTCCGTTACCGATCAGGACCCCATTGGAAAAATGATAATAAATCTTTTGAAAAATGACATAACCGTTATCAGTGCTCACACAAATCTTGACAAGGCGGCAGACGGTCTCAATGATTATCTTGCTCATAAACTCGGAATTGAAAATTGTAAGATTTTGGAGCCCGAGGGAGATTCAGTTCACGGTTTTGGAAGAATAGGGGAGTTACCCTGTGCTGTCAGCTTTGGACAATTTATTGAAAATTGTTCTCGTGCACTTGGCGTAAAGGGACTTCGCTATACCGGCGACACAAACAAAACTGTCAGAAGAATTGCCGTCAACAGCGGCGGCGGAGCCGATGCACTTTATGAGGCAGTCAGAAAGGGCGCCGATGTATTTGTGACCGGTGATGTTAAATACAATCCTTTTCGTGATGCTTCGGAGCTCGGAATTGCTCTTGTAGATGCTGGCCACTATGAAACAGAGTTTATTGTTACCGAGCTTTTCTGCGAACTTTTCAAAGAAAACCTTCCGGATACAGAAGTATTTGTATCGAAGGCAAACACCTCAATAATAGAATATTTTATGAATCAGGAGTGAGCTTCAGATATGAAAAAAGATGTTGTAATTGTTGGTGCGGGTCCTGCGGGAATATTTACTGCACTTGAAATGTTGAAAAACAAAACAAAAAAATCAATAATGATTGTTGAAAAAGGGGCTGCAATTGAAAATAGAAGCTGTCCGAAATCCAAAACAAAAAAATGCATCTCATGCAAGCCTTATTGTCACATAACAACAGGCTTTTCAGGAGCAGGTGCATTTTCTGACGGCAAGCTTTCGCTGTCTTATGAGGTGGGGGGAGACCTTCCTCAGCTCATTGGTGAAGATAATGCTCAGGAGCTTATAAACTACACCGACAAAATATACCTTGATTTTGGTGCAGACGAACACATAGAAGGCATCGGTAACTCCGAAGAAATCCGAAAAATCAGAAAGCGTGCAATTCAGGCAGGTCTTAAGCTTGTGGACTGTCCCATACGCCACTTGGGAAC
The DNA here is from genome assembly GCA_045592485.1 of Clostridia bacterium. Taxonomy (GTDB): domain Bacteria; phylum Bacillota; class Clostridia; order UMGS1810; family UMGS1810; genus RGIG1828. The sequence continues at coordinate 47,542 of JAZNUS010000076.1, read as the reverse complement.
GGAAAAAGCTCAGAAGATATATTATGACATTGAAAAGTATCTCCTCGACAACGGAGTTGAAATTCTTTTTGGCTATGAATGCAGTGAAATAATTCTTGAGGATGATGTGTGCAGGGGAGTCATAATTGAAAAAAGCGGTGAAACAATAACAGTTTTTGCAGATAAAACTGTTATTGCAACAGGCAGAAGAGGTGCTGACTGGCTTGAAAAAATCTGTGCCGAACACCATATTGCCCACCAACCCGGAACAGTTGATATCGGTGTCAGAGTTGAAGTACGCAATGAAATTATGGAAAAGGTCAATGAGGTTTTGTATGAGTCAAAGCTCATAGGCTATCCGGCACCGTTTAAAAATAAAGTTCGTACATTCTGTCAGAATCCCGGCGGTTTTGTAAGTCAGGAAAACTATGACAATGATCTTGCAGTTGTAAACGGTCATTCATATAAGGAGATTAAATCGGAAAATACCAATCTTGCAATACTTTGCTCTCACAATTTCAGTGAGCCCTTCAATGAACCGATTGCCTATGCACAAAAAGTTGGAGAGCTTACCAATATGCTTGCATCAGGCAGAATACTTGTTCAGAGATTCGGTGACATTTTAGACGGAAAACGCACATGGCAAAAGGAGCTTTCTCAATCTAACCTGAAACCCACCTTGCCCGATGCCGTTGCAGGCGACATCACTGCAGCTATGCCATATCGTGCTATGATTAACATTATTAATTTCATAAAGGCTGTTGACAATGTTGTTCCGGGATTTGCATCCTACGAGACTCTTCTTTATTCACCCGAACTCAAATTCTACAGCAACCGTATAAAGATGGACGAACATCTTAATACCAACATAAAAGGTCTTCATTGTCTGGGTGATTCAAGCGGATGGACAAGAGGCCTTATGATGGCATCTGTTATGGGTGTTTTGATGGGAAGAGAGCTTTCTGACAAATGAGGAATTTCAGATGATAAAGAATGTTATATTTGATTTTGGAAATGTAATTACAATTTTCGATCCGGAAAAGATGACAAAGCCCTATGTCGAAAACGATGCAGACCTGAAATGTGTCAGCGAAGTAGTATTTGACAGACTTTACTGGGATCCGCTTGACCGGGGTACAATAGACGATGAAGAGGTCCGAGAAGCTCTTCGCTTGCGTCTTGGTGAAAGGCTCGGAGAAATCGGATGCCGGGTGTATGATAACTGGATGTTTAACCTTGAACCGGTTGAAGGTGTAACTGAATTGATTCTTTCGCTGAAAAAATCAGGTAAAAAGCTATACATTCTTTCAGACATAAGCAAAGGCTTTGCAAAGGGATATAGGAATGTTGAATGGCTTAATCGTCTGTTTTCCAATTTTGAAGGCTTTGTGTTTTCGGGAACAGTGGGAATGGTTAAGCCTTCGAAGGAAATTTTTGAGCATCTTTTAAAAACATATAGCCTCAATGCAGACGAGTGTCTCTTTATTGATGACCGAAAAGCCAATATAGATGGTGCCGCTTCTGTCGGCATAAAAGGAATTGTTTTTGACGGAGACTGCGAAACCCTTAAAAAGAGTCTTAAAGAAAATTTAAACTGAGGAGATGGAAAATGGAAAGTCTGATTTTGTCATTTGAAGCTGTTACGCCAATATTTATCCTTATGCTTCTCGGTTATTGTATAAAAAGAATAGGACTTGCAGGCAAAGAGCATTTTGATGCAATGAACCGTCTGGTATTCAAGATTTTTTTGCCCGTGCTTTTGTTTAATAATATTTATAACACGGAAATTTCAGGTGTTATTGATTTAAAGCTTATTACATACACTATTACCGTAGTGTTGGCAGTTTTTGTTCTCGGTTACTTTGCGGTAATGATTTTATCCAAAAAAAATTCAATAAGGGGTGTTATGCTTCAGGGTTTTTTCAGGTCAAATTTTGCCATTCTCGGGCTTCCGCTTATTGACAGCATATGTAAAGGCAACTCCGGGGGACTGGCATCATTAATGGTTGCAGTTGTAGTTCCTGTTTTTAATGTTCTTGCGGTAGTTGCGCTCGAACGCTTCAGGGAAGGAAATGATCGTCTCAATGTACTAAAGCTCATAAAAGGAGTGCTGACAAATCCTTTGATTATAGGTTGCTTCATTGGCGTGATATTTCTTTTGACAGGTGTCAGATTGCCTTCCATTATAGAAAAATCTCTCAGAGACATAGGCTCTGTTGCTACACCGCTTGCAATTATTGTTCTCGGCGCCGGATTTGAGTTTTCAACTATAAAAGGACTTGCATATGAGATAATAATTGTTGTTGTGGCAAGACTGGTTATTGTACCGCTTATTGCCATTGTTCCTGCAGTGTTTTTGGGGTTCAGAGGAGAGGCTCTTGCGTGCATTCTCATTGCTTTTGGTTCATCGGTTGCAGTTTCGTCCTATTCAATGGCAAAACAGATGGATGGTGATGAAACTCTGGCAGCACAGGTTATTGTGTTTTCGTCGGTGCTTTGTATGCTTACAATGTTTGTGTGGATTTTCATACTGAACTATATGAGTTTATTTTAAATTAATTATATTTATATAAAATTATATGAAAAGAGGAGATTTTATGAAAAAAACGGTTGCTGATATCCTTGCTATCATAAAAGAGAAGGACATCAAAATGGTAGATTTCAAAATGGTTGACATAAACGGTCAGTTCCGTCATGTTACCATTCCTGCCAAAAATTTTTCTGAGAAAACAATGAAAACCGGTATCGGATTTGATGCTTCAAATTACGGCTATGCAGTTGTCGAAAAAAGCGATATGGTGTTTATTCCCGATCCTGACACAGCAGTAATTGATCCTTTCTGCGAAATCCCAACACTTTCAATGACAGGAAATGCAATGATTATCGACAATCCCGAAAACAGACCGCTTGCACAGTATCCGAGAAATATTGTTCTTGCAGCGGAAAAATATCTTCAGGATTCCGGCATTGCAGATACAATGCTTATTCTTCCTGAATTTGAATTTTATCTTTTCGACAATGTTGGCTGGGAGGTGAGACCGGAATCAATCGGTGTTTCCGTTGATGCAAATCAGGCTCACTGGAACAGTGGTTGTGAAGGTTTGGGTAATATTGTTGCAAAACAGAAAAACTATCACATTGCAAAACCTTTTGATACTTCCTACGAAGCACGAAGCGAAATGTGTATGCTTATTGACGATGCAGGTATTGCACTAAACTACCACCATCCTGAAGTTGGAGCAGGCGGTCAGTTTGAAATTGAACCGGAACTCGGTAAAATGTCTGAAATGGCAGATGCAACAATGATGATTAAATATATCATTCACAATACAGCAAGAAAGCACGGAATGTCAGCAACATTTATGCCAAAGCCCATTATGGGTGAAGCAGGCAACGGTATGCATGTTCACATGCTTCTTCTTAAAGACGGCGAGCCCGTGTTCTCCGATGATAACGGCTATTCAAACCTCAGTAAGGAAGCTCACTGGTTTATGGGCGGTCTTTTAAAACACATCGCATCACTTTGCGCACTTACCAATCCAAGCACCAACTCCTTCAAGAGACTTGTTCCCGGATTCGAAGCACCGGTTACTGTTGGTTATGCAACATCAAACCGAAGTGCGGTTATTCGTATCCCTGCTTATGCAAAAGAACCCAAACTCAGACGCTTTGAGCTCAGAAATCCCGACGCAACCTGTAATCCGTATTTCTGTTATGCGGCAATACTTATGGCAGGTATCGACGGTATCAAAAACAAAATTGATCCCCACGCTAATGGTTGGGGACCCTATGACTTCAACCTCTTCCACCTGCCCGAAGAGGAAAAGGCAAAGCTTCAGGGGCTTCCCACATCTCTCGATGCGGCACTCGATGCTCTCGAAGCTGATCATGATTATCTCACCGCAGGCGGTGTGTTCCCCGAAGAACTCATTAAAAACTTTGTTGCTTCAAAACGCAAGGAGCTTTCTGAACTTGCCGCTATTCCTCACCCTGCAGAGTTTGACAGATACTACAATCTTTAATGCATGGCAAAACAGTTCAAATATCAGAGTGTTAAAATAAAAAACCGTTCTCTTCATCATCGGAATATTTGATAAATAAAAGGAGAATACCTCAGGTCTTTCGGCCGTCAGGTAATCTCCTTTTTATTATTTCTTGTTTTCATTTCGGTAATCTTCAATTTTTTTTAGATATTTTATAGCTTCAGTTACATTTTTTACAGGAAGCAATTTTATGTCCTCACGCTTACCAAGAGTATTCGCATTTGCCATGGGAAGAATACAAAAATCAAATCCAAGCTTTGCTGCCTCATTTATTCTCTGTTCACAAAATCCGATTGAACGAACCTCGCTTGTAAGACCGACTTCGCCGAGAATCAAAGTTTTTGAATCAATAATAAAATTTTTGAAGTTAGATGCAATTGCCATTGTTACCGCAAGGTCAGTTGCGGTTTCAACGATTTTAATTCCTCCCACAACATTTATATATACATCCTGATTCTGCATAGGAAAACCGAGCTGTTTTTCCAAAATTGCAGTTAGAAGAATTGCCCTGTTAAAATCAATACCCGTAGTCATGCGTCGGGGATTACCAAATCCTGCAGGGCTGCAAAGTGCCTGAACCTCAGCAAGAATGGGGCGGGTGCCTTCGAGGGTGCAAACAACTGTTGAACCGCTCACCATTTCAGGTCTTTCTTCAAGAAGCATTTTTGATGGATTTTTTACTTCTTCAAGACCGGTATTTTTCATTTCAAAAACGCCAATTTCGTTTGTGGAACCAAATCTGTTTTTTACAGTTCGGAGTATCCTGTAGCTCTGAGTTCTTTCGCCCTCGAAATAAAGCACGCAGTCAACCATATGCTCAAGCATACGCGGTCCGGCAATACTTCCTTCCTTTGTGACATGTCCCACAATGAAAACTGCAATATTGTTTTCTTTTGCAAATCTCATCAGGTGATGGGTTGCTTCCCTTATCTGGGTGACACTTCCCGGCGCTGAGGTTATGTCATCTTTGAAAATAGTTTGAATTGAATCCACGATCATAATTTCGGGCTTTGTTTCCTGAGCAACAGAAAGAATAGTGTTCATTTCTGTTTCTGCATAGATAAGCAGATTTTCGTTTTCAATCCCAAGGCGAGATGCACGGATTTTGAGCTGTTCGGCAGATTCTTCTCCGGAAACATAAAGCACATCTTTCTCTTTGGAAACGAGATTTGAAATCTGAAGAAGAAGGGTAGATTTACCAACTCCGGGGTCTCCGCCAACCAAAACAAGAGAACCTCTTACAATTCCGCCGCCGAGAACCCGGTCGAGCTCGCCAATACCCGAACAGATTCTTTCGTCAGTATGAGAGCTTATTTCGCTGAGTTTTTTTGGTTTATTATTGCGCTTTGTGTCGCTGGCAATTCCTGTAGAATATCTTGAAGCAACAATTTCCGCTTCTTCTTCGAATGTGTTCCAATTACCGCAAGTAGGACACCTTCCGAGCCATTTTATGGAATTGTATCCGCATTCACTGCAAACAAATCTTGTGGATTTTTTCATTGGTGATTTGTCTCCTTTATCTTAGCCTGGCATAAGTTATCAAGTTCGTACATCTCTGTCAGGCTATGGTTTAAATATATGTAGGTAAGTGATTTTGATTTAAAATCACTTACCATTATACACAAATTAATACAACTTGTAAATATGTTTGTGTGATTATTTGTTGCTGTTTCCGTCAGACATACTTTCTTTCACATTGTTTGCAGTGTCTTCCATACCGTCTTTGATGTCATCTACACCGTCTTTAATATCTTCCTTTAAATTCTCAGTGTTGTTGTCAACTGTATCGTTAGGTTTTCCGTCGTCTGTTGTAAGATCATTTGAGTTTTGTGAATTTCCTTGTGATGAGGTGTTGCTGGAATCAGGTGTTTCAGTACCTGAGCCCATTGAACAAGCTGCAAAATTAAGGAGTAAACACATGGTAATCAATGAAGTAATAATCATTTTTTTAATATTCATAATTATACATCTCACTTTCGAATATATTATTGCACTGTTTTGAAATTTAATGTATGTCTTTTTTTGTTGTTTTTCAATGAATTTGCTAATTTAATATTTACTTTTTTTAATAAATTATATACAATAGTATAGATTATGTATAGTGTAATTTGGTATTATTATAAAAAAATAATTTTTTTATCAAAACAAAACGGAAGGAGCTAATTTTATGAATGAACAAGTAAAGCTTATCGGCAGACGAATCCAGGATCTCAGGGAAATTTCTGAGCTTACTGTAGAAGAGGTCGCTGAAAGTCTTAACATTTCCGTTGATAAATATATCAGTTATGAAAACGGCGAAAGAGATATGCCTATCAGCATTTTATATGAATTGGCAAACAAATTCAATGTTGATTTTACTGCTATTTTATCCGGTGACGCTCCCAAGCTTAATGTGTATCAGTATGTAAAAGCAGGCGAGGGTATGGGAGTTAAAAAGAGTGAAGCTTATCAGTATAAAAACCTTGCTTTTAATTTTGCCAACAAAACAATTGAACCTTTTTATGTTACTGTTCCACCCTCAGAGTGTGAAGAAGACACTGTTCAGCTTCAGAGCCATCCCGGTCAGGAATTTAACTATTGTCTCGATGGCCGAGTCTGCATTATAATCAATGGAAAGGAAATTATTCTTGAAGCAGGAGATTCTTTAATCTTCGATTCTAAGAACTGGCATGGAATGAGAGCTCTTGACGGTAAAGAAGCTCACTTTCTTGCTATTGTAAGCGATTGATTATAATACGGAAAGGTTAATAATATAATGAATTTACTAAACAGATTTTTGGACAAGACAGAATTTACAGACTATAATGACTACTATAACAATTTTAAAATAAAGGTTCCTGAAGATTTTAACTTTGCTTACGATGTAATCGGTGAATACGCAAAGTGCGATCCGGATAAGAGGGCTCTTGTCTGGTGTAATGATGAAGGTCAGGAGCGTATTTTCACTTTTGCACAGCTTGATAAAGAGGTAAACAAGGCAGCTAACTTTTTTAAACGCATCGGCATCAAAAAAGGTGATTTTGCGATGCTGATTTTAAGAAGACACTACCAGTTCTGGATAAGCATCTATGCACTTCACAAAATTGGTGCAGTTGCAATTCCGGCAACTCATCTTCTCACAAAAAAAGACATCATTTTCAGATGTAATTGTGCCGATGTAAAAATGATAATATGTTCCGATAAGGGTGAGATTCGCGACCATGTTGAAGCAAGTCTTCCTGAATGTCCCACAGTAGAAGCCTGTTGTGTTTTGGGAAATGAAAAGCATGACGGCTGGTACAATTTTGACCTTGAAACCGAAAATGAGGAAGATATTTTCGAAAGACCGACAGGTGAGGAACGCACTCACAATTCAGACCCTATGCTTGTTTATTTCACTTCAGGAACAACAGGCAATCCCAAAATGGTTCTTCATCCGTTTACCTATCCTCTCGGTCACATTTCCACCGGAAAATACTGGCACAATGTTGTTGACAATGGTCTTCATCTTACTGTTGCCGACACAGGATGGGCAAAATGCTCCTGGGGCAAGCTTTACGGACAGTTTATTGCCGGCACAGCTCAGTTTGTTTATGACTATAGCGACAAATTTGTTCCCACAGATCTCCTTGAAATGATTGTCAAATACAAAATAACAACATTCTGTGCACCTCCGACAATTTACAGATTTTTCATTAAATCCGATATGAAAAAATACGATCTGTCTTCGCTTGTCCATATTTCCACTGCAGGCGAAGCTCTTAACCCCGAAGTGTTCAATCAGATTTATGCTGCAACTGGTCTCAAAGTATATGAAGGCTTCGGACAGACAGAATCACCCATACTTCTCGGTACATATATGTGGGATACTCCAAAACCCGGCTCAATGGGCAGACCGGCTGCAGGGTTCAAGGCAGTACTTCTTCATGATGATTTCACAATATGTGAACCCGGTGAAATTGGTCAGATTGGTTTTGATATTACTGAAGGAAAGCCTCTTGGCGTTCTTGATTGTTATTATAAAGATCAGGAAAAAACGGATTCTGTTTTCACTCACGGCTATTACCTCACCGGTGACCTTGCATGGTGTGATGAAGACGGCTTCTATTGGTATGTGGGCAGAGCAGACGATGTTATAAAAAGCTCCGGCTACCGCATCGGACCATTCGAGGTTGAAAGTGCACTTATGGAGCATCCGGCAGTTTTTGAAACTGCAATTACTGCTGTTCCCGATGAAATACGAGGTCAGATTGTAAAAGCAACCATTGTTCTTGCAAAAGGGTACAAGCCCTCAGATGAACTGAAAAAAGAACTTCAGAATCATGTTAAAAAGACAACTGCTCCCTATAAATATCCCCGTATAATTGAATTTGTTACTGAACTTCCAAAAACAATTTCAGGAAAAATCAAAAGAGCGGAAATAAGAGCAGAAGATAAAGGCAAAAACTAACATATTAAATTATACCCTACAGGAGGATAAGAGGATAAAATGAGAAATGTATATGATGTATTAAAAGAAAGAGGCCTCATTGCTCAGGTTACTCACGAAGAAGAAATCAGAGAACTTCTCGGAAAAGAAAAAGTTACTTTTTATATAGGATTTGACCCCACAGCAGATAGTCTTCATGTTGGTCACTTCCTGCAGATGGTCGTTATGCGTCACATGCAGATGCACGGTCACAGACCAATCGCTCTTGTTGGTGGCGGTACAGGTCACATTGGTGATCCTTCCGGCCGTACCGATATGCGTCAGATGATGACAACCGAGATTATTGACCATAACTGCGAATGCTTCAAGAAGCAGCTTTCAAGCGTAATTGATTTTTCAGATGACAAAGCCATTATGGTTAACAATGCAGACTGGCTTTTAAAGCTTAACTATGTAGATTTTCTCAGGGACATCGGTTCCTGCTTCTCTGTTAACAAAATGCTTACTGCGGAGTGCTTCAAACAGAGACTTGAAAAAGGTCTTTCATTCCTTGAATTCAACTATATGCTCATGCAGAGCTATGACTTTCTCATGCTTTCAAGAGAATATGACTGTAAAATTGAACTTGGCGGCGACGACCAGTGGAGTAACATTCTCGGTGGTATTGACCTTTGCCGTCGTAAGGATCAGAAACAGGTTTACGGTATGACATTTACTCTTCTTACCAACTCCGAAGGAAAGAAAATGGGTAAAACTCAGAGCGGTGCACTTTGGCTTGATCCTGAAAAAACCTCTCCCTACGATTTCTATCAGTATTGGGTAAATGTTGATGACGCTGATGTAATCAAATGCCTCAAGCTCCTCACATTCCTCCCTCTCGAAGAAATCGAAGCTATGGCTGAATACAAGGATGCAGAAATCAACAAAGCAAAAAAAGTTCTTGCATATGAAGTTACAAAGCTTGTTCATGGTGAAGCGGAAGCTGAAAAAGCAAAAGCTGCTGCAGAAGCTGTGTTTGGAGCAGGCTCAAGCTCCGAAAATATGCCTTCAACCGAAATAGATTCTGCAGATGTTCAGATTCTTGATGTTATGGTTCAGGCAGGAATCATTGCATCAAAAGGTGAGGGAAGACGACTTATTCAGCAGGGCGGTGTCAGCCTTAATGGCGAAAAAGTTACTGATGCCAACTACACACTTTCCGCATCTGATTTTGAAAAAGGCGAGGCTGTCATCAAAAAAGGTAAAAAAGTATTCCATAGAATCGTTTTAAAATAATTAGTTCGTGAGGTTTTTATAATGAAATATCAGAGTACAAGAAACAACACTATATCAGTAGATTCTGCCAATGCTATAAAGAATGGTATTTCCCCCGAAGGCGGTCTCTATGTTCCTTGCGAAATTCCATCAATTTCCGCAGAAACAATTGATAAGCTTTCTAAGCTTTCTTATAAAGAGCGTGCTGCCGAAATTCTTGGTATGTATCTGACAGACTACACTGCAGATGAGCTTAAATTCTGTGCAGACAATGCCTACCATGCATCAAAATTCGGCGGTGAAAATACGGCACCTCTTTGCAGTCTTGAAGAAGGTCTCAACATTTTAGAGCTTTGGCATGGTCCCACATGTGCATTCAAGGATATGGCTCTTCAGATTTTGCCTTATCTCCTTAAGAAGGCTATTGAAAAGACAGGTGAAGACAATCAGGTTGTAATACTCGTTGCAACATCGGGAGATACCGGAAAAGCCGCTCTTGAAGGCTTTAAAGATGTTGAAGGTACCTGCATTCAGGTTTTCTATCCTGTTGACGGTGTTTCCAAAATTCAAAAGCTTCAGATGACAACACAGAGTGGTAAGAATGTGTCTGTTTGTGCTGTTAAAGGTAATTTTGACGATGCACAAACAGGTGTCAAAAAGATTTTTACCAACAATGAGTATAAAGAAGAACTTAATTCACGGGGCTATACTTTTTCTTCTGCAAATTCCATTAACTGGGGCAGACTTGCACCTCAGATTGTTTACTACATTTCCGCATATTGTGATTTGCTCAAAGAGGGAAAAATTAAAAACGGCGACAAAATTAACATTGTTGTTCCAACAGGTAACTTCGGAAACATTTTAGCCGCATATTATGCAAAGGTTATGGGGCTTCCTGTTAACAAACTTATTTGCGCATCAAATCAGAACAATGTCCTTACCGATTTCATAAATACCGGTGTTTATGACAGAAACAGAAAGTTCTTCACCACAGTTTCTCCATCAATGGATATTCTTATTTCAAGTAATCTTGAAAGATTGCTTCATCACATATCAGGAAGAAACGATGCTCTTGTTTCTTCGTATATGAAAGAGCTTTCTGAAAACGGTAAATATGTTGTTAATGAAGAAATCAGAAAAGCAATTTCCGACATCTTTGTTGCCGGTTGCTGTGATGATTGTGATACAGCAAAAACAATTTCAAAATATTTTGATAAATATTCTTATGTTGCAGATACTCATACTGCTGTTGCTCTCAATGTGTATGAAAAATATGTTGAAGAGTCGGGCGATTCAACACCAACGGTAATTGCTTCAACAGCAAATCCCTTTAAGTTCAATAAGGCGGTTATTTCAGCCATTGAACCCGCCCTCAATCTTGATGACAAGGATGAATTTGAGCTTCTCGATATTCTTGCTGAAAAAGGAAACATTGAAATTCCTGTTCAGCTTTCCGAGCTTAAATCAAAGGAAGTTCGTTTTACTGCTGTTTGCGATAAGGATTTAATGATTAAGGAAACCGATTCTTTTCTTGTTTAATCATAGTTTGTATCGGAGTGAGGATATGAGTACACCTTCAATATGTGCAATTATTGTTGCAGGCGGCACAGGCAGCCGCATGGGTATGAATTTTCCGAAACAGTTTATTGAGATTAACGGCAAGGAAATAATTGAACATACTGTTGATGCATTTATTAAAAGCTGCTGTGTTGATAAAATAGTTATTGTTTGTCACAAAGATTACATTGCCCATACAACTGCTTTGTTTGAAAACAGAGAATTTCCGATAGTGATAGCTGAAGGGGCGGATACCCGTCAGAAGTCTGTTGTAAATGGACTTTCGAAGGCAGATGATTGTCGTTATGTTATGATTCACGATGCGGTAAGATGCTGCATAAATCCTGATGATATCAGAACTGCCCGTGATGCACTTTTTATACATAAAGCCTGCGCTCTCGGTGTCCGTGTTAAAGACACAATAAAAAAATCAGACAAAAACGGAAAAATAATTGAAACTGTTGACAGAAATAATCTCTGGCAGATTCAGACACCTCAATGTTTTGAATCAGAGCTTATAAACAAAGCTCACAAAATGGCGGCAGATGCAGGAATCGAAGCGACCGATGACTGTCAGGTTGCTGAGTTTGCAGGCTATGATGTGATAATTGTTGAAGGCTCATATGAAAACATTAAAATTACAACTCCGTCTGACCTTGCATTGGCAAGCGATTTCTTGAAAGGGGCATTTCAGTGAGAGTAGGATTTGGTTATGATGTTCACAAATTTGCAGAAAAGCGAAAACTGATACTTGGAGGTGTGGAAATTCCTCATACAAAGGGACTTCTCGGTCATTCCGACGCAGATGTTCTGCTTCACGCAATTGCGGATTCACTTCTTGGTGCCGCAGGTCTTGGTGACATTGGCGTGCATTTTCCGGACACAGATTCTGCATATAAGGATATTGACAGCATGATTCTTTTAAAAAGAACAGTTGAGCTTTTATCGGAAAAAGGGTATGACATCATTAATATTGATGCAACTGTCGTTGCTCAAAAGCCAAAAATCTCACCTCATTCCGAAAAAATGAAAGAAAATATTGCAAAATGTCTTGGCATTGACCTTGATTTTGTGAATATAAAAGCCACCACAACCGAAAAGCTTGGTTTTGAGGGCAGAGAAGAAGGGATTTCTTCGCATTGTATTTGTTTAATCGAAAAAAGAAAGGATGTTAAATAATGTTAACAGATATTCAGATTGCTCAAAACGCACAAATGAAACATATTCGAGAAATTGCATCTCAGCTTGGACTTACCGAAAATGATATTGATTATTACGGTAAATATAAAGCGAAGATATCTCCTGAGGTATATTCAAAGTTAAAAGACAAAAAAGACGGTAAGCTTATTTTGGTTACTGCTATAAATCCCACACCTGCGGGAGAAGGTAAAACAACAATCACCGTAGGTCTCGGTGAAGCTATGGGCAAAATTGGTAAAAATGCAATTATTGCTCTTCGTGAACCCTCCCTCGGACCTGTTATGGGTGTTAAAGGCGGAGCTGCCGGTGGCGGATATGCTCAGGTTGTACCCATGGAAGACATCAATCTTCACTTTACCGGAGATATGCATGCCATCACAAGTGCACACAACCTTCTTGCGGCACTTCTTGACAATCACATCAAACAGGGTAATGCTCTTGGAATTGATGTTACATCAATTGTATTTAAGCGTGTTCTTGATATGAACGACAGAGCACTCAGAAATATAGTTATCGGTCTTGGCGGTAAAATTGACGGAGTTCCCCGTGAAGACGGTTTCATGATTACCGTTGCATCTGAAGTAATGGCAATTCTTTGTCTTGCATCTGATTTTACCGACCTCAAAGAAAGACTTTCAAAAATTATTGTTGCATATGATTACGAAGGAAAGCCCGTTACAGCAGGAATGCTCAATGCTGCCGGTGCAATGGCTCTTCTTTTGAAAGATGCAATTAATCCCAATCTCATTCAGACTCTTGAAAATACACCCTGTCTCATGCATGGCGGACCTTTTGCAAACATTGCACACGGCTGCAACAGCATAAGAGCTACCAAGCTCGCCTTAAAGCTCTCGGATTATGTTATTACCGAAGCAGGATTCGGTGCAGACCTTGGTGCTGAAAAGTTCCTTGACATCAAGTGCCGTATGGGCGGTCTTACTCCCAATGCAGTTGTTATTGTTGCAACTGTTCGTGCTCTTAAATATAATGGCGGTGTAGCAAAAGCAGATTTACAGAATGAAAATCTTGATGCTTTGAAATCAGGTATTGCCAATCTCGGAAAACACATTTCAAACATGAAAAAATACGGTGTTCCCGTTGTTGTTGCCATCAATGCTTTTGCAACTGATACTGAAGCTGAAAAACAGTTCATTAAAGATTATTGTGAATCAATCGGTGTTAAAGCTTGTTTTGCAGAAGTTTTTGCAAAAGGCGGAGAAGGCGGCAAGGAGCTTGCAGAAACTGTTTGTGACATTGTTGACAACTCAGTTTCAAATTATGCTCCTATCTATGATACCGATTTGAGCGTTAAAGAAAAAATTGCTGTTATTGCTAAAGAAATTTATGGTGCATCAGGAGTTAATTACACACCGAAAGCTAATAAGAAAATTGCAAAATTTGAAGAGCTTGGTCTTGACAAAGTTCCGGTATGTATGGCTAAAACTCAGTATTCACTTTCTGATGACCCGACTCTCCTTGGCGCTCCTGAGGGCTTTACCATAACTGTTAAGGATATTAACATTTCCAACGGTGCGGGCTTCATTGTTGCACTCACCGGCGACATTATGACAATGCCTGGACTCCCCAAGGTTCCTGCTGCAAACAATATCGACATCAACGATGATGGCGAAATTGTCGGTCTGTTCTGATAAATAGTTATGATGAAAAAAATGATTTCAAATTCTTATGAAGAAACCAGAAAAATAGGCGCAAAATTTTCAGAAAGTCTTAAACAGGGTGACATAATTGCTCTTGACGGAGATCTCGGCGCCGGAAAAACCGCTTTTACAACGGGAATATGCAAAGGTCTTGAATGCATTGAAAAAGTTACAAGCCCAACCTTTACAATTGTCAATGAATATAATTCCGGAAAAATTCCGGTTTTTCATTTCGATGTTTACAGACTGACATCCATGGACGAGCTCTATGACATCGGCTGGGATGATTATGTAGAACGAAACGGTATTATCCTTATGGAGTGGGCAAGCATTGTTAAAGATGAATTTGATTTTCCGTTTTATGAAATTACAATTACAAAGCGTTTTGATCTTGGTGAGGATTCGCGGGAAATATCGATTACATACAGAGGGAATAATTAATGAAAATATTAGCAATGGATACATCATCGGTTAATGCTACTGTTGCTGTATCAGATGAAAACAGAATACTTGGTGAATTTACAGTTGGAAATGAGCGTGCTCATTCTCAGATTATTATGCCAATGCTTGACCAGATGCTTAAATATTGCTCACTTTCTGTAAAGGATATTGATGTTTTCGCAGTTGCCATTGGTCCCGGTTCTTTTACAGGACTTCGCATAGGCATGGCGGCAATGAAGACTCTTGCCCAGTCACTTGACAAGAAAATAATCGGTATTTCTTCGCTGGACGGGGTTGCAGTTTCATTTTTTGCAACAGACAAGGTGATATGTCCAATTTTTGATGCCCATCGAAATGATGTTTATAATGCACTGTATTTGAATGGTGACAAAATTGTAAACGACAGAATTGTAGATTTTGACGAGCTCCTTATTGAACTGTCAGGCAGAGAAGTGATTTTTTGCGGTGACGGAGTCCTGAAGTATAAAGACAGGATAGAAAGCTTTTCTATGAACAACTGGCATTTGGCACCGATTAACCTTTCCATGCAAAAGGCATCGTCAATTATTTCAATTGCTCTTAAAAGGGCAAAAAACAATGATTTTGATAATTTGTATGAACTTTCGCCAATTTATCTGAGACTTTCTCAGGCTGAAAGGGAGTATAACGAAACACACGGAATAAAAGAATAAAACACGGAGGGGAAAAAATGATAGCAATAGGATCAGACCATGGCGGTTTTGAATTGAAAAATGTTATTATTGACTACTTGAAAAGTGAGGGATATGATTTTAAAGATATGGGTACCTTTGATACCAATTCTGTTGATTATCCCGACATTGCACACAAAGTGTGCGTTGCTGTAACATCCAACGAAGCAAAACTTGGTATTCTTGTTTGCGGCACAGGTATTGGCATGAACATGGCAGCAAACAAACACAAAGGCATAAGGGCTGCTCAGTGCGGCGATACATTCAGTGCCAAAATGACCCGTCAGCACAACGATGCAAATGTTCTTACGCTTGGCGGCAGAGTAATCGGCCCTGAACTGGCAAAAGAGATTGTTAAAGAATTTCTCACAAACAAGTTTGAAGGTGGCAGACATCAGACAAGAGTTGACAAAATGATGTCTTTTGAAAGTTGAGAGGATAAGCTATGATAGAAGCTCTTGAGGCATATCTTGCCGGAATTAATAAAGAATTTGCAGTTTTTATAATTTCCATGATTCCCATTGTCGAACTCAGAGGTGCAATACCTTTTGGTGTTGCGTTAGGTCTTGACTGGCACATAGCATACATTTTAAGTGTGATTGGAAACATTATTCCTGTTCCGTTTATAATTTTGCTTTTCAGACCGATTATCGAATACCTCGAAAAGACCAGACTTTTCGGAAAGCTTGCAAGCAAGCTGAAAAAAAGAACAACATCAAAAATGTCCGATATGAACAAAAAGAATAAATATAAACTTCTTGGTTTGTATTTATTTGTTGCAATTCCGCTCCCCGGAACAGGTGCCTGGACAGGCTCTGCAATTGCAGCTCTTATGAAAATGAGAATTAAGCAATCTTTTCTGACAATTACCGCAGGGGTTATGTCTGCCGGAGTGATTATGCTTGTTGGTTCAAAGCTTGTTGAATGGATAATTACAGTTATATAATACACGGAGGTTAAAATAATGAGCAGAAAATTGTTTACATCAGAGTCGGTTACCGAAGGTCATCCCGATAAAATCTGTGACCAGATTTCCGATGCTGTACTTGATGCCATAATCGAAAAAGACCCAAAAGCACGAGTTGCATGTGAAACAACCGTAACAACAGGAATGATAATGATTATGGGTGAAATTACCACAGATTGTTATGTAGATATCCCAAAGGTTGCAAGAGACACAGTTGAAAGAATAGGCTATGACCGTGCAAAATTCGGATTTGACTGCCACACTTGCTCTGTTCTTACAAGCATTGATGAACAATCTTCCGATATTGCCCTTGGCGTTGACAAATCCTATGAGGCTAAAAAGGACTCATCCATTGAAACAGATCATGGTGCAGGTGACCAGGGTATGATGTTTGGATATGCCTGCGACGAAACACCTGAGCTTATGCCAATGCCCATTTCACTTGCTCACAAGCTCAGCATGAAGTTGACTGAAGTACGCAAAAACGGCACATTGGATTATCTTCGTCCCGATGGAAAAACACAGGTTACTGTTGAATACGAAGATGACAAGCCTGTGAGAGTTGATACTGTTGTTGTGTCCTCTCAGCACGGACCCGAGGTTTCTCACGAACAAATTGAAAAAGACATTCTCGAAAATGTAGTTTATCCTGTCATCCCTTCAGAACTTCTTGACGCTGACACAAAATATTATATCAATCCCACAGGCAGGTTTGTTACAGGCGGTCCTCAGGGTGATTCGGGCCTTACAGGAAGAAAAATCATTGTAGATACCTATGGTGGTTATGCAAGACACGGCGGCGGAGCTTTTTCGGGCAAAGACCCCACAAAAGTTGACAGAAGTGCTGCCTATGCCGCAAGATATGTTGCTAAAAACATTGTAAAAGCAGGTCTTGCAAAAAAATGTGAAGTACAGATTGCTTACGCTATCGGTGTCAGCAAGCCGGTATCGGTTTATGTGGATACTTTTGGAACCGGAATTATTTCTGAGGATGATCTCGGAAAGCTCATAAACGAAGTGTTTGATCTTCGTCCTGTTTCCATTATTGAAAATCTCAAATTAAGAAGACCCATATATGAAAAAACAGCATCTTACGGTCATTTTGGAAGAGAAGATGCAGATTTCACATGGGAAATCTGTGATAAAGCAGAAGAATTAGCAGCCAAAGCAAAAAATCTTTATAAGTAACTAAAGCATACCTCTTTGCATAATATAATGCGAAGAGGTGTTTGCTATGATACAGATATTATATAAGTCTTTGATTACCTTTCTTTCAGTATATGGTTTCGTTCAGCTATGTAAAGAACTGTTTTTATACATATTCGGACTATATCACGACAAAACCGATGACATTGCAGTTGTCATAAAAGTGAAGAACAGCGAAGAAACAATAGAAGCTACAGTTCGGACTGTAATCTGGAAATCACTGAGTCTGTCATGGGGAGAACATATTCCGGATATTTTAATTGTAGATATGGGTTCAAGTGACCGTACTCTGGAAATTGCTGAAAAACTGAGCCTTGATTATTCCTTTATTCACTATACAACTGCAGAAAAGTATTTTAAAGCGAAAGGACATATGCAATGAGATACAACACTTATTCAGAATATCTTAAAAAGAAATATGGAGAAAAGGTGTATAAGATACCTGTTAATCTTCCGATAACCTGTCCGAACAGGGACGGTAATGTGGGATGCGGTGGATGCATATTCTGCGGCGAAGAAGGAGCAGCTTTTGAAAATCTTCCTTCCGATATGCCTGTTAAACAACAGATTGATGAAAACATAGACTTTATCGGCAAAAAATATAAGGCGGATAAGTTTATTATTTATTTTCAGAATTTTACAAACACATATATGCCTTTTGAAACATTTAAAAGAGTTATTTCACAATCTGTCCACGAAAAGGTTTGTGCCATATACATATCAACCCGGCCTGACTGCATCAGAGAGGAATATATGCAATTTCTCAAGGATTTTGCAGACAATCACAATCTTGATGTTTGCATTGAGCTGGGGCTTCAGACAGTTAACTATAAAACTCTTTCAAAAATCAACCGCGGACACTCTCTTGCTGAATTTATAGATGCAGTTATTCAGATTAAAAAATTCGGATTTGAAATATGTACTCATGTTATTTTGAACCTTCCGTGGGATACCACTGAAGATGTTATTGAATGTGCAAAAATTCTTTCAGCCCTCGGAGTTACACAGGTAAAGCTTCACAGCTTGTATATAGTTAAAGATACACCGCTAGTCAAAATGTATGAAAATAATGAGTTTTCCATGGGCACATATTTTGATTATGTAGAAAAAGCAATTGTATTTCTTGAATATCTCTCTCCGGACATTGTAATTCAACGACTCATTGGCAGAGCGAAAGAGGAGAGAACGGTATTTTGCAATTATGGTACAAGCTGGTGGAAAATTAAAGATAATATTGATTCTGAAATGGATATTCGAGATGTTTGTCAAGGGGATAAATTTGACTACCTGAACGGAAAAGCACTATCTGTATTTGAATAATTCGAAATGCCGAAAAAATAGTGATAATTAACCTTGTTTTTCATTAAAAATATTGTAATTAAAAAATAAATTTGTTATAATGAAATGTAAAAATAAATTGTAGGTGATTATATATGATAAAAAGTATGACCGGTTACGGAAGAGCAGAAAAGCTCTTCGATGATTACAAAATCAGCGTCGAAACAAAATCTGTAAACAACAGATATCTTGACATCGGAACAAAGGTGTACAAGCAATATTCTTTTCTTGAAGAAGTTGCCCGCGAACAGGCTTCAAGTATCCTGAGCAGAGGAAAGGTTGACATCTTCATTCAGATTGATGTTATCAAAGAAGATGAAATCAAGGTAACCCTGAATGAAGAGGTTGCCAAGGGCTACCGTAAAGCGCTTGTACAGCTTTCGGAGGTGGCAGATGTTGAAGATGACATAAAAGCATCATCGTTCCTCAGACTTCCTGATATCTTCAAAATTGAAAAAGAAGAAAAAGACAAGGAAAAAATGTCTGCCGATGCTGCTCTTGTTATTAAGGAAGCCCTCAGTGACCTTGGTGAGAACCGTAAACGCGAGGGTGAACGACTTAAAGCGTTTTTTGACAGTTGCATTGTTAACATCAAGGAGATTATAGGTAATATAAAAGAGCGTTCGCCGCTTACAGTCAATGAGTATAAGCAAAGAATGAAGGAAAGAATCGAAGAAATTCTTTCAGGTGTTGAGGTTGACGAAACAAGACTTCTTACAGAAGTTGGTATTTTTGCAGATAAGGTAAACATAACTGAAGAAATTATTCGATTTGAAAGTCACCTCAAGGAATATGCCCATCTTCTCGAATCTGATGCTCCTGTCGGCAGAAAGCTTGATTTCCTTATTCAGGAGCTTAACCGCGAAGCTAACACGATGGGCTCAAAATGCAACGATTATATTATCAGTAAATCCGTTGTTGATCTGAAGTCAGAAATAGAAAAGCTCAGAGAACAGGTACAAAATATAGAATAAAACGAGGTGTCTGAATGAGACTTATTAATATAGGGTTTGGCAACATTGTTTCCGCATCAAAAATGGTTGCAATCATAAGTCCTGAATCTGCTCCGGTAAAAAGAATTATTACCGAAGCAAGAGAAAAAGGATTGCTTATTGATGCAACATATGGCAGAAAAACAAAATCTGTAATAATTTGTGAAAGCGATCACATAATACTTTCTGCAGTTCCGACCGAAACAATAACTTCCAGACTTTCCAACGATGAATTTATTAGTGCAGAGGAGGATAAAGTTGAAGACTGACAAAGGAATACTTTTTGTTTTTTCAGGTCCTTCCGGTTCGGGAAAAGGAACAATTCTTTCTAAGTTTAATGAACAATATAAAGACAATAACATCAGATATTCAGTTTCTGCTACAACAAGAGCTCCCCGTGAAGGCGAAGCTGATGGTGTTAACTATTTTTTCAAATCTACTGATGAATTTCAGGAAATGATAAAAAAAGATGAATTTCTTGAATGGGCACAATTTTGTGACAATTTCTACGGCACACCCAAAAAACCGATTTACAACTGCATTTCAGAAGGTGTTGATGTAATTCTGGAAATTGATACTGTCGGTGCCTTGAATGTTTTGGAAAAATATCCTGAGGCAGTTATGATTTTTGTTCTTCCACCGTCACTTTCCGTACTCAGAGAAAGACTTATTGATCGTGGAACCGAAACAGAAGAAACCTTGAATAAACGATTTGCAAAGGCAGTTGAAGAAATTCAGAAAGCCGATAAATATGATTACATTATCCTGAACGACAATCTTGACGAGGCCGTGACCGATTTTGTATCCATAATTAAATCTGAAAGATTAAAAACAAAAATAAATAAAAATACTATATCAGAGGTGCTAAAAAAATGATCTATCCATCAATCAACGAAATTATGAAATCCAAAAACATTACAAGCAAGTACACTCTTGTTGTTGCAACAGCAAAAAGAGCCCGTGAAATCAATCAGACAAAGGTTACATTCACCGAATGTAAATCTGATAAGGCAGTAACGATTGCTCTTCACGAAATCTACGAAAACAAAGTAAATTTCAAAAGTGGAAACACCGAAAAAACAATATCTGCTGATGATACAATTATGAATCAGATTCTTGAAGAAAACATTTCTCAGTTACTCGAAAATCAGGAATCAAAAGAAGAAGAATAAATTCAACAATATGACGGAAAAGGAGGGGTGAGTATGATTGCAAAAGTGATTTTAAATTCGAATACGCTTTCAACTGACCGCCTTTATGATTATGCTGTGCCGTCATATCTTGAGTCTGAGATTTGTGTGGGTAAAAGGGTGAAAGTACCCTTCGGTAAAGGGAATAAACCAAAAGAAGCCTATGTGCATTCCCTTAACGAAACAAGTGATTATTCAAAGCTTAAGGAAATTGCAGAGGTCATAAATGACACAGCCTATTTTTACGAAAGCTCTGTTGAACTTATTGAATTTATGAGACACAGGTATTTTTGTTCCTATATTTCCGCCGTGAGATGTCTCATACCTGCCGGTCTCAACATGAAATTTGTTAACTACTACACATTGTCGGAAGTTTCCTATGATGAAATAAAAAAAGGGTGTTCCCGTTCGGCAACAGATGACAAAATTGTCAGCTGTCTGAATGCCTATGGTAAAATGTCTGAAGAAGCATTGAAGATAGAGGCGGGAAAAAATTCCATTGCCGATTCTCTTCGTCGTCTTGAAAAAAAAGGATACATTAAAAAGCTTTCCTCAGAAACCGAAAATGTAAGTGATACCGTTAAAACCTTCGTGTCTCTTGCAATTGACCGCAGCGAGGCTTACGGTTTGATAGACATCATTTCAAAAAAAGCACCGGCTCGTGCAAGAGTTCTTGAAATTCTTTGTGAAAACTATGATGTTGAATTGTCAGATCTGTTAATTTATGCGTCAACATCTCGTTCAACGGTTGATGCTCTGATTGAAAAAGGTTTAATTGTTATAAAAAATGTTTCCTGTTTTGATACAGAAATTTCCTACAATGAGGCCTATATCAGCAAAAAACCTGAGCTTACGCCGTCACAGCAATCGGTTGTATCAAGAGTCTCCAACACAATTGGTTCAAACGAAAAATCATCATTTCTTTTACACGGTGTTACAGGAAGCGGCAAAACAGAGGTCTATCTTTCTTTAATTGAAAAAGCTCTTGAATGCGGAAAGGACTCTGTATTCCTTGTTCCTGAAATTTCACTAACTCCCCAGATGATTGCTCAGATTTTCGGTCGATTCGGTGACAATGTTGCTGTCCTTCACAGTAAGCTCACTGTTAAACAGCGCTACAATGAATGGAACAAAATTAAAAACGGCGATGTCAAAATAGTGGTGGGTGCAAGAAGTGCAATTTTTGCACCATTTAAAAATATTGGACTTATAATTATTGATGAAGAACACGAAACAACCTACAAATCCGAAATGAGCCCACGATACAATGCTGTCGAGGTTGCCCGTTTCATATGCGGTCAAAAGGGAGCCACGCTTCTCCTGGCGAGTGCCACACCTGCAATTGATGATTATTTTAAAGCTGAGTGTGGTTATTTTGAACTCCTTGAGCTTCCCGAAAGGATAAGCAAAACAGGACTTCCGGATGTTGATATTGTTGATATGAGACAAGAGCTATCAAACGGAAATATGAGTATTTTCAGCGAAAGACTTAAGGAAGCAATCAGACAAACTATTGAAAAAAAAGAACAAATAATTCTTTTTCTCAACAGAAGAGGCTTTTCAGGGTTTGTTTCATGCCGTGATTGCGGTTATGTGTCAAAATGTCCAAGGTGTAATGTTTCTCTCACTTATCACAAAACAGTAAACAAAATGGTTTGCCATTATTGCGACTACAAGGCACCTGTTGAAAAAAAGTGTCCGTCGTGCTCCGGTGACCACATTCGTTTTTTTGGTTTGGGAACTGAAAAAATTGTTGATGAACTTATTGCAATTTTCCCGGGAATCAGGGTTCTCAGAATGGATGCTGATACCACTTCCGGTAAACTTGGACATGAAAACATTCTTAACAATTTTAAAGACGGAAAAGCTGATGTTCTTGTTGGAACACAGATGATAACAAAAGGGCTTGATTTTGAAAACATTACTCTTGTTGGGATAATAGCGGCAGATATGAGCCTCAATGTTGATGACTACAGAGCATCAGAGAGAACCTTCAATCTCATCACTCAGGTTGCAGGCAGGGCCGGCAGATCTCAAAAAAAGGGCAGAGCAATTATTCAGACCTACAACCCTGACGATGAAACCATAATTCTGAGTTCCGCACAGGATTACAAATCCTTCTACATTCAGGAAATAAATGTCAGACAAATGCTTTTCTATCCGCCTTTTTCAGAGTTTATCAAAATTCAGTTTTCGGGTGCAAAATCTTTTGATGTTAAAGAGGTTGCAGTAAAATTCCGAAATCAATTACTTGGCGGAATTGAAGAGAGTGACATTAAATTTATCGGAGAAATATATTCTGTTTCTGAAGCTCCGCTTTTCAGAATTAACGGTAAATACAGATACAGATTTATGATAAAAACCCCATACAAAAAGAATTTTTATGATTTACTTCATCGGATATATTGTGAATATACTGCAAAAAATGAAGATGTTACTATTTCTGTTGATGTAAATCCTGTCAGTACAAATTAACTGGAGGCAAGTGATATGGCAATACGAAATATACGAAAGCTTGGAGACGAAGTTCTCCGAAAAAAATGTAAAACAGTTGATAAAATCGATGAAAGAATACTTACTCTTTTAGATGATATGGCAGACACTCTCTACGAAGCAAACGGAGTTGGTCTTGCCGCACCTCAGGTTGGCATACTGAAAAGAATTGCCGTTGTGGATATTGGTGACGGACTTATTGAGCTTATAAATCCTAAAATCATTGAAACCTCAGGTGTTCAGGAAGACAATGAGGGATGTCTCAGCGTGCCGGGCAAATACGGCAAGGTGTCCCGACCTGAAACCGTTACTGTCAGAGCAACAGACAGAAATGGTGAAGAGTTTGAAATCAGAGGCTCAGGGCTTCTGGCAAGGGCTTTTTGCCATGAAATCGACCATCTTGACGGTGTTGTTTTTGTTGACAAGGTTACAGAGTATTTAGAGGATGATGAATAATGAAAATAATGTTTATGGGTACGCCGGATTTTGCAGTTTCTTCTCTCGAAGCTCTTATCGGTGCCGGACATGAAGTTGCATCTGTAATAACAATGCCCGACAAACCAAAGGGCAGAGGACACAAAATGATGCATACACCGGTTTTTGAGGCGGCAGAAAAATATAATATTCCGGTACTTACTCCTGAAAATTTAAAAAGAGATACTTTTGAAGCATATCTTTGTGAGATTTCTCCTGATGTTATTGTTGTAGTTGCCTATGGAAAAATTTTGCCTGAATATGTTCTTGAATTTCCGAAGAACGGCTGTATAAATGTACACGGTTCTCTTCTTCCGAAATACCGTGGTGCAGCTCCTATTCAGCGAAGCATAATTGATGGCGAAACCATGACAGGAATAACGACTATGTATATGGAAAAAGGACTTGACACCGGTGATATGCTTTTGAAAACGGAAGTTGAAATAACTCCTGAGGATAACTACGAAACACTTCACGATAAGCTTGCTGCAGTTGGTGCAAAGCTCATTGTTGAAACCCTTGAAAAGCTTGAAAGGGGAGAGTGTACACCCGAAAAACAGGATGATTCAAAATCCTGTTATGCTCATATGATTACCAAGGAGACTGCTTGTATTGACTGGACAAAGAATGCAGTTGATGTTCACAATTTAATCAGAGGTCTTTATCCGGTTCCCAAAGCATTCACAACATTTATGTCAAAAAATATGAAAATCGGACTTGCAAAAGTTTCTTCAGAAGCTTCCTGTCATGCACCGGGAACCATATTTGAAATTACAAACGATTCGTTTTTTGTTGCTTGCGGCAATGACACCTCTTTGGAGGTGTTTATGATTCAGCCCGAGGGTAAAAAAATGATGAGCGTTGAAGACTATCTTAAAGGTAATATTATTGAAAAACTAGTTGTTTTAGGAGGCTGATTTTTAGTCGTGTACGGTTATTATTACGGTTTTGATTACACATATCTGGTTTTTGTTCTTCCTGCCATTATCATTTCAATGATTGCGCAGTTCAAAGTGAGCTCTACCTTTGCTAAATATAACAGAATCACCAATGCAAGAAGAATAACAGGTGCCGATGTTGCCCGCAGAATACTTGATTCTAACGGCCTTTCCTCTGTTGTTATTGAACATGTCAGAGGCAATCTTACAGACCATTATGACCCCAAATCAAGAGTACTGAGACTTTCTGATTCGGTATATAACTCATCTTCAATCGCATCTCTTGGCGTTGCTGCTCATGAGTGCGGCCATGCAATACAGCATGCACGAGGCTATGCACCTCTTTCAGTCAGAAATTCTGTTTTCCCTGTTGTACGCATTTCATCATCATTGTCGGTTCCTCTGATTATTCTTGGTCTGATGGTAAACACATCTTCACTTCTTATGCTTGGAATAATTCTTTTCTCGGCAGTTGTTGCTTTTCAGCTTATAACATTGCCTGTTGAATTTAATGCAAGTAAAAGGGCACTAAACATCCTATCTGAGTCAAATTATTTATACGATGATGAATTGTCCGGTGCAAAAAAAGTTCTCAGTGCCGCTGCAATGACCTATGTTGCGTCTGCATTGACATCGCTTATGCAACTTCTGAGATTTTTGGTTATAGCAAGAAACAGGAGAGACTGATTGTGACTAGTCCAAGAAAAAAAGCCGTAGAAATACTGATGAATATTGAAAAAAACGGAGCCTACTCAAATATAGAGATGAATAAGCTTCGTTCAAATGAAAATTATTCATCTCTTGATTTGAAATTTATTGGTGAAATTGTAAACGGTGTAGTGAAAAGAAAAATAACAATTGACCATATTATTTCAAAGCATTCATCTGTCAAATTGAAAAAAATATCGCCGTTTCTTCTTGCTGTACTGAGAAGCGGAATATATCAGATTTTATATATGACAAAAGTCCCTGCATCTGCTGCAGTAAACGAAAGTGTAAAGCTTGTAAAAAAATCTTCCGTTTATAAATCGGCGTCGTTTGTTAATGCAGTACTGAGAAATGTTACTGAAGAAGACATTCTCGAAAGAGATTCCGACGATATTAAATCTCTTTCTGTTTATTATTCCTTCCCTGAGTGGATTTGTGAAAAATGGGTAAGAAGATATGGTGTGGAGTTTTCCGGAAATCTCATGGAAAGCTTTAATTGCAGACCTTCTGTTTTTATCAGGAGAAGCAAGGGTATATCTGTTGACGCTTTAAAGGAAAAGCTGGCATCGGAGGGTATTGAAGCCATACAGTTTAAATTTAAAGAATTTCCTGAATTTGATTATTGTATGAAAATTGACAGGGTTAATGATCTTGATAAATCCTCGGCATTCAAAAAAGGACTTTTCTACATTCAGGATCCTGCCGCTGCACTTGCTGCATATGTACTTTCTCCCGGGGAAAATGAAACAGTTATTGATATGTGTGCCGCACCGGGCGGTAAATCCTTGTTTATTTCAGATCTCATGAATAACAAGGGCAGGGTTATTTCCTGCGATATTTATGAACATAAAATCAATTTGATAAAGGAAAATGCCGAAAAATACGGTTCGACCATTATTGAACCCATTCTTTCGGATGCAACTGTTTTTAAACCGGAATTTGAAAATCTGGCAGACAGGGTTTTATGTGATGTTCCTTGCTCAGGTCTTGGTATTGTGGGCAAAAAACCTGACATCCGACACAGCCGCAAGCCATCTGATATTGATGAACTTTCCAAGCTTGGAATTGATATTTTGAATAACGCATCCCGTTATCTAAAATCGGGCGGCGTTCTGGTTTACTCAACCTGCACAATCGAACCCGAAGAAAACGAAAATGTTATTGAAAAATTTCTCGCAGAGCATCCGGAGTTTTCAGTATTAAAACTTGGCAATGACAATGCTTCCCACAAAACATTTTATCCCCACCTTGACGGATGCGACGGATTTTTTGTTTGCAGATTAAAAAAGCATAAATGATTAAAAAAAAGAAACGGAGCCTGAAATGACCAATTTAAGAGATTTGACATTTGAAGAGCTTGAAGCACTGATATTGTCACTTGGCGAAAAAAAATACAGAGCTGCACAAATTTTCGAGTGGTTAAACAAGGGTGCGGAATCATTTGACGATCTTAAAAATATTCCTAAATCTCTGAAAGATAAGATAGCTGAAAATTATTATATTCACGGTCTTACCATAGTCAGAAAGCTTGAGTCAAAGCTTGATAAAACTAAAAAATACCTTTTTGGTCTGCACGACGGAAACATGGTTGAATCTGTTGTAATGTACTACAAACACGGTATAACCATCTGCATTTCATCTCAGGTTGGATGTGCGATGGGGTGTAAATTTTGTGCATCAACAATCGGGGGACTTGTCAGAAGCCTTTCTTCAGGTGAGATTCTTGAACAGGTTATTTTTGCTCAAAAAGATATAGGAGAGCGTATATCCAATATTGTAATGATGGGTATCGGAGAGCCTCTGGCTAACTTTGACAATGTCATAAAATTTTTGCAGAATGTCAATGATGAAAGAGGTTTAAACATAGGCTACAGACACATTTCTCTTTCAACTTGCGGAATTGTGCCGAAAATTATCGAGCTTTCCAAGTACAAATTTCCAATAACACTTTCCATATCCCTTCATTCAACTACAAATGAATCAAGAAGCTCAATTATGCCTGTCAATAATACATATAATATCGAAAAGCTTATTGATGCATGCAAGGTTTATCAGAAGGAGTGCTCAAGAAGAATCAGTTTCGAATATGCTATGATTAAAGATGTAAATGATTCGAAATACCATGCCCAAAATCTTGTAAGGCTTCTTGATGGTCTTATGTGCCATGTAAATGTCATACCGGTTAATAATGTTGATGAAAATGATTTTAAGAAGCCCGCTCCAGCCACAATCAAAGCCTTTTGCGATTATCTTGAAAAATCAGGGATTACCGCAACGGTAAGGCGTGAGCTTGGCTCCGACATAAATGCTTCCTGCGGACAGCTACGAAAGAATAATATGTGAGGATGTGATTGAATTGAAATATTTTGGCGATACTGACACCGGAAGAATAAGAAAAAATAATGAAGATTCTTTTGTTATTAAAAATTATGATAACGGACTTTTTCTTGCTGTTGTTGCAGACGGTATGGGAGGTCATGCAGGCGGACAGGTTGCAAGCTCTGTTGCTGTAAAGTCTGTAATTGAATCTGTTGATACCTTAAATGAAGTTTTATATTCCTCTTCACCGAGGAAAATAAAAACCGAGCTAATCAAAATTTTAAAAAAAGCCAACAATGCAGTTTATGAATTTTCAAACAGCGATTCCAAGCTTGATGGAATGGGGACCACTGCTGTTGTTTGCACAGTTGTTAAGGACAAGCTGTATGTATGCAATGTAGGTGACAGCCGTCTTTATGTTATCGGAGATAATATCAGGCAGATAACAAAGGATCACTCACTTGTAACAGAGCTTATAGATGCCGGTGTTATCACCAGTGAACAGGCAAAGGAGCATCCTCAGCGCAATGTGATAACAAAAGCACTTGGAACAGACACAGATGTTGAACCGGATATTTTTTCGTTAACTGTCGATAAAGGCAAAAAATTACTTATTTGCACGGACGGTCTGAGCAGTTTAGTATCTGACAAAAACATTTTGGAAATCATTAGAAATGCGGTTTCATGTGAAGATGCAGTTTCAAAGCTTATTACAAAAGCAAACGATAACGGCGGACAGGATAATATAACTGCTGTTGTTGTAAATTTTGACGGGGGTGAAGAATAATGATCGGAAAAATTCTTGGCGGCAGATACGAAATACTTGAAGAAATCGGCAAGGGTGGAATGGCATATGTTTATAAAGCCCGCTGTATTATGCTTAACCGTATCGTTGCTATAAAGGTTTTAAGAGACGATCTTGAGGGTGATGAGGAATTTCTTAATCGTTTTAATTCTGAGGCTCAATCTGCCGCAAGTCTTACTCATCCGAATATTGTTGGAATCTTCGATGTGGGAACAGATAATGACAAGCATTACATTGTTATGGAATATGTTGAGGGAATTACACTCAAAAACTATATTGCTCAAAATGTAAATCTTCAATATGAAGAAGCACTTGACATCGCATATCAGATAGCTGATGCTCTCGGTGCTGCCCATGATAAAAACATTGTTCACAGAGACATAAAGCCTCACAACATTCTCATTACAGAGGATAAAAAGATTAAAGTGACCGACTTTGGTATAGCGCGTACAGGAACCGGAAACACACTTTCCTCCAACGATGACATTCTCGGCTCCGTTCATTATATTTCTCCTGAACAGGCGAGAGGAGAAGCTGTAGATACACGATCTGACCTGTATTCTCTTGGTATTGTTATGTACGAAATGATAACAGGCCGTGTTCCTTTTGATTCTGACACTCCCGTTGCTGTGGCAATGATGCAGATTGACGGCACAGCCGAAAGAGTTTCAGCAGTTGATCCGGATATGCCGGAAACCGTTGAGCAGATAATATTCAAGGCTATTTCAAAGGATCCCGATCTTCGTTATCAGAATGCTGATGATATAAAAGCAGATATTGACGGAGTGCTTGATGACCCTGATTATGTTATGCCTGATGGTCATTTATATGTCAATAACATCGACAACAGAGAATATGATTCATACAAAAACACTTCTTTGCAGCCGGTTAAAAAATCAACCAGAACAATTGTTACAATCCTTTCTGCATTGACAGCGTTGTTTATTGTGGTTGCGGGTGTTGTTATTTCAAAATCTGATGTTGCAGGCTTTTTGAAAAGCAGCTTCTCTGCTTCAGAAGAAAAAGTACCGAACCTTATTGGCAAAACATATGAAGAAGCACAGGAAATTTGCAAAAAAGATAATATCAAGATTATAATTGAAGAAGAAAAATCGGATCGTTCACAAAAAAACAATACGATTATTTCTCAAAATCCCATGCGTAATTCAAAATTTGATTCAAACGACAAAACTATCCGCATTGTTATTAATAAAATTGAAAACGATTATGTACTTAAGGATTATACTAACACATCATATAAAACTGCCAAGAGAGAGCTTGAAGAAAAGGGCTGCGATGTAACCATAGTTTTTGAGGAAAGCCAGAAAGATGACGGAATTGTTCTTCGTCAATCTCCCGAAGCTGAAACAAAAATCAAAAAAGGTACAAAAATCACATTTTATGTAAGCCGCGGAACTAATGATTCTGAAAATTTCAGAACTGTTCCTTATCTCATTGGAAAAACCTATTCAAAAGCAATTGAGCTTTTGAAAACAGCAGAATTAAGTTTGGGTAGCGTTACAGGCGTAAGTGTTCCTGCTTCGGCAGACATTGTAAATTCTCAGTCCATACCTGCCGGAAGCAAGGTTGCCAAAAATTGTGAAATCAACATTGGTCTTTCGTCAACTCGTACGGAAAATGAAGAAAACGATACATCATCTGAATCAAATAATTCTGAATCAGATACAACAAATGCATCTGATGATGCTGCAAAAGAAGAGGGAGATAATCCCTCTACAGATAATGAAGAATCAGGAGCAGCCTTGAATGAATAATGAAAATGGCAAAATAATAAAAGGAATCGGCGGATTTTACTATGTGAAAACATCAAAGGGGTTAATAGAATGTCGTGCACGGGGAAGGTTCAGGAAAAACGATATTCTTCCTTATGTTGGTGATAATGTGGTTATTTCTGTTGAAGATGACAACAAAAGTGGTTATGTTCTTGAAATCAAAGAGCGTAAAAACCGGTTTATAAGACCGCCCATAGCTAATGTTGACAAAATACTTATTGTTGCCGCATTGCGTGATCCTGTTCCCGACTTCCTTTTTATTGATAAGCTGCTTATCAGTGCAGAATTTAACAATGTCGAGGCGGCAATATGTTTTAACAAAAGTGACTTGTGCGATGATATAGAAGAGTATAAAAGCATTTATGAAGGTGCCGGCTATAAGGTTATAATCACATCTGCAACCAAAAATGAAGGAATTGAATCAGTAAGAGAGTTTATGTCAGGCAGTGTTACTGCAGTTTGCGGTTTTTCGGGCGTCGGAAAATCATCATTGCTTAACTGTGTAACAAGAACAGAAAATTTTGCTGTAGGTGATATTAGCGAAAAACTGTCCAGGGGTAAACACACAACAAGACATGTTGAGCTTTATGAATTTGATAATAATTCATATATTGCAGACACCCCGGGATTCAGTATGCTTGCTCTTGATGAACAAATACAGACAGATGATCTTATAAACTATTTCCCAGATTTAAAAAAACATACCGACGATTGCCGTTTTGGTGACTGTACTCACATTAATAATCGTTTTTGTGGTGTTTGCAATGCCTTGGAAAACAACTTAATTAAAAAAAGCAGATATGACAATTATTGCTATTTATATAATACTATTTCAGATAATAAGGAGTGGAAAAAATGATAATTCTGTCACCGTCAATTTTATCAGCAGATTTTGCAAAGCTTGGTGAAGAAATTAACCGTGTTGCAAATGCAGGAGCAGAATATATCCATGTGGATGTAATGGATGGACATTTTGTTCCAAACATAACAATAGGACCCTGTGTTGTTTCTTCAATCAGAAAAATTACAGACAAGGTCCTTGATGTTCATCTGATGCTTTCAAACCCAGGGGAATATGCTGAAGAATTTCTGAAAGCAGGTGCAGACATTATTACAGTCCACCACGAAAGCAATATGAATATAGATGAAATTTATTCACTTACCAGAAAATATAACAAAAAGCTTTGCGTAAGTGTTAATCCTGAAACACCTGTTGAAAATCTTGACATATACAGCAAATATGTTGATATGTTTCTGATTATGAGTGTTCATCCCGGATTTGGCGGACAGTCATTTATTGAGGAAAGTATTGATAAGGTGAAATATCTCAGAAATAAATACCCCGGCATCGACATTGAGATTGACGGTGGAATCAAGCTTGACAATGTTGGTAAGGTTATTGATGCCGGAGCAAATGTTATTGTTGCAGGATCGGCAGTTTTCAATGCCAAAGATGTTGAATTGACTGTCAAAAAATTTCTGGAAGGTAGCAATTAATGAAAAGAGCAGTAATAATATCAAACGGTACGATAAATGATTATTCATATTACAATAATTGGTTTTCTGATGATGACTACATAATCTGCGCAGATGGTGCAATAAGACATTGCCTGTCTCTTGGAATTGTTCCGGATTTATGGATAGGAGACTTTGATTCTTGTGATTATGAAAAAATCTGCATGTCTCAACCACAGCTGAAATCGGTAGAAACACTGCATCTCAACACAAGAAAAAATGAAACCGACACCCATAAAGCATGTATGGTGGCTATCGAAAGAGGCTTTAAAAAAGTTGCCATCCTCGGAGGAATCGGGACGCGTGTTGACCATATGCTTTCAAACATTCATATTCTTGAATTTTTATACAACAATGGTGCAAACACAACTATATCTGATGAAAAAAACGACATTCACATTTTCGACTCCCACCTAAGACTTGCCCGCAGACGCAAAAATCTTTCTCTCATACCTTTGGATAAAGCTGTGCTTGTAAAGAGTACATCAGGTCTTGAGTATCCTCTTGAAAACTATGTTCTTGACAGAAACATATCCATGGGGGTAAGTAATGTGATTTGTTCAGAATTCGCTGAAATTTTCATTGAAAACGGATTGATGCTTGCAATCGAAAGCGACGACTGAAGTCGCCAACCGGAGGTAAACATATGAAAAATGATTATTTTGAAAAACTAACAACAAATAAATCCCGCGACAGTATTTATGATGATAACTATGTCGGAAAACAAAAAAATGTCTATAATGAAGAATTTGATGCTGATGAGGCAGAGGATGAAACATACGCAGAGTATGATGATATGCCTGAAATTAAGAAAAATAAGCATAGATTTCTAAAGCGGCTTGTTGCTGCAGTTGCAGTGATTCTTATTGCCATAATTTCAATTAGTGCTGTGGTTTCACTTTTTTTACCTGTAAAAACAAATGTTCTTATTATGGCAACCGATGAAGAGGGCACCAGAACCGACACTCTTATGCTTGCAAATTTCAATAAAAAAACAAAATCAATTTCTCTTTTGTCTGTTCCGAGAGATTCTTTTGTGACTGTTTCAGATGAAACCTATGAAAAAATGAACGAAGAATATCCGCAACCGTCAAGTAAATCAATGAAAATAAATGCCATTCATCATTACGGCGGTGAAAAATACGGAGTAAAGCTTTTGGTTAATGAAGCTGAAGCACTGCTTGATTGCGATATTGATTTTTATGTTAAAATCAATTTTGATGCATTCAAGTACATCATAGATTCCGTAGGAGGCATAGATTTTTATGTTCCTCAAAATATGGAATATCACGATCCTTATCAGGATTTGCATATAAGCCTGAGCGAAGGTATGCAGCATCTTGACGGGGAGCAGGCAGAACAGGTTGTCAGATTCAGAAGCGGTTATGCAAATCAGGACCTCGGCAGAGTGAGTGTTCAGCAGGATTTTATGAAAGCATGCATTTCACAGATTGTCACACCAAAAAATCTGATTTTTAATTTTGGAGCATTTATCAATGTGTTGACAAATGATAATTATGTTGACACCAATGTAAGTTTGTTTTCTGCTCTTCCGTATGCTTTTCAGATTATAGGGGTTGATACAGAGAATATGAATAGTGCTACATTGCCCGGAAAGGCAGGCTACTCTCACGGACAGTCAGTTTATAAAGTAGATGAAGACGCACTTCGGGAATTGGTTGAGAATGATTTTAAATAAATCTTCTTGTCAGATATGTTATAATATTTATTCCGATTTTAAATAATAAAACAAGAAAGGCTTATAAAGGTGGAATTTCACTTTATAAGCCTTGTATTTTTTTTAGATTTTTAAAATTTGTTATTGAAAATCAGTTCTTCTTTTGGTCTGAATTTATTGTGTAAATGAGAAGGCTTTGATTCATCTGCAGGATAACCCATAACAAGGATTGCTCTTGGTTCGCAGTTTTCAGGAATGTTATATTCTTCCTTAACCTTTTGAGGATCAAAGCTCATTACCCAACAGGACCCAACACCAACAGAATGCCCCATAAGCATCATATGTGTAGTGACAATATCTGCATCAACAGGAGCCGACATTTCACCATCGTAGCTTCTTACCCATGATTCGTCTTTGCACCAGCAAACAATCATAGCAAGCGGCGCATCAAAATCGTATTTTGTACATTGTTTTAAAGACATCAGGGCATCATCAGATTCAAGAACAAGAATACGGAATGGTTGGTAGTTGCAACCTGTAGGAGCAAGACAGGCTGATTCGAGAATCTTGTTAACTGTATTTGTATTTACTTTATCTTTTTTGAATTTTCTCACCGAATATCTGTCGGAGGCAAGCTTTAAAAAGTCCATAATTTTAATCCTTTCTTTTTTCTAAATTATATCACGAAGAAATATATAATTCAATAATATTTTTAATTCTTATAATTTTTTTTAAAATGTATTGACAATGAAATGAAAAAGTGTTAAAATGGTATAACATCAAGGTTAACACTGTTAACTTAATTCGGAGGTAACCATGAATAAACTTCAGACAGCAAGAGAAACAATTAACAGAGTAGATGAAGAAATGGCAAAGCTTTTTTGTGAGCGAATGGAGGCCGCGAAGCTTGTTGCTGAACATAAAAAGGAAATAGGTATGCCTGTTTTTGATGCAAAGCGAGAAGCGGAAGTTATTGAAAAAAATTCTCAGCTTGTAGACAATGAAGAACTGAAAGCATTTTATGTTAATTTCATTAAATCAGTTATGGATGTTTCAAAAAGCTATCAGCATAAGCTTATTGAAGGTGCAAGAATTGCTTACTCGGGAGTTGAAGGTGCTTTCGCACATATTGCAGCCAAACATATTTTTCCTGATGGAAACCTTTTATCCTATGAGAGCTTTGAAAAAGCTTATAATTCAGTTGTATGCGGTGAATGTGACTGCGCAGTTCTTCCGATAGAGAACAGCTATGCCGGCGAAGTTGCTCAGGTAACCGATCTTATGTTTGAAGGTTCTCTGTATGTTAACGGTATCTATGATTTGCAGATTGTACATAATCTTCTCGGAACAAAGGATTCTGAATATTCCGATATAACAACTGTCATAAGTCATCCTCAGGCCCTTGGACAGTGCAGTGACTATATACGCGAAAAAGGGTATAAAAGCATTCAGGCATCAAATACCGCATGGGCAGCACAAAAAGTTTCTATGGATAATGATAAATCTGTTGCGGCAATAGCAAGTAAAGAAACTGCAAAGCTCTATGGTCTTAAGGTTCTTGATCATCACATAAACACAAGTAATTTAAACACAACCAGGTTTGCAGTGTTTTCAAGAATTGAAAATGAGGCATCAGATCTTTCGGATTTCATTCTTTTATTTACTGTTAACAACGAAGCCGGAGCCCTTGCAAAAGCCATCAATATCATCGGCAAATACGGATTCAATATGAAAGCTCTCAGGAGCCGTCCGATAAAGGAGGTAAACTGGCAGTATTATTTTTATGTTGAAGCGGAAGGTGATATTGCAGGAAAAATAGGGGAAATAATGCTTTCTGAGCTTGCTGAATGTTGTGACAAGGTCAAGGTTGCAGGAAGATTTTCAGGTGAAACAATTCTTTCAGATGAGGAGTGAAAACAGTGAACATACATATGAATCTTGGTCAGCGTAGCTATGATATTAAAATCGAAAGAGGTATTCTTGCCAGTGCATCAAAAGAATTGAATCTTAACCGGAAGGTGTTTATTGTAATTGACGATGGTGTTCCTGCTGAATATCCAGAAACCATTGCAGCACAGTGCAGGGAAGCTCACATAGAAACCGTTGCTCAGGGCGAGGAATCAAAATCTATTGAAGTTTTTGAATATCTTCTGAAAAAAATGCTTGAATTTGGATTTACACGAAACGATTGCGTTGTGGCAGTCGGCGGAGGTGTTGTTGGTGATCTTGCCGGATTTGTTGCATCGGCATATATGAGAGGCATTGATTTTTATAATGTGCCAACCACCGTTCTTTCGCAGATTGATTCTTCCATTGGCGGAAAGGTTGCAGTAAATCTTGCCGGAATCAAAAACATTGTCGGGGCATTTTACCAGCCCAAAAAGGTTCTCGTTGATCCCGATGTATTGAAAACACTTCCTGAAAGACAGATTTCAAACGGTCTTTCTGAAGCTGTGAAAATGGCAATTACATTTGATGAAAAGCTCTTTGAAATTTTCGAATTATCAGACCCTGTTGAAAGAATAGAAGAGATTATTTCTTCATCTCTTGAAATAAAGAAAAATGTTGTTGAAAAAGATGAAAAAGAATCCGGACTGCGAAAGGTTTTAAATTTTGGTCACACAATAGGTCATGGAATAGAAAGCTGTGGAGGATTATATCACGGCGAATGCGTTGCTTTGGGAATGATTCCCATGTGCTGTGATGAAGTGAGAGAAAGACTTATTCCTGTTCTGGAAAAGCTTCATCTTCCCGTTAAAGTGCAAATTGATTCTGATTCTGTAATTGATGCTCTTACTCATGATAAAAAGGTCAAAAACGGTGCAGTTACAGCAATATACTCCGACAAAATCGGAACCTTTAAAATGAAAGATGTTCCTTGTGATGAACTGAGAGATTTACTCTGTATTATTTCTGAAAGGGGAGAAGAGCATTGAAAAATACATTTGGTCAAAGTGTAGCCGTAACCCTGTTTGGTGAAAGTCACGGTACAGAAATTGGTGTTGTTATTGACGGTATTGCTCCCGGGATTGATATTGATACTGAATTTATCTCGTCACAGCTCGATCTGCGCAGACCATACGGCAAAATTTCCACAGCACGCCAGGAAGAAGACAAATTCAGAATTGTAAGCGGTATAATGAACGGAAAAACATGCGGCACGCCAATTTGCATCCTTATTCCAAATAACGATGTCAGAAGCCGCGACTATTCGGATACACGCTTTCTTGCTCGCCCCGGTCACGCAGATTATACGGCAAATTGCAAATATCACGGCTTTGAAGATTATCGCGGAGGCGGACATTTCAGCGGAAGACTAACCGCTCCGCTTGTTGCTGCAGGGGCAATTGCTATTTCTGCATTATCAAAAAAAGGAATACTAATCGGAACACATATTCGTTATTGTGCAGGAATTGCTGATAGAAGTTTTGACAATCTTAATTTGGATATTAATGAACTTTCACAAAAGAAATTTGCGGTTTTAAATGACGATAAAGCATCAGAAATGGAAAACGCCATTCTTCTTGCCGCAAAAGACGGCGACAGTGTTGGCGGCATTCTTGAAACAGCAGTTGCAGGCGTTCCTCAGGGTGTTGGCGAACCGTGGTTTGATTCTGTTGAAAGTACACTTTCCCATATACTGTTTTCAATTCCCGGAGTTAAAGGTGTTCAGTTCGGACTTGGGTTTGAATTTGCAAACAAAAGAGGCAGCGAAGCAAACGATGGTTTTTATGTTGATAATGGTGTTGTAAAGACTGAAACAAACAATAATGGCGGTATAAACGGCGGAATTACAAATGGTATGCCAATTGTTTTTTCATGTGCCGTAAAACCAACACCAACAATATATAAAACTCAAAAAACGGTTGATTTCGGTACAAAAGAAAACAAAGAAATTACAGCAAAAGGCAGACACGATCCCGCCATTATTCATCGTGCAAGAGTAGTAGTTGATTCTTTGACTGCTCTGGCACTTTGTGATATGCTGACAATGAGATTCGGAACAGATTGGTTGAGCTGAAAAGAGAGATTAAAATGAAATATGGTTTAATTGGTGAAAAGCTCGGACACAGCTTTTCAAAGGAAATACACGAAAAAATTGAAAATTACAGTTATATATTGAAAGAAATACCGAAAGATGATCTTGAGTTGTTTATGAGACAAAAAGATTTTGAAGCCATAAATGTTACAATTCCATACAAGGAAGCCGTGATTCCATTTCTTGCGGAGATTGATGAAAAGGCAAGGATGATCGGGGCAGTAAATACTGTGATAAATACAGACGGCAGCCTTTATGGTTACAACACTGATTTCATGGGTATGGAAGCTCTTCTTAATAAAGCCGGTATTGAAGTTAATAATAAAAAGGTTGTTATTCTCGGAAGCGGCGGAACCTGCAAAACTGCAAAAGCTGTTGCACAATATCTGGGTGCATCATCTGTTATAACAGTTAGCCGGACAGGAAAGGGCGGCTCTGTTACCTATGATGATATGTATGGATATCATTGTGATGCAGATGTTATTATAAACACAACTCCCTGCGGAATGTTTCCCGACTGCACATCAACGCCTGTAAATATAGATTGCTTCACAAAGCTATCCGGTGTTATTGATGCAATTTATAATCCTCTTCGCACCAGGCTGGTTCTTTCTGCCATGGAAAAAGGAATAAAAGCCGAGGGCGGACTGTATATGCTTGCATCACAGGCGGTTTTTGCAGCAGAAAAGTTTACCTCAAAAACATATGACTCATCTGTTGCACAAAATGCTTTTAAAGATATTTTTGTGTCAAAGGAAAATATTGTTCTTACAGGCATGCCCGGAAGCGGTAAATCAACCGTTGGCAAAATTCTGGCAAAAAGCACATCAAGGGAATTTGTTGACACAGATGAAATGATTGTCTCTAAGATGAATATGGAAATTACCGATATATTCAAAAAATATGGCGAAGATTATTTCCGCAACCTTGAAAGTGAGTGTATAGCTGAAGCTTCGCGGATTGGCGGTAGGGTAATTGCAACGGGCGGTGGAGCAATTTTGAGAAAATCTAACATTGCTTCTCTCAGGCTAAACGGAAGAATATATTTTATTGACCGTCCCCTTGAGGCACTTATTCCCACATCAGACAGACCCCTGGCGTCCAATCGCATCGATATTGAAAAAAGATACAACGAGCGTTATTCCATATATAAAGCTACAGCAGATGTAATTATAGATGCATCCTGCGATGCAACCGGGGTGGCGGATAAAATATCAGAATTGCATAAAAGGGAAGGGGAGTGGAATATCCGATGAAAGTAACAATTGAAAAATCTTCACCAGCAGGAACTGTCGTTGCTCCGCCTTCGAAAAGTATGGCTCATCGCCTGCTCATATGTTCGGGGCTTGCAGCCGGAAAAAGTATTGTACACGGCATTGCACAATCGGAGGATGTACTTGCAACTCTTGATTGCCTTAAGGCTCTTGGTGCAAAGTACACGGTAAACGGTGACGATGTTACCGTGACAGGAATAGGCGGGAAAAGCATCCCTTCGGCTAATTTATATTGCCGTGAAAGCGGAAGTACCCTCAGATTTTTTATTCCCATCTGTCTTTTGAACGGTAATGAGTTTTCTCTGCATGGTAGCGAGACACTTCTAAAAAGGCCGATGTCGGTATATGAGGATATATGTTCTGAGCAGGGCATTTATTTTAAAAACACCGGCGACAAGATTTCCTTATCCGGAAAGCTTACTCCCGGCAGCTACCATGTTAAAGGAAACATCAGTTCCCAATTTATAAGCGGACTGATATTTGCATTGCCTCTTCTTGATGGCGACAGCACCATCAGCATTTCTGCACCCATAGAAAGCTGTTCCTATATTAACCTGACAATTGATTCTCTCTCCGCATTTGGCGTGAAAGCTGAATGGGTTGATGAAAGAACGATTTATATTAAAGGTAATCAGTGCTATAACGCATCAGAAGTGAATGTCGAAGGTGATTACTCAAATGCTGCTTTTTTTGATGCACTAAAAGCTCTTGGCGGCAATGTATCAGTAACAGGACTTTCAGACAAAAGCCTTCAGGGAGATCGTTTCTATCCAAAATATTTTGATATGATATGCCGCGGAACTCCAACAATACACATTTCCGATTGTCCTGATCTTGGTCCTGTTCTCTTTGCGCTTGCTGCTTGTAAAAACGGAGGAGTATTCACCGGAACAGCAAGGCTTAAAATCAAAGAAAGCGACCGTGGTGCGGCAATGGCATCTGAACTGGAAAAATTCGGTGTATCTGTTAAGGTGGATGAAGACTCTGTAGTTGTTTATCCTGCCGATTTCCATCCTCCAAAAGAAATTTTGCATGGACACAATGACCATCGAATTGTTATGTCTCTTGCTGTTATGCTTACTTTAACCGGGGGAGAAATTGACGGAGCCGAGGCAGTAGCCAAGAGTATGCCGAACTTTTTCGATGAATTAAAAAAACTAGGAATTAAGGTGATGGAAAATGCAGATAATTAACAAAAACATCAGAATCTTAATTGTCGGTCTTGGTCTTATCGGAGGAAGCTATGCAAAAGCCCTTCGCAAAAAAGGCTTTTATGTTACTGCCATAACCAATGATCAGCATTCAATTGACTATGCACTGAATGAGAAAATAATTGATGAAGGGTATTCATATGTAAATGAGGAAGCGGTGTCAAAGGCTGAGCTTGTTGTTTTTGCACTTTATCCGAATGTTTTTGTGAATTGGATAAAGGAATATGGACATTTGTTCTCCGAAAACACTCTCATTACCGATGTAACCGGTGTGAAGAAGTGTATTGTGTATGAAATTCAGGAAATGCTTCCGCCGGGAGTTGAATTTGTTGCAGCTCACCCAATGGCAGGGCGTGAGGTATATGGTGTTGAAAACAGTGATGACAAGATTTTTGAAGGTGCAAACTACATTGTTGTTCCAACAGAAAAAAATACCGAAGAAGCAATAGAAACATGCAAAGACCTTGGAAAAGTTATGGGATTTAATCACATTTCGGTTTTATCACCTGAAGAACACGACAGCATGATAGGGTTTGTTTCGCAGCTTACTCATGTAATTGCAGTCGGCCTTATGACATGCAGTGACAACGAACACCTTGTAGATTACACAGGCGACTCGTTTCGTGATCTCACAAGAATTGCAAGGATAAATGAAAATATGTGGAGTGAACTTTTTATGCTTAACAAAGATGCACTCCTTGAACAATTTGATAATTTTATTGACGAATGCAAGCTTTTGAGAAATATTATTTTTGAAAATGACACAGAAAAGCTGAAAGAAAAAATGAGACTTTCCACCAAACGAAGAGCATTGTTTGACAAAAAATAAATCACATTTGAATATAAGAAAGGAAGAATATAAATGAATTTAAATTTCGAAAGAAAATTACCTATACCTATGGAAGTTAAAGAAATGTATCCTGTTTCTCATGATCTGGCTGAAATAATCAAAAAAAGAAATATAGAAATAGCGGATATTTTTTCGGGCAAATCAGACAAACTCGCACTTATAATCGGTCCTTGTTCTGCTGATAACGAAGATAGCGTAATTGACTACATTTCCCGTCTCAGAAAGGTTCAGGATAAGGTTTCAGATAAAATATTTATAATTCCGCGAATTTATACAAACAAACCAAGAACAACAGGAGACGGCTACAAGGGTATGCTTCATCAGCCTGACCCCAATGACAAACCTGATATGTTAAAAGGTATTGTATCCATCAGAGAGCTTCACATCAGAGCACTTCAGGAAACAGGCTTATCCTGTGCCGATGAAATGCTTTATCCCGAAAACTACAGATATCTCAATGATATTCTTGCCTATGTTGCCATTGGTGCCAGAAGCGTTGAAAATCAACAGCATCGTCTGACAGCAAGCGGACTTGACATACCTGTTGGTATGAAAAATCCTACCGGCGGTGACCTTTCGGTTATGATGAACTCAATTACTGCCGCACAACACAAGCATACATTTATATACAGAGGCTGGGAGGTTCATTCTCAAGGTAACCCTCTTGCTCATGCAATACTCAGAGGCTATGTAAACAAGCATGGTCAGTCTTTGCCTAACTATCACTACGAAGACCTTATATCTCTTGCATCTTTATATGAAGAGTCAGGACTTTCAAATCCTGCTGTTATTGTTGACACAAATCATGCAAACTCAGGAAAGAATCCCTTCCAGCAATCCCGCATTGCCAAGGATGTTCTTCATAGTTGTCATCACGACAGTGCAATCAAAAGGATTGTAAAGGGATTTATGATAGAAAGCTACATTGAAGACGGTGCACAGAAAATCGGAGAAAATATTTACGGTAAATCAATTACTGATCCTTGTCTTGGATGGGAAAAGACTGAAAGATTAATATATGATCTTGCAGAACAGATATAAAATAATGTTTCTTG
This sequence comes from Clostridia bacterium, assembly GCA_045592485.1. GTDB lineage: Bacteria > Bacillota > Clostridia > UMGS1810 > UMGS1810 > RGIG1828. The sequence goes on along the minus strand of JAZNUS010000076.1, from coordinate 5,447 downwards.
TAGTGTAAAAGGGGATATTTATTATCCTCTTTTTATTTTAAAAATTTTTGAAAAACTTTTAAAAAAAGTGTTGACAAAATCAAAATGTTGTGCTATTATAAATTTGTAATCAATACAGAGTTGTAATAATTACAAAACAACGAGAGAAGGTGATATTATGGACAGTGCAAAATTTTTATCTGACCATAACATAAAACCCTCACTGATAAGAGTAATGATATATGATTATCTCCGGGGGACCAAATCTCATCCCACAGTAGATGAGATATATCAACACCTTCACCCGATTGCACCCACACTTTCAAAGACTTCGGTGTACAATTCAGTTAAGCTTTTTGTGTCGAACGGTATTGTCAAAGCACTTGCAATTGACGGCAATCAGATACGCTACGATGCTGACATGGGACATCATGGTCACTTTCGGTGTGAAGAGTGTTCAAAGGTATATGACTTTAAAATTCATGAAGATGCCGAGTCGGGTCTTGACGGCTTTAAGGTTGATACCAGAGAAATTTTCTACAGCGGTTGCTGCAGATCTTGTTTAACAAATTAAAAAAATTAATTTAAAGGAGAAAAAGATTATGAAATTTGTATGTTCAGTATGTGGTTATGTTCACGAAGGAGATGCGGCTCCTGAAAAATGTCCCGTATGTAAGGTTCCTCAGGAAAAATTCAAAGTAATGGAGGAAGGTGCAGCTCTTGCAGCAGAACATGAATATGGTGTTTATGCTAAAACTGTAAAAAACAACCCCGACATCTCCGATGAAGACAAAAAATATATCTTCGATCAGCTCATGGCAAACTTCAACGGTGAATGTGCCGAAGTGGGTATGTATCTTTGCATGGCTCGCATAGCTCACAGAGAAGGCTATCCTGAAGTTGGTCTTTATTGGGAAAAAGCAGCTTATGAAGAAGCAGAACACGCAGCTAAATTTGCTGAGCTTCTCGGAGAAGACCTTGAACCTAACATGAAAGCTACAACAAAAGACAATCTTGCTTGGAGAGTTGATTGTGAATATGGTGCAACTCAGGGTAAATTTGATCTTGCTGCCTGCGCAAAGAAAAATGGTCTTGATGCAATTCACGACACAGTTCACGAAATGGCTCGCGACGAAGCTCGTCACGGCAGAGGTTTAGAGGGACTCTTAAAGAGATATTTTAAATAAGATTCATTGCAGGCGATCGTAATCGGTCGCCTGCTTTTGAAAAGGAGAGATTAATAATGCTTGATTCAAAAGTTTCAAAATTACTTAATGAACAAATAACAAAGGAATTATATTCTGCTTATCTTTATCTTGATTTTTCGGTATATTATGAAGCACAGGGACTTGATGGATTTGCCAATTGGTATATGATTCAGGCTCAGGAAGAAAGAGATCATGCAATGTTATTTATGAAGTATTTGCAAATGGGTGGAGAAAAAGTTGAGCTTGGTGCTATTGACAAACCCGACAAAGAGCTTAAAACACTTATGGATCCTCTTAAGGCAGGGCTTGAACATGAGCAGTATGTAACAAGTCTTATAAACGACATCTACGGAGCGGCATATGATGTAAGAGATTTCAGAACAATGCAGTTTTTAGATTGGTTTGTAAAAGAACAGCTTGAAGAGGAAAAGAATGCCGATGATATGATAAAGAAAATGGAACTTTTCGGCAATGATTCAAAAGGATTGTATTCTCTTGATGCAGAATATGCTGCAAGAATATACACAGCACCCTCGTTGGTTCTTGACTGAATATAAATCTGTTTTAGTATAATTAATAAAGTACCGAATTACACAAAAGCAAGGGTCCGGAAAATCCGGGCCCTTGCTTTTGTGTTGCATGGTATGTCAAATAAAATTACATGCTGATTACTTCATCAACTATTGAACCTATTGTTCTGAATACATTGTTTGCACAGCGATGCATTTTTCTATGTTGCTTGTCGCTTATGGGATCAAACATTATTCCCATAACTGCACCAACAACGGCACCTGCTGCAAGTGCACCGATAACACTCTTTGTTGACATTTAAACTCATTCCCTTCAGATGTATTGCCGAAAACCCTGTTTTAAAAGGCTTATTAATCCGGTTATGTAAATATTATTTGGTTAATTTTTAAAATAATACATCGGTGTCGATGTTGACTATGATAATATCGTTTCCAAATCCGGAAATTTTTCCCCAGGGTATTCTCAAAAGATTATTTTTGCCATATGGAAAGAACTTATTTTTATCGGGAACAAAAACAGCAGAAACCTCACCGCTTGTTGTGCATATTTCGAAGTCGGAAATGTATCCGAGTTTTTCGTTTGTAGCAAGATTGATTATTTCTTTATTTTTCAGTTCTGAAGCCTTCAACAAAAAAATCGCCTCCATATTGCATTTTATGCAAATAGGGAGGCGTAAATTCTATTGTCTTGCCGAGAGATAGGCTTCCATAACTTTTTTTGCAGCCGGAGCTGCCTTTGAACCGCCATATCCTGCATATTCCATTACAACACAAACCGCAATTTCGGGATTGTCATATGGCGCAAATCCAACAAACATAGCATGAGTTTTTCCGGAATCACTACCGCCTTTGTCGGTGACAGTGTTTTCGCTTGTTCCGGTTTTGCCGCACACATCAATTCCGGCTATCGTTGCAGCTGTTCCGGTTCCGCTTTTGACAACATCAAGCATCATATCTTTTATTTTATTCGCTGTTTCAACTGAAATAATTTTTTTGCCCGGGTTAGTAAAAGGAAGCTTATTTTCTGCACCGATTTTTGATATTAAATATGGCCTTGGCATAACACCGTTATTGGCAATTGTTGCACCTATGAGCGCAATGTGGAGAGCTGTCGCTTCGGTTTGTCCCTGACCGATTGATGCCATTGCTCTTTCAGCCTCGGTCATTGAACCTTCCTGAAAATGACTGTTGGCTATGGGCAGGTCAAAGCCTAATTCCTTGTTAATATCCTTGTTAAAAAGAAATTTTTCAGCAGTCTTCTGGAGTACATCTGTTTTCATAACTGATCCTGCGTTTGCAAAATATACATTACTTGAGTATTTAAAACCACTTTCAAGTGTTGTCTGACCATATACACTTCCGCCGGCGTTTCGGCAGACATAATCATTTTTAGGATTTCCATCGCTTGATTTAATTATAAATTTTCCGTTGTTATCGTTATATATTTCATCCGAGAATCCGTTTTCTATCATAGCAACAGAGGTGATGATTTTATATGTTGAACCGGGTGGGTATGGAACCTGAGTGGCTCTTGAATACAATGCACCGTCTTCGAGCTTGTCAATATCGAGCTTATTCGGGTCCGGATTAAATCCCGGTTTGGAAACCATAGCTATTATTTCGCCGCTTTTGGGATTCATGGCAATAATTGCTCCATTGTAGTTGCCCATTGCATCGCTTGCGATTTTCTGAATATTATGGTCTATAGTGAGAAATATATCCTTACCTCTTTTTTCACCATATTGAAGTTCGTCGGTGATTTTACTCATTATACCGCTTTCCAGAAGCTCGGAATTATATTCTGCTTCAATCATAGATCTTGATGAATAATCGTCTGATATATATCCAATAACATGAGAATATAGTTCATTATAAGGGTATCTGCGAACAATCCTGTTTATTGTTTGTATGCTTTCCGTCCCGTCAATAATTTCTTTATGTTCTTCGGTAATCTTTTCACTGAACGCAAGCTCTGTTCCGTTTTTATCATAAATACTTCCTCTTACAATTTTTCTGTCCAGTTCATAATTTCGGGGATTATATATTGATTCTGTATATTCGCGGGCATAAAATATTTCTATGTATGTAAGGTATCCTATAAGAGTTAAAAACATTACTCCGAACACAACAAGTAAATAAATAGCTCTTTTATTATTCATAGAAAACCGCCTTTCTTAAGCATAAATTTGTCCGAGAATCTTAGCTTTTATACTGACTCCGAAAGAAGCAGTGATTTTTTCAATGAAAAATTCACTGACAGATGCGTCGCAAGTTGCATTAACCGTTATTACATCAGTGTATTCACAGTCGGTAAAGTCACAATTAAATTCACCGGCGATATATTTTACGCTATCAAAAAGAGAATAGGGGACTACCAGCAGAATCTGATCGTGAAGTGTCATTTTTTTGATTCCGGCACAACTCAGAGCCTCCTTTGCAGCAAGGGTATAGGCTCTCACAAGACCACCGGTACCCAAAAGAATGCCGCCAAAATAACGAGTTACCGTACAGACACAATCGGTAAGATTCTGTGCATCAAGCATTTCCAGAATGGGAAGACCTGCAGTTTTTGCAGGTTCACCGTCGTCTGAATATTTTTTGGTGCCTTTTGTTATATAGGCATATGCGGTATGCTTAGCGTCGTAATATTCTTTTTTTATTGATTTTACAAAATCCAGAGCTTCGCTTTCGTTTGAAATGTGATCAATTGCGCCAATAAACCTTGATCTCTTTTCAACAATCTCGGACTGTCCGTATTTTGCCGGTATTAAATAAACATTATCCATAGTTCGACTTCCTGTATCAAATAAACAGCGGCGCGTCTTGCGCGCCGCCGAAAGATTTAAGCGATATACTTTTCAATGCCATCGGGAAGTTCAGATTTATCTGCACTGATGCAAATTGTAAATTTGATTCCTCTTGTGTCGGAAATGGCATCAAGATCAGCTATAAACTGAACGAGATTGTCTTTGTCTTCCGGAACAATCTTGAACAGACTGTCAATAAATACTGAAGTTATATCATAATTCTGGGAGAGAATACCGTTAATGAAGCTTTTGAATACTCTGTAGTCAGCTGTATCAAATTCAGCCACATCGATAAGTCTTACCGAGTGATTTAAATCCAAAACATGTCTGTCGCCGTTGCAAATAAAAACAATATTTCCATTTTCAACATTCACTGCATCGTGAACATCATTTATTAATTCTTTGGTTTTTCCGGAACCTTTTTTTCCGATAATTAATTTAATCATTGTGAATTCCTCCTCGTGATTTATGATAAGATGGTTATATTATACAATATCACGAAGAAAATTTCAAGATGTTTTTGTCAAAAATTTTAAAAATTTTTAAAATTTATGCCATTTTTGCATCTTTATTAACAATAATTCGTGCATTTCCAATCAATAGGTCAGCATATGATACTGATATTTTTGATTCTTTTAAAAGACTTTCGCCGAAAGTTTCGACGACAAAAATACTTTTGTAGGCATTTTTAAGTATGCAGTCGTTAATCACAATCATTTTTCGCCCCCGTTTAAGGTATAGGGAAACTTTTTCGCCCAAATGTTTTAATACTGCACTTTTGTATTGGTCAATAGTGTGATTAGGTATCATATTTTTCCGCCTTTCAGGTAATTTTTTAATATTATTTGTTTATTTGTGGAAAATATACATGCATATATTTTTAGTTGCATGCAAATAATTTGAAAAGGTGATAAATATGTTCA
>JAZNUS010000075.1:0-27852 GCA_045592485.1 Clostridia bacterium | reverse complement strand
TAAAGGGTGCATAAGTTCTGTCTGCCAATCGTGCATTCGCACTCTTGGGACATCACTTAATCCGTCAAGCAAGCTTGACACCTTCTCCACCAGGGAGAAGGCTCACACACTAGCGCAAAACAGAGCGCTAAACCCCAATTTATTCAAAGCTCCATTTGTTTTCCGAGAAACATCGATGCTGCACCTGCAAGCTTGACTTCAACATCTGTCATATTTGTGTTATCATCGTCCGACATAATAACAACATTACCAATGGCATCGCCCTCGGCAATTATCGGTGACACAACTCCAAGAGAATATTTGTCACTGTGGTCGGTAATTTTAAGCTTCTTGCCGTCTGTGCAAATAAAGCTTGTTTTTTCACGCATAATTTTTTCCATATCAGAGCTGAGAGGCTTTTCATTAAGCTCTTTTTTTGGTGCTCCGGCTGTGGCTATTATTGAGTCCTTGTCGGTTATGCAAACAGGTCGTCCCGATGTTTTGTAAAGGGATTCGGCATATTTTGCCGCAAATTCGCTCAGCTCGCCAATGGGGGAGTATTTTCTGAAAATAACTCCGCCTTCTCTGTCTGTGTATATTTCCAGTGGGTCGCCCTCACGGATTCTCATTGTTCTGCGGATTTCTTTGGGGATTACAACTCTGCCAAGATCGTCAATTCTTCTGACAATTCCCGTTGCTTTCATTTAATTTAAAACTCCTTTGATTCAAACGGTGCCGATGGCTCCGTTTTTGATTTACAGTTCTATTGTTTACAGTCAAGGAATTTTTATGTAAGGAAAAGGCTGGCAATTTATATTAATAAATGTTTATGCTTTGAAAAATGCAGAAATCAGCGTCAGGCTAAAGCAAAAAACTTTGATTGTATTGCTGTGCAAATTTTTTTGAAAAGCTAAGCTTTTCAAAAATGCACATGTCTTAAGAAAAACGATAATGCTTCGCACTTCACGCCGCAGGCGGTGCGGCGAACCCGCTTTTCTTGTAATAAAATCATTTTTCAAATCTGTTTTGTTCCGATTTTTTCTCCCAGTCTTACCCGGTATTCGATGTCTTTTGAGGATGCGTCAATAATATCGTTATTAATAATTGCTGCATCTTTTTTTATAATCATAATAATTGTTGAACCGCCAAACTCAAAATATCCTTTTTCTTCTCCGCGGCTGAAGGTGTGAGCCTCGTGGTGATTGCATATCCTTCCCACAAGCATTGCACCAACCTCCATAAAAAGAATATCGCCAAAATTTTCTGTGTGGAGAATTGTGTACTCCCTTGAATTGGTTTTGAAAACAGGGAAAGCTTCAAGTGCAACAGGTCTCACTGTGTGGAAAATACCTTTGATGTGAATGTTTGCATTTTTTGTTCCGCCATCGGGATAGATGTATCTGTGATAATCGTTGGGTGTCAGCCTGAACACAAGGCACTTGCCCTTTTGGTAGGTTTGCTCAAATCCCTTGTTTTCAAAAAGCTCACCAATGGTATAGACAGTGCCCTTAACATTAAGACGGCAAAAAGCATCAACATCATAAACCGAAAGGTAGCCGTCGCAAGGTGAAACAAGGGCATCGGGTGAGGTGTCAACCTCTCGCTTGCCATCGCGGATTTTACGCACAAAAAATTCGTTGAATGATTTGTATTTTTTCGGTTCAAAATCATTCATATCAATTTTGTTTTTCTTAATAATTTTTTTTATATACACCTTTGATAGGGGTGTACTCAAAAAGAATCCTGCCGTTTTTGAAACGACAGGCAAGGTAAGCACCTTAAGCAGACATCGTCCGCAGAATGTGTGATACAGTTTGTGAGGCATTAGCTATTGAGTCTCCTTCTTTCAGGATTAGAAAAAACACCACAAGCCCGAAGAATGCTATTACAATGAGTCCGTGCATATAGGGCTTTTTAATTTTGAACCTTGTAACAAAAGCTGCTGCAATAAGGAGAAGAGCAACGCTGTAGAGCTTTATTGTTACAAGAGGCTTGATATAAATATCAAAAAGAAAAATCAAGGGAAGAAGAAGCGAAACCGATGTTACGGGAAGCCCTTCATAATATTCTCTTTTGCCGCTGCCCGACGATGTTCGGTTGATTTCCTGAACATTGAAATAGCCAAGTCTGATAATTGCCGCCAGAACAAAAACCGCTGAGCAGAATATGTCAAAAAAGTTTACCTCAATGTTTTTTATGCCATAGCCCAGCATTGCCGGAAAAACGCCGAAGCACACAAGATCGCATAGAGAATCAATCTGAATGCCAAAGGATTTTTCATCATCGTTTCTTTTGCATTTTCGTGCTATCGTACCGTCAAACATATCGCAAAGTCCGCATATCATCAAACACACCAGAGCAATTTTTGGATTGCCTGTCAATGCCTTTGTCATACCGAAAACTGCGGAAAACAAGCCTATGTATGTGAGTATGACTGACGGATTATAATAACCAATCACATTTATTCCACCTTTGAGTAAGATATCTTTATGAATTATATCATAAACAGAGTTAAAATTCAAGCATTTTGAAAAAACAATTAAGTATTGTGTTGATTATGCGGTGAAATTATGTTATAATGATTTCATCAAAGATGAAATCAATGAATAGTGAAAAATGAATAGTGAAGAATTAAGGAACAAATGCTCCGCATTTGAAATAAAAAGAAAATCGCTTTGCGATTTTCAACCACAATTATTCATCATTCATTATTAATTATTCATTTTGTTGTATGACATCTAAATTGTGCACTAATTCTATAATTTTTACAGGAAATTCAAGCCTTTTATGGAAAATATTATACATAAGCAAATGAGGGAATTTAAATGAATTATAAAATAAGAGAAATGACTGCCCGGGATAACGGAGCAGTTGCAGAGCTTATCAGATTCAATCTGAAAAAACACGGTCTTGATATTCCCGGAACGGTTTATTTTGATCCCGGAATTGACCGGCTATATGATTTTTACTTCAGTAATGATAAAAGAGGATATTATGTTCTTGCCGATGAAAATGATAATGTTGTGGGTGGAATAGGCTTCGATGAGTTCACTCCTTTTGAAAACTGTGCCGAGCTTCAGAAGCTTTATCTGGCGGATTCTGTTAAAGGCAATGGGTTGGGCTACAGACTTATCAGCTTTATTGAGGAAAAAATGGCTGAAAAAGGCTACACCTCATCATATCTTGAAACTCACAGCAATCTTGAAGCGGCTATACACATTTATAAAAAAAGCGGTTATATGCTTATTGAGCGTCCGAAAGAGGTTGTTCATGGTGCAATGAATAACTTTTTCTTTAAAACACTGAAAACAAAGTAAATTTTATGAAGCAAATTGAGAATTACGAGGAAATCAAACGCCATCGATGGGATTTGACAATTTTATAACAATGTGATATAATTTAGAACATATATAATATGATAGGGAGGATAAAATATGAATTTATATGAAAAAATCGTCAGCGGAGAGGAAAAAATATCCCTCGTTGGTCTTGGGTATGTGGGTATGCCCATAGCAGTTGCTTTTGCAAAAAAGGTGAGTGTTATCGGCTTTGATACAAACAAAAACAAAATAGAGCTTTATAAACAAGGCATTGATCCCACAAACGAAGTTGGCGATGAAACAATTAAAAATACAACTGTTGAATTTACCTGTGATGAAACAAAGCTGAGAGAGGCTAAATTTCACATTGTCGCTGTGCCGACTCCCGTAAATCAGGATAAAACTCCCGAGCTTGCACCAATAATCGGTGCCAGTGAGGTTGTTGGAAGAAATCTTACAAAGGGTTCAATTGTTGTGTATGAATCAACTGTTTATCCCGGTGTTACAGAAGATATTTGTATTCCCATTCTTGAAAAAGAATCCGGATTGAAATGCGGGATTGATTTTAAAATAGGCTATTCTCCCGAAAGAATTAATCCCGGTGATAAAGTGCATCGCCTTGAAAATATAAAGAAGATTGTTTCGGGCATGGATGAAGAGTCTCTCGATGAAATTGCAAAGGTATATGAACTTGTAATCGAGGTTGGTGTTCACCGTGCAAGCTCAATTAAGGTTGCAGAAGCTGCGAAGGTTGTTGAAAACAGCCAGCGTGACATAAACATTGCATTTATGAATGAGCTTGCAATGGTTTTTGACCGTATGGGTATTGATACAAACGAGGTTGTTGATGCAATGAACACCAAGTGGAATGCCCTTGGCTTCAGACCGGGTCTTGTGGGCGGTCACTGCATCGGAGTTGACCCATACTACTTTACATATGAAGCCGAAAGACTTGGTTACCACAGCCAGATAGTTCTTTCAGGACGCAAGGTAAATGACGGCATGGGCGAATTTGTTGCTGATGCGGCAATCAAAAAAATGATACTTGCAGGAAAAGCAGTTCGTGATTCAAAGGTTGTTATAATGGGCATCACATTCAAGGAAAACTGCCCTGACACAAGAAATTCCAAGGTTGAAGATATAATCAGGAGACTTGAAGAATACTCAATTTCACCGATTGTAGTGGATCCTCAGGCAGACAAAGCCGATGCTATGAAAGAATACGGAGTTGAGCTTGCCGAGCTTGAATCAATTGAAAATGCAGATTGCATTATTTTTGCTGTTGCTCACAATGAATTTAAAAAGCTTACTCTTGGAGATGTAGACAAGCTGTTTGTTTCAGGCGATGCATCTGAAAAAGTTCTTATTGATGTAAAGGGTATGTTTGATGTTGAGGATCTCAAAGCTTCAGGCTACACATGGTGGAGATTATAATTCTGCAGCATTTTATATGGAGGTCAAAATGGAAATACCGGAAAAATATCTGGAAATAAAACGCCACACAGGCGAGGGATACACACGCCTTGTTGATTTTGAATCCTGGACTGCTGCGGCAATTAACTATTCCAAAAACTTTGACAGAAAAAACTTTTCATCGGTGAGCCGTCACAACAAAAGTGATGAAACCTTTGTTCTTATAGACGGCAGTGCCACTCTTGCGGTTGGCGAGGCAGAAAGACTTGTGACAGTTGACCTTGAGAAAAACAAGTTCTACAATGTCAAAAGAGGTGTGTGGCATGCACTCTTTGCAAGTCCCGATGCAAAACTCATTGTTGCCGAAAACTCCGACACGGGTGCAGAAAACAGCGACACCTATATGGGTGCAAAGCTTTCAGATGACACAAATCAATCTTTTGAAGAATATCTTGAAACAGGCGGATACGACGGCGAGGGCTATTCGAGAGTTATCGAATCAGATGGATGGACTGCCGCGGTCATCAATCCCTCCGATAAATTTACCAAAGAAAGCTTTGTACGCATGGAACGCCACAATGCCACCGACGAGGTTTTCATTCTGACTGAAGGTTCAGCCCGGCTCATTGTCGGGGAACCTGATAATCCTCAGTTCGTTGAAATGGAAAAGTACGCTTTTTACAATGTTAAAAAGGGTGCATGGCATCACATCATTGTGGACGAGGGTGCAAAGATTGTCATTGTGGAAAATTCCGACACAGGTATGGCAAATTCAGAGTATCATAGTGTGAGATAAATGTAATATGCCTTATTTTTCAATAAAAATCAGATAAGAAACACATATTTATTTACTAAATTTAATAAAATAAGAAAAATTTGCAAAAAAAGCTTGCATTTGTCTGATGTTTGTGATACTATATCAATGTAAATATTGTCATCGTAATTAGAGTGGGTTCTGAAACCCACTCTTTTGTATTGATAAGACATTCGAAAGGAATGATGAAATGGCGGCAGCAAACAAAATTACCGATGTTGTTTTTGAGCTTGCAAATCCAATAGCTCTGGAGGCGGGTTGTTTTGTTGATGATGTTGAGTTCAAAAAGGAAGGCTCGGACTATGTCCTCAGAATTATCATTGATGTTGAGGACGATTCCGAAGGCGGTGTGTCAATCGACCAGTGCGAAACGGTAAACAGAGCTCTTTCTGACATCCTTGACGAAAAAGACCCCATATCTCAGGCCTATATGCTTGAGGTTTCTTCACCGGGTATTGACAGAGAACTCAAAAAAGACAGAGACTTCGAACGCTTTATGGGCAGAGATGTTGATGTAAAGCTCTACAAAGCACTAAACGGCAACAAGCTCCTTTGCGGCAAGCTTTCGGGCTACAGTGGCGGCATCGTTACATTGGAAATTGACGGTGAAGAGGTACAAATCGAAAAAGCCATGGCAGCATCAATCAGACTTTCGGTTATATGGTAATTTAATATTATTTTTATAGAAGGGAATGGTTAAAAAAATGAATAGTGAATTTCTTACAGCGTTAAATGAAATTGAAAAAGAAAAAAACATCAGCAAGGAAATACTCTTAGATGCAATCGATGCCGCACTTGTTTCGGCATACAAAAGAAACTACAACACCAATCAGAACAATGTTGTGGTTAACATCGACCGTGAAACCGGCTCCGTTAAAGTGTTTGTAAGCAAAGAGGTTGTTGAAACAGTTGAAGATCCTCTTTGCCAGATTGCTCTTGACGATGCTAAAGCTATCAGCGGCACCTATGAAATCGGTGATGTGGTAAACATCGAAGACACCCCTGCAGCCTTCGGAAGAATTGCCGCTCAGACAGCAAAACAGGTTGTGCTTCAAAGAATCAAGGAAGCAGAAAGAAATCTTGTTTATGACGAATTTTCCGAAAAAATGCATAAGGTTGTTACAGGTACAATTCAGAGAATCGAAAAGAAAAACATTTACTTAGACATTGGCAAAACCGAAGCATATCTTGCTCCCGGCGAACAGGTTCCCGGTGAAAGCTATGATTTTCATCAGCGACTTAAGGTTTATGTTACCGATGTTAAAAGAGGCACCAAGGGCACAACAGTAACAGTTTCGCGCACACGCCCTGCACTTGTGGCAAAGCTCTTTGAGGAAGAAATTCCCGAAATTGCCGATGGCATTGTTGAGGTTAAGAGCGTTTCCAGAGAAGCAGGCTCAAGAACAAAAATTGCTGTTTGGTCAAACGACAAAAATGTTGATGCAATCGGTGCATGCATTGGTGCTAAAGGTACAAGGGTTCAGAACATTGTTGATGAACTTGGCGGTGAAAAAATTGATATTGTAAAGTACAGCGAAGACCCTGCGGAATTTATCCGTGCAAGCCTTAATCCTGCAGAAGTAATAAGTCTCGATGTCAATCCCGAAGAAAAGGAAGCCCATGTCGTTGTTCCCGCATTCCAGCTTTCTCTTGCAATCGGCAAAGAAGGTCAGAATGCACGCCTTGCCGCAAGACTTACCGGCTATAAAATAGACATCAAAGGCGAATAATCCCCGGAGGGTGTATTATGGCTCGCAATGCTAAAAACACGCGTATGTGTGCCGCTTGCAGAAAGCATGGCGACAAAAACGAATTTGTTCACATATGCAAAAAAAAAGACGGTAGTGTTCTGATATCAGGCATCGGAGGCCACGCCGAGGGCAGAGGAATGTATCTTTGTCAAAGCGTTGTCTGCGTTGAAAATGCGGTAAAACGAAAAGCGTTTTCCAGATGCCTCAGAGCAGAAGTGCTGCCCGAATTTTATGAAGAATTGAAAGATTATGTAAAATCCTTGAATGAGGAGTGATTGAAATGACAAAGTCAATGGGACTTCTCGGCCTCGCAAAAAGAGCGGGGAGAGTGTCAAGCGGAGAGTCAGCCTGCAAGGAAGCAGTCAGATTCGGCTCGTCACATCTTATAATCATAGCCCGTGATGCGTCGGCAAGCACTGTCAAAAACATTACAGACAGCTGTAAATATTATGATGTACCTTATGTTTTCGAGGGTACAAAGGAGAGCCTCGGGAAATCCATAGGCAATTCATTCAACGCAGTAGTATCTGTTAATGACGAGGGTTTTGCAAAGGGAATATTAAAGCATATCAATGCAAATATTAATGAAGGTGAGTGATATTATGGCTAAGGCAAAAAATAATAACCCCAGAATTCATGAAATCTCAAAACTGATAAATGTGTCAAGTAAGGATCTTATAGCTCTTCTGGCAGAATATGGCATAGAAGTGAAAAATCATATGACTGTTCTGGAGTTTAAAGAAATTGATATAATTCTTACAACCTATCTCAACAAATTTGACCGTGGAGATACAATTGAAGAATACTATGCATCTGTTAAAGCTGAAAAAGCACAGGCCGAGGCAAAGTCTTCAAAAACTGATGCAAAGGCTTCAAAGGATGAACCGGCATCTGATGCACCTGCACCTGCTCCCGAGGAAGAAATCGACCTTGAAATCAAAAAAGAGGATAACCGTGCAGTTGTTGACACCCGTCAGAGCAATGTTGACCTTGAAAAGCTCGACACAACCAAAATCGAACAGCTTGTAGACATCGACAAGGTAGAGGGTAAATCTCAGAAAAAACAGAAAATTAAAAAGAACAACAACCCCGTTAAGAAGCAACCCGAAAAAGACTTTCTTAACAATAACAACAAGAAGAAAAAAGATGCTCACAAGGAAGAGGGCCCAAAAACAGTTCTCGTTCCCGACGAAATTTCAGTCGGTGAGCTTGCCGAAAGAATGGGGCTTCCTGCAACTGCAGTTGTTAAAAAGCTTTTTGAAATCGGCATAATGGCAACAATCAGCCAGAATGTTGACTTCGACACTGCCGCTCTCATTGGTGAAGACCTCGGCTTCAAAATTGAAAAAGAAATCATCATCACCGACGAAGACCGACTTTTCAACGATGTTGAGGACACTCCCGATCAGCTTGAACCAAGATCTCCCGTTGTTGTTGTTATGGGCCATGTTGACCACGGTAAAACCTCTCTTCTTGATGCCATCAGAAATACAAATGTCATTGCAAAGGAAGCCGGCGGTATCACTCAGCACATAGGTGCTTACCGTGTAAGGGTTGGTGACAAAAAGGTAACCTTCCTCGATACACCGGGTCACGAAGCCTTTACTGCAATGCGTATGAGAGGCGCATCTGTAACAGATGTTGCAATCCTTGTTGTTGCGGCTGACGACGGCATTATGCCTCAGACAATCGAAGCCATTAACCACGCAAAGGCTGCCGATGTTACAATCATCGTTGCAATCAACAAAATCGATAAAGACGGTGCAAACCCCGACCGTATAAAACAGGAACTCACAGAATATGAGCTTGTTCCCGAAGAATGGGGCGGAAGCACAATCTGTGTTCCCATTTCAGCTAAATTCAATCAGAACATAGACGAACTCTTAGAGATGGTAACTCTCGTTGCCGACATGAAAGAGCTCAAAGCAAACCCCAACAGACACGCAAAGGGCACAGTTATTGAAGCCCGTCTCGACCAGGGCAGAGGTCCTGTTGCAACAGTTCTTGTTCAGCACGGTACATTGCGCTCCGGCGACATTATTGTTGCAGGCACAGCTGTGGGCAGAGTAAGAGCAATGATCGATGACAGAGGAAACGCAGTTAAAAAAGCAGGTCCATCTGTTCCTGTTGAAATCACAGGTCTCAGCGAGGTTCCCGAAGGCGGTGACACCTTCTATGCCGTTGACGACGAAAGAAAAGCAAGAGCAGTTGTTGAAAAGAGAAAAGAAAAAATCAAGGAAGATGCAATCAATGCAAGGACTGCAGTTTCTCTTGATGACCTCTTCAATCAGATTCAGCAGGGTGATGTCAAAGACCTCAACATCATTGTCAAAGCCGATGTTCAGGGTTCGGTTGAGGCTGTTAAGCAGTCCCTTTCCAAGCTTTCAAATGAAGAAGTCAGAGTTAACTGTATCCATGGCGGCGTTGGCGGTGTTACCGAATCTGATGTTATGCTTGCGGCAGCATCGAATGCAATTATCGTAGGCTTTAATGTGCGTCCTGCTGGCGGTGCTATGGAATCTGCAAAAGCCAACGATGTTGATGTCAGATTCTACCGGGTAATTTACCACGCAATCGAAGAAATTGAATCCGCTATGAAGGGTATGCTCGCTCCCAAATTCAAGGAAGTTCTTCTTGGTCACGCAGAGGTTAGAAGCGTGTTTAAGGTAAGCGGTGTAGGTGCAATTGCCGGCGGTTATGTTCAGGATGGTAAAATTTCCCGTAATTCACAGGTTCGTATTGTCCGTGACAGCATCATTATCCACGAAGGAGTGCTTTCAAGTCTCCGTCGTTTCAAGGATGATGTCAAGGAAGTTGCTTCCGGCTACGAATGCGGTATTGGTATTGAAAACTATAATGACATTAAAGAAGGAGATGTAATCGAATCCTTCATTATGGAAGAAATAAAAGAATAAAATCAGGCGGTGATAACAAATGGCAAACAACAGAATGGAAAGAATCAAGGAAGAATTTAAGCGTGAGCTTGCATCCATTTTCCGTGAAATCAAGGATCCGAGACTTTCGCCATTTGTAAGTGTCATTGCAGTTGAAATAACAAAAGACCTGAAATATGCAAAGGTATATGTCAGTGTTATGGGCACTCAGGAGGAAAAAGACGGCTCAATGCTTGCCTTAAAGAGTGCAAAGGGCTTTATCAAGCGCGAAATCGGTTCAAGGCTTAATCTTCGTGCTGTTCCTGAGCCTTCCTTTGTTCTTGACACTTCAATAGACTATGGCGCACATATCAACGATTTAATAAAAAAAATCAATGAAGGTTGACGGTGATTACTATGAATACCGCTACAGAAATTGCCGGCTATCTTAAAGAAAACGATAATTTTGTGATTATTCCTCACAGACGACCCGACGGCGACTGCTTAGGTTCGTCGTCGGCGCTTCTTCTTTCTTTAAGACAGCTTGGAAAAAATGCTAAAATTGTCCTTCCGTCACCTGTCCCCGGCAGACTTGAGTTTATGTGGGACAAATCCTTTGAGGAAGGCGATTTTCCTCCGGACAATGTTATTGCGGTGGATGTGGCAGATCCTCAGATGATGCTTGAGCTCTATGATGAGTTTTTTTGCATGGCCAAAACAACTCTCTGCATCGACCACCACGGCACCAACGACGGCTATGCCGATTTGAACTGTATAGACCCAAAGGCGGCGGCTGCTGGTGAAATTGTTTTTGGTGTTATAACGGCTATGGGTACAAAGCTAAACAGGGAAATTGCCGAAAAGCTTTTTGTTTCGATTGCCGACGACACCGGAGGCTTTCAGTATTCCAACACAACATCAAAAACTCACGGAATCATATCTGAGCTTTATACATACGGTGTTGAATCGGATGATATAATGAAAAAGCTTTTTGCCACTCACACAATGGCAGAAATGGAGCTTTTGAAATTTGTTACAAAACGCCTTGAATATCATTTCGGCGGTAAGGTCTGCACAACCTATGTAGACTCCGAAGCTCTTGAAAAGTCAGGAGCGGAAATGAGTCAGGCAGATGCATGGATTGGTCTTACACGCTCTGCCGAAGGGGTTGAAGTGGGAATAATGTTCAAGGTTGCAGACAACGGCGAAATCCGTGTCAGCCTTCGCTCCAACAGATATGTTGATGTATCAAAGGTCGCACAAAAGTTTGGAGGCGGCGGCCATGTCCGTGCGGCAGGCTTGACTTTTTATGAAGACCTTGAATCAGCCAAGAAAAAGCTTTTGGACGAATTTGAAAAGTTGGTGTGATTTTGGATAATATAAACGGAATAGTTGTAATAGACAAAGATAAAGGCTACACATCTCACGATGTTGTAAATGTGGTTCGTAAAATATACGGAACCCGAAAAGTGGGGCACACGGGAACTCTTGACCCTGACGCAACAGGAGTTCTTCCGGTGTGCATCGGAAAAGCCACAAAGGTTTGCGATATGCTCACATTTTCCGACAAGGAATATGTGGCAAGGGTATGTCTTGGAGTTGAGACCGACACTCAGGATATGACTGGTGAGGTTCTTAGGCACTCTGATGTTTCGGTAACCTTTGACGAGCTTTGTGAGGCGTGCAAAAAGTTCAAAGGCGAAATCATGCAGATTCCGCCAATGTATTCCGCTCTCAAGGTGGGCGGACAAAAGCTGTGCGACCTTGCACGCAAGGGGATTGAGGTTGAACGAAAACCCCGTGCCATAAAAATATATGACCTTGAAATTTCAGACTTTAACGGCACCGAGTTTACAATGCGGGTGAGCTGTTCAAAAGGCACCTACATAAGAACCCTATGCCACGATATCGGTCGCTCTCTCGGGTGCGGCGGTGCCATGAAAGAGCTAAGACGAACAAAAGCCTCAATTTTTGGACTGAGAGCATCTCACACTCTTGACCAGCTTAAAGAAGCAGACGAGGAAGCCTTAAGAAATTCTCTTATGCCCATAGATTCTGTTTTTTCAGACTATCCTGCCTTGACTGTTGGTGATGAAGTTAAGAAAAGACTTACCAACGGTGCAGTGGGCTATGTGAAAGCAGATGCCGGAATTTACAGGGTTTATGATAAAGACAATGCATTTTTTTGCATAGCAACGGTTTTTGATTCAGAAGAAAAAAACAGGAATCCAATAAAGCTTACAAAAGCTTTTTTCTGAAAATCGGTGATTGTATGACTGAAATTAACCATAAAAATAAAAATGTTGTTGCCATAGGAAAGTTTGACGGCTTGCACATAGGTCACCAAAAGCTTCTTAAGATGGCAGCAGATAAAGCAAGACAAACAGGCGGTGTTCCGATAATTCTCTTTATCGGTACGCCTTTGTCATATATAATGAATCCTTCCGAAACTCAAAAGAGAGCCTCGGAGCTTGGGATTGAAAAAAGTGTGCGCTACGAACTGACAGAAGATTTCCGGAGTCTCTCCGGCGAGGATTTTGTCAAAAAAATCCTGATTGAAGACCTTGGCTGTGCTCATGCAGTTGTGGGCTACAATTTTCGTTTTTCAAAAAACAGGTCCTGCAGTTGCCATGACCTTGTTCGCATTTGCAATAAATACGGCGCCGGGTGCAGTGTCATAGATGAAATAACAGTTACAGAATCAGACGGAAGCGTGCATGCTGTGAGCAGTACACGGATAAAAGAACTGATTTCATCAGGAAGGGTTTCAGAGATTTCAAAATATCTTGGCGAAAGCTATGAAATAAGCGGAATTGTGTCTCATGGCAAACACCTCGGAACAGATTTTGGATTTCCAACAGCAAATCTTATTCCTGAAAAGGGGAGGATTCTTCCCTCATCGGGAGTTTATGCCACAAGCACCCTTGTTCAGGGTGAAGTGTACCCATCTGTCACGAACATTGGCACAAATCCAACTGTAAACCACGAAAACAACATTACCGTTGAAACTCACATCATCGGCTTTAATGGTGACATATATAATAAAGAAATCAAAGTAAGCTTTCTTGAAAAAATCAGAGATGAAAAAAAGTTTTCAGATATTAACGGACTTATTGCACAGATAAATAAAGACAGAGAGAGGGCAAAACAGGTTTTTGCCACCCAAATCAAATGATTTTCCAAACAGAATGCGGTGATTTTTATGAATGGAATTTATATACACATTCCGTTTTGCATGAGAAAATGCAATTACTGTGACTTTTGCTCATATCCCGATTCTCTTGTGACCCATGAGGAATATGCGAATAGGGTATGCCGGGAAGCAAGTCTTTTTAAAAATGAAAAAATATCTGCAGACACAATATACTTTGGCGGCGGAACTCCCACCTTTCCTGATGAAAAGCATATTGAAGCAATTCTTTCTTCGCTGAGGACAAATTTCTCAGTCAGTCCCGATGCTGAAATTACTATTGAAGCAAATCCGTGTACCGTAACAGATGAAAAAATGAAGAATCTTTTCAGTATGGGCTTCAACAGAGTAAGCCTTGGTGCTCAGAGCTTTTCCGACAGTGTTCTCGCAACCCTTGGCAGACTTCATTCATCAGACGATATAAAAAGAAGTGCTGAGACCATCAGAAACGCCGGTTTTTCAAATCTGAGTCTGGATCTTATGTATGGTGTACCGGGGCAAACCCATAAGGATTTGAGCACATCCATATCTGAAGTGCTCAAAATAAACCCCGAACACATTTCTGCTTACGGCTTGAAAATAGAAGAGGGGACACCTTTTTCTGTAATGCTGAAAAAGGGTGAAATTTCAGAGGTCTCCGATGATGAATATGCCGATATGTATGAGGAAATATGCAATGAATTAAAAAACAGCGGCTATAATCAGTATGAACTGTCAAACTTTTGCAAAAAGGGCAGGGAGTCGAGGCACAATCTTAAATACTGGCAGGGCGGTGATTATATCGGTCTCGGTGCTGCCGCATCATCAAGAGTGAACAACCGCAGATACACTCACTCCGGAAACCTTACCGACTATATGACAGACTTTGGCAATGATGAAGATTTTGTTCTTACAAAAGAAGAGGCGATGAGTGAGTATATGTTTATGGGGTTGAGGCTCACATCTCTTGGTGTATCAAAGGCCGATTTCAGAGATAAATTTTCCATTGAATGCAGCGAGGCTTTTCCTGAGGCTATTGCCAAACATACTCAAAACGGACTTTTAAAAGATTATGGAGACAGATATGTTTTAGCAGATAAAGCCCTCTATGTATCAAACTATGTGCTTTGTGATTTTGTGTAATTGTGGATTTTGAATAATTTTAAACATTTCTATTGACAAATATGTAAAAAGATGGTATCTTATATTTAGCACTCGGGGTGTCTGAGTGCTAAATGTGTTTAATGAACCGAAAAGGAAGTGAGATTATGGAGCTTAGTGAAAGAAAAAAGAAAATTCTTCAGGCTATCATCGATGATTACATAGCCTCGGCAGAACCCATAGGCTCTTCTCACATTCTGAAAAATCACGACCTTGGTGTCAGCTCTGCAACAATCCGCAACGAAATGGCATCTCTCGAAGAGGCAGGCTATCTTGAAAAACCTCACACCTCGGCTGGGCGTGTACCGTCATATCTTGGCTATAGGGTATATGTTGACCAGCTCATGAAAGAATATAGCCTGAGTGTAAATGAAATTAATCAGATAACCACCGCTCTCAGAAAACGCTATATAGAGCTTCGCCGTGTCATCGACAGCATTTCGGACATTATGTCGGTTCTCACCGACTACACTGCCATCTACACAACGCCGTCCTCTGTAGGGATAACCCTTAAAAACATAAAGCTTATTCCCGTTGACGACAGGAGCTTCGTTGTTGTTGCAGTAATGGATTCGGGCAGTGTTAAAAACAGAACAATCCGAACTGCAAAGGTCTATGAACCATCGGTTTTTGAAAAACTGTCAAACTATCTCAGCTACCGTTTTTCAGGCTGTGATATGGGAGAGCTAAGCGCCGATGTGCTTGAAAACGAAAAAAAACTCATTCCTGTTGACGACACACTGATTGATTCGGTGTTTGAATTTTTGCAGGATATTTCAAATGAAGGTGAAAATGTTGATGTGGTAATGCGCGGCACAACAAACATCTTCAAGCACCCCGAATTCAACGATATTGACAGAACCAAGGATTTTCTCAATTTTCTCAGGCAGGATAACAGCAGCACCATAAAGTCACTTCTCTCGGAAACAGGTGATTCAACCTCTGTTATCATCGGCAACGAAAATCCTGTTTTGAAGGATAAGGACATCAGTCTTGTTGTTTCCAACTATTCCCTTGGCGGCAGTGTTAAGGGCAAGCTTGCAATTGTCGGACCAACCCGTATGGACTATGCCAAGGTTATTACAACTCTCGATTATCTTACTGCATGTATAAATGAAGTTAGCCTTGACGACCAACAATAAAGGCGTCTTTAGTGTTGGTTGTTAAGGCTATGGATGATAAAAACAATAGCTGACACTAAAGCTTCGGTGCAGCTGCACAAAGAAAGGAAGGAATGCTTTGATTAAGAATCCAAAAAAATCAGCTGATGAAGATATTAAAGATTCACAGACTCCCGAAACAGAAGTGACGGAGGAAAACGAGCCTTGCGAAACATGTGCTGAATGTGATGAAAAAGCATCTGAAGAAAAATGTGAAGATGCAAAAGAAAACAAGGAGCTTGAAGAATTAAACGACAAGTATTTAAGACTTCTGGCAGAGTACGATAACTTTAAAAAACGCACTGTCAAAGAAAAAGAAGCAATCTACACCGACAGCGTTGCAGGAACGGTAGAACAGCTTCTTCCCGTTCTCGACAATTTTGAAAGAGCACTTGCGGCATTTTCCGAAGACGACAAGTCTTCCGAATTTTACAAAGGCTTTGAAATGATTTACACTCAGACAAATGAAATTTTCACCAAGCTTGGTGTCAAAGCAATCGAAGCTCTCGGTGAAGAATTCAATCCCGAATTTCACAATGCGGTTATGCATGTGGAAGACGAAAATGCAGCTGACAACACTATCGTGGAAGAATTTCAAAAGGGTTACACCTACCGCGATAAGGTTATCAGATACAGTATGGTTAAAGTGGCAAACTAAAAATTTATTTATTGGAGGAATAAAAAATGGCAAAAATTATTGGTATTGACCTTGGTACAACAAACTCCTGTGTATCAGTTATGGAAGGCGGCGAATCCGTTGTTATTGCAAATGCTGAAGGCGCAAGAACAACTCCTTCTGTAGTGGCATTCACAAAAACAGGTGAAAGACTTGTTGGTCAGGTTGCAAAAAGACAGGCAATCACAAACCCCGACAAAACAATTATTTCAATCAAAAGAGATATGGGTACAGACAGAAAAGTTGAAATTGATGATAAAAAATACACTCCTCAGGAAATTTCAGCTATGATTCTTTCAAAGCTCAAGGCTGATGCCGAAAGCTATCTTGGCGAAACTGTTTCTCAGGCAGTAATCACAGTTCCTGCATATTTCAGCGATTCTCAGCGTCAGGCAACAAAAGACGCCGGAAAAATTGCAGGTCTTGAGGTTCTCCGTATCATCAACGAGCCCACAGCAGCAGCTCTTGCTTATGGTATGGACAAAGACGACCAACAGAAAATTATGGTCTATGACCTTGGCGGCGGTACCTTCGATGTGTCCATTCTTGAAATTGCAGACGGTGTATTCGAGGTTCTTGCGACCAACGGTAACACACGCCTCGGCGGTGACGATTTTGACGATAAAATCATTGACTATCTTGTTGCAGAGTTTAAAAAGGAAAACGGCATTGACCTTTCCAACGATAAAATGGCTATGCAGAGACTCAAGGAAGCTGCAGAAAAAGCAAAAATTGAGCTTTCAGGTGTTACAACATCAAACATCAACCTTCCCTTTATCACTGCAGATGCAACAGGCCCAAAGCATTTAGATATTACTCTCACCAGAAGCAAATTTGACGAACTCACTGCCGACCTTGTTGAAAAAACAATGGAACCCACAAGAAAGGCTATGCAGGATGCCGGTCTTTCCGCTTCTGAAATTGACAAGGTTCTTCTTGTTGGCGGATCATCAAGAATCCCCGCTGTTCAGGAAGCAGTTAAAAACTTCATCGGCAAAGAACCCCACAAGGGCATCAACCCCGACGAATGTGTTGCTATGGGTGCTGCAATTCAGGGCGGTGTTCTTGCAGGTGATGTAAAGGATGTTGTTCTTCTCGATGTTACACCTCTTTCACTGGGTATCGAAACTCTTGGCGGTGTTTGCACAAAGCTTATTGAAAGAAACACAACAATCCCCGTAAAGAAAACACAGGTTTTCTCAACTGCAGCAGACAACCAGACCTCTGTTGAAATACACATTCTTCAGGGTGAAAGAGAAATGGCAGCCTACAACAAATCTCTCGGCAGATTCAGCCTCACAGGCATTGCTCCTGCTCCCAGAGGTGTTCCTCAGATTGAAGTAAGCTTCGATATCGATGCCAACGGTATTGTTAATGTATCTGCAAAAGATATGGCAACAGGTAATGTTCAGGATATCACAATCACAGCCAGCACAAATCTCTCCGACGAAGACATTGACAAGGCTGTTAAAGAAGCAGAACAGTTTGCAGAAGAAGACAGAAAGCGCAAAGAAGAAATCGACACAAGAAACAATGCCGATTCAATGTGCTATCAGTGTGAAAAAGCTATGAACGATTTTGGCGACAAGCTTGATGCATCAGACAAGGCAGACATTGAAGCTAAAATTGCCGACACCAAAAAAGCTCTCGAAGGCACCGACACCGATGCAATTAAAGCGGCAAGCGATGCTCTTCAGCAGAAATTCTATGAAATTTCGTCTAAAATGTATCAGCAGGCAAATCCCCAGGGCGCTCCCGACATGGGCAATATGGGCGGTCAGGATCCCAATGCCGGCGGAACATATGACGGTGACTACACTGTGGTTGACGATGACAACCAGTGATAAATTTTGTCATTTATAAGGTGGAAATATGGCAGATAAAAGAGACTACTACGAAGTCCTCGGAGTGCAGAAGGGTGCTTCCGATGACGAGATAAAAAGAGCATACCGAAAGCTTGCAAAGAAGTATCACCCTGATGTTAATCCGGGCGATAAAGATGCTGAAGCAAAATTCAAGGAAATCGGCGAAGCCTATGAGGTTTTAAGTGATTCCGACAAAAAAGCACGATATGACCAATTCGGTTTTGCCGGCGTTGACCCCAACTATGGCGGTGGTGCCGGCGGTGCAGGCGGCTTTGGCGGTTTCGGAGGAATGGGCTTCGATGACCTTGGCGACATTTTCGGCTCCATGTTCGGTGGGGGATTCGGTTCTTCCCAAAGACGCCGTAACGGTCCGAGAAGAGGCTCCGACATTGAAGAAAGCGTTCTTCTTTCCTTTGAAGAAGCAGCATTCGGTGTAAAAAAGCAGCTTAAAATCTATGTTGTTGAGGATTGCGAAGAATGTCACGGAAGCGGAGCGAAATCCGCTTCCGACAAACAGACCTGTCCTTATTGTAAGGGAACAGGTCAGATTAAGCATGTTCAGAACACTATGTTTGGTCAGATGATGAATACCCAGGTCTGCGGTCAGTGCCGCGGTGAAGGCACAATCATCAAAAATCCGTGCACCAAATGCCACGGCAAGGGCAAGGTTAAAAGAGCAAAGAGCATAGAGGTGGACATTCCTGCAGGAATCAATTCCGGTGAAACGGTGAGTTATCGCGGTCTTGGCAATGCAGGCTCAAAGGGAGGCCCCGCCGGAGATCTTCTTGTTACGGTTTCAATCAAAAAACATGCCGTGTTCTCTCGTTCGGGCTATGATGTGAACCTTGAAGTGCCCATTACTTTTGTTCAGGCAGCTCTCGGCGCAGAGATAGAAATTCCCGTTCTCGATCCCGACAAAAAGTATGAGCTTGGCAAAATGACCTACACAGTTCCCGAGGGCACACAGCCCGAAACTGTTGTGCGTCTCAGAGGGAAGGGTATTCCTCATGTGAGAAGCGGTGTCAGAGGAGATATGAACCTCAAGTTCACTGTAGAGGTTCCGAAAAATCTTTCTTCTCAGCAAAAAGAGCTTATTTCAAAGCTCGGTGAAATAAGCGGTGAAACAAATTATAAACAGCGTAAATCCTTTGCCGATAAAATGAAAGATTTTTTTGACAAAAAATAATAATCCGATAAATGAAAGAGCAAGCAATTAGCGGTCGCAATGCTTGCTCTTTTGTTCTTTGTAATTTTATTGCACTGAATTTTACAAAATGCTTGATTAATTATCTTGAAAGTAGTATAATTATCTTGGTATAAAATTATAAAATATATATTGAAAGAAGATTGTGACATATGATTGCAAAATACAAAAACAGAGAATACAGTAATAATATTTTATACACAGTTATTACCGTTATTTTAATTTGTGCTGTTTTCTTTATGATGGTTAATTTCTTTTACTTAAAAGCTGAGGATGAAGCCTATGAGATGCTTCACATTCAGACAAAGCAAATCAAAGATAACATTACCCTTCAGCTTAATTCTGACAGAGAAAACCTTGTTACAATGTCCCACTTTGCCTCCAGACTCTACGAGAGCGGTGAGTCCTATGATTTGCTTTTCGAGTCCTTTGAGCCCATAGGCTTGTTTTCGAATATCGGTATTTTAAACCCTGACAACACCTTTGTTACAAAGAGAGGTAATATCGATTTAAGCGGAAAAATATCCTTTGACGAAGAAGCCGCCAAGGGTGAATACATAAGCGACAGGGTCTCTGACCTTACTGTTGACAATCTGCAAATAATCAGAAGTGCAGTTCCCGTTGTGTCAGGTGGTCGGACAGTCGGTATGCTCTATGGTGTCATAAAGCTTGACACCATAAACGAAAAGTACAGTAAAATGGCAAATGAACTTGATGCCCAGCTTTTTGTCTACGATAAAGAAACGGGCAAATTTGTCATAGATACCATCAATTCCGAACCGGGTGAGCTGTCTCAGCTTGAAAAGCGTCAGTACAATGACGGCTATTCCTATGAGGATTTCATTAATTCAGACAGCGGCTTTTCATCATTCAAATCAATATTCACCGGCGAGGATTTATATTTGCATTATTCCACCCTTGACGATTTTAACTGGGGTATAATGCTTGGACGCTATGAATCGCAGGTTTTTGCAAGAACTCATAACATATCAATGGTACTTCTTTTAACCTTTTGCTCAATGGCACTTGTAATTGCTCTTTATCTTTTTGCCATCTTAAAAAGCGAAAGACGCCGTGCAAATGTGAACATCCGTGCTTCCGGAATAAGAAAGCTTCTTCTTGAAGTTAATCAGCAGTCGGGCAATTTCAAAAAAGCATTAAAGGATATGCAGGAATTTTGTCGTTCCCGCTCTGCGTTTTTTGTAGACAGCTCCGGTGAAAGCTATCTTTACACTATGCCATCACAAAAAAAGACAGCAATGTCGGAGAATGACAAAAAGCATCTCATAAGTGAGCTTTTCCGCTATGGAGCGTCACGGGAAAACAACGACGGATTCGCTGTCAGAATTGTAAGGATTATCACCGATAAGCATTTTAAAATGGCAGAGCCGCAGCTTTTCAGCTTCCTAAGGCAAAACAATATCCGGGAAGTAACCTATGCAATAATAACAGACAAAAACAATCATGTGAGCATTCTTGGAGTTGTCAATCCTTCGGGAAGCACAGTTGCAAGAATACTTATTGCCGACATTTCAATATGCTTTTCAATTGCAGTATATAACAAAAACCATCTCAGCAGAACCGAGCTTGCTGCAACCACCGATTCACTCACAGGAGTTCAGAACCGTGTGTCCTATAAAAAGGATATTGTTTTGTTTGACGAAGAGAAGCCCCGGGATTTCTCCTGCATCTATATTGATGTCAACGAGCTTCATCTCAGGAACAACAAATATGGACACGCTGCCGGGGACGAGATGCTCATATATATTGCCAACACCCTCAAGGATGTGTTCTTCGGTCAGCACATCTACCGCATGGGCGGCGATGAATTTCTTGTTTTTACCGAGAATATTTCTCAGGAACAAATCAAGCAGGATATTGATGTATTTGTTGAACAAATCAAGGTTAAAGAATATAATGTTGCTATCGGCTTGTCATACAGAAGTCAGAACACCAACTGCGAGGAAATGGTAAAAGAAGCAGAAGTGAGAATGTATGAAGCAAAGGCTCATTATTATCAGAACAAGAATAAAGATCAGATGTATGTTTCCAAAGACAATAAAGTCGAATTTAAACAAATGAAAACAGGCATCTCAGAGATTGACACAATGATTTCTGTTCTTAGGGAAAATTATAACGGCATATACAGAGTGGACCTTGCCACCGACACTGCCCGGCGCATTCTGATGCCGTCATATCTTGGCTATAATGAAGAGGAAAATAATTTTTCAAAGCTTCTGACAAAATATATCGATGAATATGTACACCCCGAATTTCATAGACCTGTTATGACTTTTCTTAATTATGATGCCATAAGGAGACATCTTGCCGAAGGTGAAATTCCGTCAATAACCTTTAAAAAAGTCAATGGTGAAACAGTGGTGCTGAGTGTGTACAACCTTGACCATGACAAACAGAATATCGAAAATACACTGTGGTTTTTTGCAAAAAAATAACTGTTGAAAATACAAACGGAGGTAACAAAAAATGATATCACAAAGAATGTATGAACTGGGAAGCAAACGAAGTGAAATTCGTGAGCTTTTTGAATACGGACTCAAAAGAAAAGCAGAAATAGGTGAAGAAAATGTTTTTGATTTCAGCCTCGGCAATCCAAGCGTTCCTGCTCCCGAATGTGTGAAAGAAGCTCTTGCAGACCTTGTTTTAAACACCGACCCTGTTTCACTTCACGGCTACACCTCGGCTCAGGGTGCTCCCGATGTGAGAAAGGCATGTGCAGACTATGTCAATTCACAGTATGGAACCTCATATACCATGGATAATTTCTATATGACGGTTGGAGCGGCGGCATCCCTCACTATTTCTCTTTCAGCAATTGCCGAAGAAAATTCCGAGGTGATTTGTCTTGCACCCTTTTTCCCTGAATACACAGTTTTCATTGGTCAGGCAGGAATGAAGCCGGTTATTGTCAAGTGCCGTGAAGAGGATTTTCAGATTGATTTCGATGCACTTGAGGCGGCAATTAACGAAAACACCAAGGCGGTCATCATAAATTCCCCAAACAATCCTTCAGGTGTTGTTCTTTCGGAGGCTACAATAATCAGATTATCCGAGGTTCTTGATGCCGCTCAGAAAAAATATAATAAAGAAATCTACATAATTGCAGACGAACCCTATCGTGAGCTTGTGTACACCGATGGTGTTGTTGTGTCATTTGTTCCCAACTACTACAATAACACAATCGTTTGCTATTCCTTTAGTAAATCACTTTCACTTCCCGGCGAAAGAATAGGGTATATCCTTGTTCCGAACACTGCCACCAATTGGAAAGAGCTTTATTTTGCGGTTTGCGGTGCAGGCAGATCTCTCGGTTTTGTATGTGCACCGAGCCTTTTCCAGAAAATTGTTCCAAAATGCATCGGCAAAACCTCGGACATCTCAATCTACAAGAAAAACCGTGACATTCTCTGTGAGGCTCTTTCCAAATATGGTTACACTGTTGCACAGCCCGACGGCGCATTCTATCTTTTCCTTAAAGCCCTTGAAGACAATGCAGGTGCATTTTGTGAAAAAGCAAAAAAATATGAGCTTCTCCTTGTACCCGGCGACAGCTTCGGATATCCCGGATATGTGAGAATATGCTACTGTGTATCAACAGAAATGATAAAAAAATCACTTCCTTCATTTGAAAAGCTTGCAAGGGAATATAAATAATCGCTTTATTGCTGTCTGCAAAATTATGGTTTGACAGGAGTTTTTACATATGAAAAATTCATGGATTCAAATGCTTAAATTCACATTGTTTTCAATATCTGCAGGTATAATACAGGTTGCCTCGTTTACCCTGTTTATTGAGCTTTTTAAGTGGAGATACTGGCCTGCCTATCTTGTGTCACTCATTCTTTCCATTGTGTGGAATTTCACCTTTAACAGGCGCTACACCTTTAAATCCAGTGCAAATATTCCGGCTTCGATGTCCAAGCTTTTCGGGTTCTACCTTGTTTTCACCCCGCTTTCGACATGGCTCGGTCATGTTGCTGAAGGTGCGGGTGTAAATGAGTATCTCACCCTTGCAGTAACAATGCTTTCGAACTTCGTTCTTGAATTTCTGTTTTCGAAATTTCTCATATACAGAAATCAGGAAAACACTTATGTAAAAAAACAGCCAAGAAAATGATTACTAAGGAGATTATAAATGAGCAGATCACTCTCTAAGGATTTCACATCGGGAAGCATTCCAAAACAGCTTTTTTGGTTTATGCTTCCGTTTATGGCATCTAATGCTCTTCAGGTGCTCTACAGCACAATAGACATGATTATCGTAGGAAGGTATGTTGGCACTGCCGGGCTTTCTGCAGTCTCCCTGAGCAGCCTTGTTGTCAATCTTGCCGCAATGGTGTGCCTTGGTGTGTCAAATGCGGGACAGGTTCTTGTTTCACAGGCTATAGGCTCCGGCAAGCGAGACCGCCTGAATAACATAATCGGAACACTTTTCACAATTCTTACAATAATGGCAATAGTATTTTCCATTTTGTTCGTTGCTTTTCGGAAAATAATTATGGGACTTATGAATGTTCCTGCTGAGTCTCTGGCAATGGCAACCGATTACCTTATCATATGCGGCTGCGGTATGTTTTTTACTGCAGGCTACAATATGGTTTCTGCAGTTCTTCGCGGAATGGGAGATTCCAGAAGACCTCTGCTTTTTATTGTTATTGCATCGGTTATTAATCTTGTGCTTGATTTTGTCTTCACGGGTATGTGGGGATGGGGCGTTGCAGGTGCAGCCTGGGCAACAATAATCGGTCAGGCAGGCTCCTTTGTGTTTTCCATTTTCTATCTTTACCGTCACAGAGGAGAATTCGGGTTTGATTTCAAGGCATCAAGCCTTAAAATCGAAAAGTCCTATGGAAAGCTAATCATAAGCATAGGTGCACCTATGGCTGTTCAGATGGGATTTATCAACCTTTCAATGCTTTTTGTAAATTCCATAATCAATTCTGTTGGTGTTGTTGCATCTGCCACCTTTGGAGTCGGCATGAGAATTGATGACATCATCAACAAAATTTCTCAGGGCATTCAATATGCAGCACTTCCCATGATCAGTCAGAACATCGGTGCAAACCAAGGCGTCAGGGCAAAAAAGATTGTGTATTGTGCATGGGTTTACTCATTCTTGCTTACTTTGATTTTTCTTGTACTCTACATAGTTTTCGGAAAAGAAATGTTTATGCTCTTCTCCGATGATCCCGAGGTTCACAAAATGTCCGAAACCTTTATTAAAGCCATAATCTGGATGTTCCCGGCTTTTGCGGTAATGAGGGGAAGCGGAGCCTTTATTCAGGGCATTGGTTATGCAAACCTCAGCATGGGCCTCGCACTTCTGGACGGAGTTGTTCTCAGAATTGGCTTAAGCTGGCTTTTCGGTATAGTATTTGATTGGGGATTTTTCGGATTTGTTCTTGGCTATGGACTTGCACCCTATGGTTATGCAATTCCGAGTATGATATATTTCCTTTCCGGTAGATGGAAAAAACGAAAAACCCTTGCTGATGAATTATGAAAGAAGCTGAGCATATGAAAAACAACCGTACAAAAAATCTGATTATTTCTGCGTTGCTTCTTGCCCTTGGAATGGTTCTTCCTTTTTTGACTTTTCAGTTGAAGGAAATAGGGGACAGTCTTCTTCCAATGCATATTCCCGTTATGCTCACAGGTCTTGTTTGCGGTCCGCTCTATGGAGGAGCCGTGGGGCTTGTAATGCCTGTTTTCAGGTCGGTGTGCTTTGGTATGCCGCCTCTTTATCCAAACTCTGTGTGGATGAGCCTGGAGCTTGCAACCTATGGAATCATTATCGGACTTTTATATAAACACTCAAAAAAGAAAAACACAACTGCAGTAATTTTTTCCCTTGCTGCTTCCATGGTTTGCGGAAGATTGGTGTGGGGGTTTGCTAAATATCTGCTCCTTAGTTTTAATGGTAAACCTTTTGCACTTCAGGCATTCTGGGCAGGAGGCTTTATTGATGCATTACCCGGAATTGTGCTTCAGTTTGTTTTGATACCTTTTATAATAAACATTATAAACCGCCACAGAAAAAACGGCGAAGGAGAGAATGTAAACAATGACAGCAATTAAGTTTCCTTATGGAAAAACCCATTTGACTCATACATTTGGCGATGAGCTTATCGGTGTTCTGGAATCTTCCGTTGAAAGCTACAAGCCTGAATCAGACCCTGTGACTCTTGTTAAAAATGCTCTTTTAAATCCGGTCGATTCACCCTCTCTCAGAGAGCTTTCAAGGGGCAAAAACAAAATTGTAATTATTGCAAGCGACCACACAAGACCTGTTCCAAGCAAGGTTATTATGCCTGCAATGCTTGAGGAAATCCGCCTTGGAAATCCTGATGCCGACATTACAATTTTAATTGCCACAGGCTGTCACAGAGGCACAACAAAAGAAGAGCTGGTGGGCAAATTCGGTGAAGAAATTGTCAGCAAAGAAAAAATATATATTCACGATTGTGATGAAAGGGAAAAGCTTGTAGGAATCGGCACACTGCCGTCGGGCGGAGAATGTGAAATAAATTCTCTTGCCATTGAAGCAGATTTGCTGGTTGCCGAGGGCTTCATTGAACCTCACTTTTTTGCAGGTTTTTCAGGGGGCAGAAAAAGCGTTCTTCCCGGTGTTGCAGGCAGAAAAACGGTTCTTGCAAATCATTGCAGTGAATTTATTGCTCACCCATGTGCAAGAACGGGAATCCTTGAGAATAATTCAATTCACACTGATATGCTTTGGGCGGCTAAAAAGGCTGATTTAAAATTTATTGTAAATGTGGTTTTAAACGGCAAAAAAGAGGTTATCTATGCAACGGCCGGAAATCTCGAAGCTGCCCACAAAAAAGGCACTGACTTTCTGTCGGAGCTTTGCGGTGCAAAAGCAATTCCTGCCGATATTGTAATCACAACCAACGGAGGCTATCCTCTTGATCAGAATATGTATCAGGCGGTTAAGGGCATGACTGCTGCTGAGGCAACGGTTAAAAAAGGCGGCGTAATAATTATGCTTGCCGCATCAAACGACGGACTTGGCGGTGACGATTTTTATCATCAGCTTGCAGACAGTGACAATGTTTGTGAAATTATGGATTCATTCCTTAAAAGAAACCGCAACGAAACACAGCCTGACCAATGGCAAAGTCAGATTCTTGTGAGGATTCTTTTAAATTCGAGAGTTATTTATGTTTCTGAAATGCCCGATGAAATCATTGAAGCAATGCATATGATTCCGGCTCATTCAATTGGAGAGGCACTTGAAAAAGCTAAATCAGTGTTAAAAGTTGAAAATCCCGAGGTTGTGGCCATTCCCGACGGTATTGGAGTTATGGTAAGGTAGAAAGGTTGACAAATATGAAAAAATCAATATCCTATGTTCCTTTTAACAATGGTAATTTTGACAGATTCGGAAATGATAAATTTGAAAAAGTCAAAGAAGCGGGCTTTTCCTGTGTGGACTACAGCATATGCAACACAGACACATTTTTATACACAGCCTCTATTGATGAATTAAAAGAATATGCATCAAAAGAAAAAGAGCTTGCCCATAGAGCAGGCATTAAATTTGAACAGATGCATGGTCCCTGGAGATTTCCTCCCCGTGACCTTGAAGATGCGGACAGAGCGGAAAGAATGGAAAAAATGAAGAGGTCAATCCGCCTGGCGTCATTCCTTGACTGCAAAAACTGGGTTGTTCATCCCATAATGCCTTTCGGAATAGAGGACAAGGGAACAGGAAATGAAGAAAAAACCTTTGAACTCAACATTTCATTCATGAACGAGCTTCTTGAAACGGCAAAGGAATCCGGAGTTACAATTTGTCTTGAAAATATGCCTTTTAAAGATTTTTCAATCTCCACTCCTGATGAAATCCTTAAGGTTGCAAGTGAAATTAACGACGACAATTTCAAGGTTTGTCTTGACACCGGACACATTGTCTGCATCAATGAGGAAACCCCCGCCGATGCAGTAAGAAAGCTTGGGGATAAAATTCGTGTTCTTCATGTTCACGACACTAAATTTAATCATGACTACCACATGATGCCGTATTTTGGCGACATTGACTGGCAGGATTTTGGAAAAGCATTAAATGAAATCGGATTTGATGGCGGGTTTTCGTGGGAGATTACTCTCGGAAGCAAATACTCAGACAACACCTTTATGAAAACAGCAAAGCTTTTGTCAGAAATTGCAGATGAAATCATAGAATGTAAATAATAAAATGTAAATAATAAAATGAAAAAATAAACAGCCACTAGCAGAGTTGAACTAAATCTGTTGTGGCTGTTTGTTTTATGGAATGTTCAGGTTTAAATTGGGGTTTTGCTGTGCTTTCCATTGAACAGAGCACACAGGTGTGCGAATGTGAAATGATGAAAGCGCACATGTCAAAACTTCCGACGAGGCAAGCACCCTCTTACGGTGCGAAGGCGAGTCGTTGAAGTTAACG
>JAZNUS010000074.1:0-6787 GCA_045592485.1 Clostridia bacterium | reverse complement strand
GCAGACCTCAAATGGATGAATTTTTGAGGAGATTTTGGTGCGGAGGACGCAGGAAGGCTACTCGCCTTTCAAGGACGACAAGGCAAAAGATACCGAAAATTCACCATTTGAGGCGTGTTCAGTGTTGGTTGCTAAGGCTATTGTTAAACAGAGTTTATTCAGAGGCTTCAAGTTCGCCAATATATTTCTGAGAGAAAATTATCGAAAGAATTGCCGAAGCAACAGAAATCAAAGCCCACACAGTAGGTATGAATCTGAAATCAATAAGGCTCTCGGAAATGCCAAGCATTTCACTGATTCCGGGAGCATAGACAGAGATGAATACATTTATAATAATAATCATCAGAAGTGCTACAATCTGAAGTGCAATTGCAAGAAGCTGTGAGACAAATATAGTTCTTGAAGCCTTGTTTTTTATGCACACCTTCCATATTCCGCAAATACCAAGCCCCGCTGACAAAATGCAAAAGTATTTCAGCACAGCGCACAAAAGAAGCGTAGTTATGGCTGTAGCTCTGCCCCCCATCCGGGTTATGAGACCCAATGCATTTTCTTCAATAAGAGACGGCAGAGTCATATAGGAAATGTGCAATGTTCCCGACTCCAGAAATGCGTCGAAAAGCGGAACTGAAAGCATGAACCAATCGAAAAATATGAACACTGCAGACAAAAGTGTTGCGGCAAAGGTAATGTATTTAAAAGCTATGATTTTCTTACTCATTGAACCGGTTACCTCCCTGTTTTCATTTGTAAAAACATGGGTTTATTATATATTAAATTCTGTTGTATGTCAATCTGTGAAGCAAAAAAATCGGTAGAGTGACCAAAATATATTTTTATTTGTTGCAATATATGTAATTGTCTGTTATAATAGACTTTATGGAATGGAGAGATTGTTTTGAAAATTGTAGTAATAAGTGACACACACGCAAGCTTAGATAAAGCAATAAAAACAATAAAAAAGGAAAATCCCGATTTTTGCATACATCTCGGCGATGTTGTCAGAGACTGCGAAGAGCTGGAAACAATTTTTCCGAGACAGAAATTCATTTTTGTAAAAGGCAATAATGATTTCTGGACAAAAGATGCAAACTTTCCCGACGAGCGTATTTTTACCCTTGAGGGAAAGAAATTCTTCATGTGTCACGGTCACAAATATCATGTTAAGCAGGGACTATACTCCCTTTTGAAAAAAGCAAAAGAAGAAAATGCCGACATTGTGCTTTTCGGTCACACACACCAAAGCTATCTTGAAACCAACGGCACTGTTGTTATGAATCCGGGTTCATATGGCAAATACGGTGTTATCGAAATAGAGGGCGGAATAGTTTCCGCTTTCATTGAAAACATATAAAAGGCTGATTGAGAGGTTTCTATGAACACGAGTATTCCTACTTCCCTGAAGCTTTCACCCGAAAGAATCAAGGCAATTTTATCAACTGAATATATCGGAAAAAACCTGTACTTTTTTGAAAGTGTCACATCAACCTTTGACATATCGAAAACCCTTGATTTGTCTCACGGTGACATTGTTTGTACAAAAACCCAGACAGGCGGAGTGGGAAGAATGGGAAGGAAATGGGCTTCCGATGAAGGCGGAATATATTTTTCGCTGATTCTGCAGCCTGAAAAAGCCTTTAAAAACTTTCAGTTTTTAACTGCAATCTGTGCCCTGGGGGTTCAGAAAGCCCTGTCACTCTACACCCCATGCAAAATCAAATGGCCCAATGACATTGTGTCCTTATCGGGGAAAAAGCTTTGCGGCATTCTCACAAAGGGATATTTTGAAGAAAATACTCTCCCTACATTCAATGTCGGAATAGGAATCAATGCCAATAACACCGACTTTGATTCTATGCTGAAATACGCAGGCTCACTAAAAAACGAGTGCGGCAAATGGATTGACGAAAACGAAACGCTGGCCCGGGTTCTTTTGGAAATTGAAGCTCTGATTGATGAAAAGAACTCCAAAAAGCTGATAGATGAATATACAAAAGCAAGTATAACCCTCGGGAAAGCTGTAAAACTGATATATCCCGATACCGGGGAAGAGCTTGCAGGCAAAGCGATGAAAATCGACGAAGACGGTTCACTTTGGGTTGACACGGAAAAGCTTGGCGTTATATGCGTAAATTCAGGCGAGGTGTCAGTGAGAGGAATATATGATGAGTATATATAAAGAAAAAGTAAAATCGGGTGTTAACCCGGTAATTGCGGTTGTTTTGTGGTTTGCTGGAATATATCTTTTCAACATTATCTGGGGCGTTGCTCAGATTTTATTTGAATTTAATCTTACAATTGTGAAGCATTTTTGTGCTCTCGGCATAACAATTGCATTCGGCTGGTTTTTTGTTTCAAAAATCCTCACCGAATACGAGTTTGAAATTTCAGCCGGTAAATTTACGGTGAAAAGAATTCTTGCGAAACGCGAAAAGCTTGTGAATATGGTTGCAACGGCCAACATAAAGCTTGTTACTGACAGCAAAACCAAATTCGAATCCATTCCAAAAAACAAGGTCAGAAGCTACACAAGACCAAAGCAAAAGGGAAAAACAATATATATTTTATATAAAAACGACGACAAAACTGATGGCATTATATTTAAAACATCTGCACATTCAAAAAAGCAGATTGAAAGCTTTTTAAAGGGCAATTCCGATTGTGAAAAATGAAGCTTAAGAAATGCCACAGATTAATCAAGAGAGGGACAAATCTATGAAACCCCATATATACAACGGATTGATGAAATACTCAACAAAACGCAGAATACAATTTACCTCCCCCGGACACAAGGGCAAGGTGAAAATGAAAACAGAAAGTCTTTGCCGTCTGGATTTAAATGCACTTCCGGAAACCGACGAAATTCTGAATCCAAAGTCTTTTATACTCCAGAGCGAGAAGCATATTGCAGGAACCTTCGGAGCCAAAAGAAGCTATTATCTTACCGGCGGTGCAAGCAGTGGAATATATGCATCACTGGCATCAATATGCAAAGCCGGTGATAAGGTAATTGTTGATCCTGAATGTGACAAGGCAATGATAAATGCAATTACAATTCTCGCCCTTATTCCGGTTTTTCTCAAGAGAATGCACAATTCCAAATATGGAATTTCCGGCGGAATAAACACCGAGGAGCTTGAATATCTTACCGAACGCCACCGTGATGCAAAGGCTGTTATAATCACAAGCCCAACCTACTATGGAGTGTGTGCCAACATACGCAAGGCAGCAGAAATTGCCCACGACAAGAACATGTATCTTATTGTTGACGAGGCTCTTGGTATGCATTTTACATTTTGGGACAAATTTCCCGAGCCTGCCCTCTTTTGCGGAGCAGACATTGTCATTCACAGCTGTTCGAAAACAATGGGCGGATTTTCAGGCAGCGGATTTTTGCACCTTCGGACAGAGGATATACCGGATTCAGTCATAAGAGAACAACTGTCGGTGTATCAATGCGGAAGCGGATCGACAGCCCTTCTTTGTGCAACTGAAAATGCCGTAATTTATGCATTGAAAAACCGTAAAAAGTATCAGGCAATCCTCAAAGAGATAGAACGGGGAAAGCATCTTGTCAACCGCAATACCGATGTGTTCTGGTTTGATGTGGAATTCAATAACGGAAGTGAAATTCATCACACCGACAAAACAAAGATAGTGCTGAATTTTTCAAAGGTTGACATCAGTGCATCTGATGCAGCAAAAATTCTTGTGAATAAATATGGAATCGAGCCCGATTCTGCCGACCGTGACAACCTGATCTTCTCGGTTTCTCTGTATAATTCTCCCTCTGAGGTCAGAAAACTTGTGAATTCCTGTATGTCGGTCGCAAAGCTTTCTTCGGCAAAATTTTCTATTGAAGAACCCGATTCGGCACCGCCACCAAGAAAAAAGGTGCAGGTTATGCCCTATAAGGCATTTTACTGCGATGGTGAAAAGGTAAATGTTGAAGACTCTGCCGGAAGACTTTGCCGTTCGGTTGTGTATAAATATCCGCACGGCACGCCCATAATAATTCCAGGAGAAAAAATCACAAATGAACATATTGAAAGAATTAAAATGATTTTGAAATATGGCGGCAGCATAAACGGTATTGACGATGAAAACCGAATCGAAGTTTTAAGTCTAAGCGATTCGTTTTATGTTTAATGCATATTTCTTAAGCCATGTGCATTTTTGAAAAGCTACAGCTTTTCAAAAAAAATTTGCACGGCAACATAATCAATGTTTTTGCTTTATAGGAACGAAGTTTCCTATAAAGCAAAAAAAGGTATCAAATCCTCCATTTGGAATTTGATACCTTTTCTGTTTTAATTTAGACAATTATATTGTCAATGGTACGCTTTGGTACGCGTACATCGCCATCTTTAGTGAAATAATATTTGATTTCTTTATCACTGTCAAAAAACTCGCCTGTCTGATCACCATAGCCAACGGCAAGAAGGTAAAGAATGTCGAGATTGTCGGCATATCCCATAATCTTTTTAACCTCATCACGATTTACTGAACCAAGCCAACAGGTGTCAAGACCAAGCTCTTTTGCCATCAGACACATACTCATTATTGCTCCGCCGCTGTCGGCTTCCGCTTTTGGAGACTGCTTGATATCTGTATCATTTAAAACCGCAATAAATGCCATTGGGCTTTCTTCGAAGGAAGGATCCCAGTCGGGGATATAGCCGGCATATTTAACAAATGGATATATCTCACGGCGTTTTTCTTCATCGGCAATAATTGAATATTTAAGCGACTGAAGATTTGCACCGGTAGGGGCAAGTCTTGCACACTCTATCATTTTGATTAAATCTTCATTTTTTACCGGAACGGGTTTATATTTTCTCACAGTTCTGCGTATTTTTATTGCTTCATAGACATTCATAATTGTGCCTCCGTATCTTTTATCATATCTCCTATTTCAACAACATTGCCTGCTCCCATGGTTATTATTATGTCTCCTCTGCAGGCAACCTTCTTAATATAATCAGCAATATCTTCAAAGCTTGAAATATACTTGCTGTTGGGTATTGCATCCGAAAGCTGAGTCGCGCTTATTTCACCGGTGTCCTTCTCCCTTGCAGCATATATGTCGGTAACAATTACTCTGTCAACCCCCGACAGCACATTTACAAAATCATTGAAAAGAGCTTTTGTGCGGGTGTAGGTGTGAGGTTGGAAAATACACCACACAGTGTTGTGTTTAATTTTCTTAATTGATGCAAAGGTTGCAGCTATCTCTGTTGGATGATGAGCATAATCGTCGATTATCAGCGCACCGTTACAGTATCCCTTTTTCTCAAAGCGTCTTTTGGTGCCGCTGAAGCTCTGAAGACCGTCTTTAATGGCATCGGGATTTATTCCCATTGCAACAGATGCCGCATACACGCCGGTTGCATTCAGCACATTGTGTCTGCCCACAACATTAAGAGTGAGAGTATCAATTATTTTGCCGTCTTTGACTATGTCGAAGGTTGGATAACCAAAATCATCAAATGTGAGATTACAAGGACGGTAGTCGCCATTGTTAAATCCATAGGTAATTGGCTTGGCAGATGCCTTTCCGAGACAGTCAAGACCGTTGCCCCCCTCTGCACAAACTACCAGCACTCCATCTGAAGGGATAAGAGCCGCAAAGTCGGAAAATGCACTTTTGATATCGTCAAGGTCTTTGTAGTAGTCAAGATGATCCTCTTCTACATTGAGAATAAGACCGACGGTGGGAGAAAAGCTCAGAAAGCTTCGGCAATACTCGCAGGATTCGGTGAGGAAGTAATCGCTCTCCCCTATTTTGAAATTGCCGTCGATAATGTCAAGTTCTCCGCCAACCATAACAGTAGGATCAAGATTGGCTTTCACAAGGACATAAGTCATCATTGAAGTGGCAGTTGTCTTTCCGTGTGTCCCGGCGACCGAAATTGCCCTTTTGTAGTTTTTCATTATATCGCCGAGCATCTGCGCTCTTGTTACTGTCTTTATGCCAAGCTCTTTTGCTTTTGAAAGCTCGGGATTATCCTCTTTTATTGCGGCAGTATAAACAACAATGTCGGGATTTGAAATGTTATCAGCACTCTGACCGATAAACACCTTTGCACCAAGGCTTTCAAGCTCATCGGTCATTTTGCTCCGGTTCATATCAGAGCCAGATACCTTTATTCCGTTGTGAAGTAGAACCTTGGCGATTGCACTCATACTGATGCCGCCGATTCCTATAAAGTGTACATATGTTAATTTATTCAAAACAATTACAACTCCTTATTGTATATACACTTAATTATACACTATTTACTTCCAAAAATAAACATAAATTATATACAAATTTTATTTTGTTTTAATGTGTATTATAATTAAAAAAACAGTACAGAATATAACTACAGTTTTATTAACGGAGGTTGTAACATTGGAAATAACAGATATCAGAATACGACAAATGAATAATGAAGACAAAATGAAAGCCGTGGTATCGGTAACATTCGACAATTGTTTTGTGGTTCACGACATAAAGGTCATAGACGGTCAGGACAGACTTTTTATTGCAATGCCCAGCCGAAAAACACCGGACAACGAATATAAAGATATTGCCCATCCCATCAACATAGAAATGAGAGAGCTGCTCCAGAGCAGTATTCTTGAAAAATATCATGCTACACTTGTTGCAGAAGAATAGTCTAAAGAATAGCCTTAGCAACCAACACTGAAGACGCCTCAAATGGTGAATTTTCGGTATCTTTTGCCTTGTCGTCCTTGAAAGGCGAGTAGCCTTCCTGCGTCCTCCGCACCAAAATCTCCTCAA
>JAZNUS010000073.1:0-9099 GCA_045592485.1 Clostridia bacterium | reverse complement strand
CGCAGGAGTTTTAAAATAATAAATTTTGTCTCAATCAAGGCAAAAACGCAGGGAATATGTTAATATTTCCGAGTATTTTAACGATGGGTGAGGCGAAATTTATATTTTAAAACCGCCTTTAGTGTTGGTTGCTAAGGCTATAATTATTATCCGGCAAACAGACTTATTTTAATTATTAAATTAAGTCTATCATACTTTTCGGAATTTGTCAACTTTTAACATATATCCATTTAGCAAGACCATCATTTACCACATAAAACTCCTGTGGAGAATCGCCAATGGTCACAACAACCTTATCTCCGGTTTTTTCATAGGTTCCGGCAATCATCTGATATGGCGGAAGAGGATTTTCATCTGCGGCGCTGTCTGTGGCACCGTCATTTCTGATGATTTCCATAATCAGCTTGCCGTCGTTGTAGAAATTGAAAATCTGAGTGTCTCCGCTTTCCCCTGCCTTGCTTGCAAGAACGGTCTGAAACTTGTCGTCGGGGAAATCTATTTCGCCGACAAAATAGTTGAGAGAATCAACAATATATCCGTCACATGCCCACATTGACGAGCGGTAAATTCCTTCGCTGAAAAGCTTGATTTCGCCGTTTTCAAGCTTCCATGTACCGTTCATGGTTATGTGACTTTGGGGATTTTGCTCCGCTGAGGAATGAGCACTGTCAAAGCCTGCGGAAAAGATTCCGTCAAAGCCGTCTGCTCCCCCTGCTTCAAGGTTATAATACCAACCGTCACCATTGTCAACATAGTACCCGGCAACCTCACCGGGGGTAAGCTGTTTTTTAATTTCTGTGTTGTTTTCGCCCGCCACCGCATCGGAGGAGGCAATGAAATTATCTGCCTGCTGAGCGGAGGTATCCTTTTTCGGCGAATCGGGCTTTGAAAATGAAAGCACAAGAATCAATCCTGCCACAATGAGTCCGGAAACAATTGACACTGCAATTATTGTGGACTTTTTTACTGCCTGTTTTTCCAAATAGATCACCTTTATTTCACAAATATTCTTGATGTAAGACCTGATTTTGTAATGTGGAATACATTTGCCTGACCATTGATTTCAATAGACATCATATTTCCTGAAATTTTGTAGGTTCCGTTGAGAGACTGAGTCTGTCCCTGATAGTCAAGCTCAACAAATGCCCTGCCGTCTTCATAGATACAGATTTTTTCTTTAACGCCCTCGAGCTGGTCTTCGGTTATAAACTCTGCCTGATAGGAAAGACCTTTTTCGGGTTTGCCCTTGTAGAGAATATCTGCAAGACCTGAATCGGTTGCAACAAGAGAAGTAAGCTCTTCGCCGTTTTCGTCATAAATGCGTATCATGCCAGAATCAAACTTCCAGAGGCCTTCGGATGTGCTGTTTTCAAGCATTTCCATGTACTGCTCGGTTACACCCTTCTCTTCGTCATATGCCTTAACCTTTTCTTCAAGAGCATTAACCTTTACAAAGCCTTCAAAGTCTTCGGAAAGAAGGTTGTTTTCTGTTTTGTATGCCTGATACTGCTCTGAAAGCTCGTTTTCGTATATGTAGGATTCAAGAAGAATTTCTCTTACAACGCTTTCGTCAAAGCCTCTTTTGTAGCTTCCGTCAAATTTTACCTTTTCGGTCTTGGGTTCGGCTGCGGAATCAGCCGCTGAATCTGCTGCGGAATCTGCTGCAGAGTCAATTGCCTGTTCTTCGGCTTCTACGGGAACATCAATTTCTTTTTCTTCAAGCTTGAATTCATAGTACATTTTGCTGCTGTTGTCAAGGAATTTACCCTGAACATCTTCAATGCCGAACTTTTCTGCGTTCATGGTTTTGGGAAGAACATGGTAGATGTTCTCAGGATTACCGAAATATTTCACAATACCAAAAGCAGCAAGTGCAACAACAAAAATTGCCGCAAGAGCAATAACTGCAATTTTGAGACCTTTGTTTGCAGACGGTACATCTTCTGTCTGCAATTCTTCGCCTGCTTCGCCGGTAATTTCACCGATTGTTTCTGCAGGGATTTCTTCGGTTACTTCTTCGATTATTTCTTCGGTTGCTTCTTCAACTGCTTCTTCGGTTATTTCTTCGGTTGCTTCTTCGATTATTTCTTCTGCAACAGCCTCCTGAGCCACGGCTGACTCATCGGCTTCGTTTGCTTCGCCGCATACGGGACAAACCGCATTCAGTTCGCTGTCGTATTCTGCATTACATTTTGAGCATTTTATCATTGCCATTTTTAAAATCAACTCCTGTTTAATTTGTCGTACATAAAATTATAGCACAAAAGAAAGCAGAGTACAACAAAAATATGTAAATTTTTTGTTAAAATTAACATTTTTCATAGTTTG
This sequence comes from Clostridia bacterium, assembly GCA_045592485.1. Classification (GTDB taxonomy): domain Bacteria; phylum Bacillota; class Clostridia; order UMGS1810; family UMGS1810; genus RGIG1828. The sequence goes on along the minus strand of JAZNUS010000073.1, from coordinate 6,771 downwards.
ATAAGCCTTCCTTTATCAGAGTTTTTTCAATATTAAATATCTGTTACAATAATTGACTTTTTCATACCTGAGTATTATAATATAAATAGGATAAAATCCGTTAATTACAGAAGGAGAAAGCAATGAAAAAAAATAGCGAAAAATGCTGTCGTATGACATCAATAGGCGGTCAGGCAGTTATTGAAGGGGTTATGATGAAAGGCCCCAAAAAGATTGCCACCGCTGTCAGAAAATCCGACGGCGAAATAATAATAGACGAAAAAGAAGTAAGCTCCATTGTCACAAAATATAAGCTTAACAAAATTCCCATTGTAAGAGGTGTTGTGGCATTCATTGACTCAATGGTTCTGGGTGTGAAATGTCTTATGTTTTCAGCCGAGCAGGTTGACCTTGAAGACGATGACGACTACAAGCCCTCAGCCTTTGAGCAGTGGCTCGACGACAAGCTTAGCGACAAAATCAAAGACATTGCCATATACTTTTCCGTTGTGGTGGCACTTTGCTTCAGCATCGGTCTTTTTATGGTGCTTCCGACTGTTATTGCAGGCTTTTTCGGAGGCTTTATAAAAAACAAAATTTTACTCAACATAATCGAGGGCATTGTGAAGCTCACAATCTTCCTCACATATCTTTGGGGCGTTTCCCATATGAAGGACATCAGAAGAGTATTTGAGTATCACGGTGCAGAGCACAAAACCATTGCCGCCTACGAGGCAGGTGCAGAGCTTACCCCCGAAAATGCAAGAGCCCATTCACGACTTCACCCCCGATGCGGAACAAGCTTTCTGCTCATCGTTATGGTCATAAGCATACTTATGTTTTCCCTTTTGTCGTGGGGTTCATGGTGGGTGCGCATAGTTTCAAGACTTTTGCTTCTTCCCGTTGTGGCAGGGCTTTCCTATGAAGTGATAAAAATTGCAGGCAAACATCCCACCGGAGTTGTGGGCTGGCTCACAAAGCCCGGTCTATGGCTTCAGAAAATTACCACAAGAGAACCCGACGACAGTCAGCTTGAGGTTGCAATTGCCGCAATGAAGGCTGTTATTCCCGAAACAGACGGTGAAGACAGATGGTAAGCCTTTCGGAGCTTCTTTCGGAAGGAACACAAATTCTGTCAGGATTATGCGAAAATCCCCGCCTTGAAGCAGAGGTTCTGCTCACATCAATCCTTGGGAAAGACAGGATATATCTTGCAATCCACAGGGAAGATGCGGCAGACAGGGAGGTTTCTTCCCTTTTCATTTCCCACTGCAAAAGAAGAGCAGACGGCGAACCGTCTGCCTACATAACCGGAACAAAGGAATTTATGGGTCTTGAATTTGACATTACTCCCAATGTCCTTGTTCCCCGTCCCGAAACAGAGCTTATTGCAGAATATGTCATTAACCGTTATTCCGGGCAAAAGCTCAACATAATTGACATCTGCACCGGCTCGGGTGCAATAGCCTGTGCTGTTGCCCATTTTCTCCCGAATGCAACAGTTACCGGAGCAGACATCAGTCCCAAAGCCCTTGAAACGGCTGAAAAAAATGCAAAAAAGCTTGGCGTGTCAGACCGTGTAAGCTTTATTTCGGCAGATGCACTTGGCGAAATGAATTTCGGGAAAAAATTTGATGTTGCAGTGTCGAATCCGCCCTACATCGAAACCGATACAATTGAAACCCTTGAAAAAGATGTTAAAAACTACGAACCAAGGCTTGCTCTTGACGGTGGAAAAGACGGACTTATATTTTACCGCAAAATTGTCGATAATATAAAAAGCGTATTAATTCCCGGCGGAGAGCTGATTTTTGAAATAGGCTACAATCAGGGAAATGCCCTGGAATCTATTATGGACAGCAAATTCAAAGCTGTAACCGTCACAAAAGACTACTCAGGTCTTGATCGCATGGTTTCGGGGACGCTTATCTGAAATCAGCTTGTGTATGCTTCAAAGTACATACACAAATCCTCGAAGCTTTCGGCTCTTATTCCCTCTCTGAGCCTCTTAAGGTCTTCGTTTTCCATAAGTGCCGGATCAATTTGTGCCCAATCCACACATTCTCTTTCGTCCCCGGTCACCTTGTAGGCACAAAGGCGGTCCTCTTCAACGGTAAGGTAGTAGGTCTCCGTTTCTTCTGCGGATATGTTTTTTCCGCTCACCTCGGCTCCTGAATCCTCTTTGGGTAAAGCCTCAGTAACCGTGCCGGAATTTTGCAAGTTTTTTTCGTTTGCGTTTATCGAAAACAACACGGATAACGCCACCGAAAAAGTGAGCATTATCATGGCCATCACTGCTTTTGATCTGTTCACATAAATCACCCTTAACAATTATTAGAATTAACTGTAGTTTTAGTAGCATAAAGCAAATTTATACATATTTCTACTCACCGGGAGATGATAACCCTATGAAAAAGCTGGACAACATCAGAACAAGCCAGAATCAGCGTCAGGAAAAAAACAAAATGAAATCAATGAAAAAGCAGAAAAGGCTCAGCCGTTCGACTCCGGCATTCAGAGCTTTTGTGACTGTGCTTAAAATTTTTGTTTTACTGATGTTTATTACCGCTGCTCTTGGCGGTGTGTGGGTCTACAGTCAGATGGACTTTTCCTTTGGCGATGATTTCACAACCTTTGACCTCCGACTGTCTTCCACAATTTACTGCCGCAACGAATACGGCGAATATGTGGAATATGAGCAGTTCAAATCCGACGAAAAACGAATCTGGGTTGACATTGAGGATGTGTGTCAGGATATGCAGGACGCCTTTGTTGCCATTGAAGACCAGCGTTTTTATGACCACAACGGAGTTGACCTGAAAAGAACTCTCGGTGCCGTGATTAATGTGTTTGTAAAAGGAGATTCCTCCTATGGCGGCAGCACCATAACCCAACAGCTTGTTAAAAACATTACCGAAGATAATGAAAGAACCAACGCCCGCAAAATCAGAGAAATGATGCGCTCAATCGTTCTTGAAACAAAAATGGAAAAATCGGAAATTCTTGAGATGTATATGAATTCCATTTATCTGAGCCAAGGAGTTCACGGTGTTCAGGCAGCGGCAAATCTTTATTTTGACAAGGACGCCTCCGAGCTTTCTTTGGCAGAGAGTGCCTGCATTGCCGGAATAACACAGTACCCCACAACCTATGACCCCATTATAAACCCCGAAAACAACAAGAAAAAGCAATTGACTGTTTTGTCAAAAATGCTTGAGCTTGGATATATAAATCAGAAGGAATACGACGAGGCAGTTTCCGAAGAGCTTAAATTTGCAAAGGGAAATAAATCTGAATCGGGTGAGCTTTCCGATGAAAGTCAGTCCTATTTTGCCGACTTCATTTTTGAGCAGGCAAAGCAGGACCTTATGAAAGAATTTGGCTACACCGACAGCTTTACCGAGGATTTCCTCTGTAACGGCGGCCTCAAAATATATGCAACTGTTGATCCTTCGGTACAGTCTGTAATGGAAGAGTACTATGAAAACACAAACAACTTCCCCTCTTATGGCTCTGAAGCTCCCCAATCGGCAATGGTTGTTATGGAGCCTTCCACAGGTGAGATAAAGGGTATTGTGGGTGGAAGAGGCAAAAAGGAAGGAAACCGTGTCCTTAACCGTGCAAGTCAGAGTAAGCGTCAGCCCGGTTCATCAATAAAACCCATTGCCGTGTATGCCCCTGCTCTTGAGGAAAATGTTGTTAATCTTTCCTCCTACATCAGCAACAACAAAATCACCATTAACGGCTGGACACCCAAAAACTCAAACGGAAAATATACCGGCCCGGTAACGATTAAAAACGCTGTGGCATATTCTTATAACATTCCTGCCATTAATGTTTTGCAGGAGCTTGGAATTGATAAGTCCTTTGATTATCTCAAAAACAAGCTTCACATCAATTCCATTGTGGATAAGGAAGAGAGAAACAACAAGGTGTACAGTGACAAAAATCTTTCGTCTCTTGCCCTTGGCGGACTTACAGACGGTGTGACACCTCTTGAAATGACTGCTGCCTATTCTGCCATTGCAAACGGCGGAATATACATTGAGCCCACTTCATACACCAAAATTTTTGATAAAAATGACACACTTTTCTTTGAGAAAAAGCCTGTAAAAACCAAAGCCTTTTCCGAAGAAACCGCTTTCCTTACACAACAGCTTCTTTCAAATGTTGTGAAATACGGAACTGCTGCAGGAAGCATTATAGGCTCAAACGACACCGGCGGCAAAACCGGAACCACCGACGACAACAAGGACAAATGGTTCATGGGCTTCACTCCTCACTACTGCGCCGGAGTGTGGTATGGCTACGATGCGCCGAAGGTTGTAAGCTCGGGAACGAACCCGTCTCTTGTTATCTGGAAAAAAATCATGACCGAAATTCACGAGGAGCTTGGAACAGAAAAATTTGATGTTCCCGACGGAATTATTCAGGCAAAGCTTTGCCCTTACACAGGACAGCATGAATCCTACTATTCCTTCGGCAAGGAATATGCAAACAAAAAATTCCTCACCGGATACTGCGGAGGCAAAAATCACTCCAAATATATAGGTTGGGAAAACGATAAGAATATTTCACTGATAGAAAAATCCGACGATGATGAAGAGGAAGAGGAAAAAACCGAAGGCGAAAACGGTGATCCCGAAACAGATGATTCATCGAAATCGGAAGAACAAGGCGACAATTCTTCAAACAACGGCTCAGCTTCCTCCGACGAAGGTCAGACCTCCGGAAACGACTCCGGTCAATCGGGCAATTCCTCACAGACACCGACACCTCAGGCGCCTGTGACCGAAGAAACAGCACCGGCGGTCACCATTGCTCCACCCTCGCAGATATAAATGACAAAACCCGCAGAATACGGCAAGTCCGTTTTCTCTGCGGGTTTTTTGATTATTATTGTACGGCTGAATATGTAAATAAATCCTATTACATTTTTATAATGCCATTAAGTTTCTCAGTTCGGGGCTGACGGAGAATACTTGCCGGGGATTTACGCTTAAAGTTTTCAGAAATAAAATTTGTGTCACTATTCCTTCAATGATGGGTAGCCTGATTTTTACTCACAACCATACTTTTTCATCATGCCCTTATAAAATTTGCAGATTTTAAAATCCCAGCTGCAGCAGTGGAGTCTGAGCCATGCAGCACGGTCGTCTGAATTGGGAAAGTTGAGAGTGGTGCCTTCACAATACAGATGCTTTTTTTCTGCAAATTCATAAAATGGGCAAAGAGCATATTTAGACAAATATATCGCCTCCTTATCTTATTTTGTGCAAAGCAACATATTTGCCATAGGTTATGCCTGACTTTTTGCTTGCTCCGGCAACATCGGTAATAGTATATTTAACCGGAACACGAATTTCCGTTCTGCGGATTGTACCTTTTGCACCTTCATAGCTACTTTGACAGGCATCACAACAAAAACCTTTTATCCGGCTCGTTGCAAAAATTTTTCCGCACCACTGGCACATATGCCTTTTTGACGCTTTGGCTCTTTCAGAGTACTTTTTGCGCCGTTTTCTGATGGTATCATAGCGTGCACATGATTTTTTGCAAAACTTACGGGAATTTGTCTGTGTAGTAAAAGTCTTTTTGCAATACGGGCAAATTTTTGTTTTTAACATTTTTCCTCCTGATTATATATGGGCTTCAATAACACATCCAAGAAGATACATGCAAAGCGAAAGTGTTACCAAAACCTTTTCACTGCTTAATATTGTTGATATTTTTTGTTTCATATGAAACACATCCTTTCCGTGTATACACAATGCCAAACGGTCGATGTTTCGTTATCGACACATTTATAATAACACACAAATGTGTCATTGTCAACACTTTTTTTTGAAAAAATACTTGATTTTTTTAAAAAAGTGTGTTATTATAGTTACATCAAGTTAATCGAAGCAAGGAATTAAGACCATTTGATGACTTCCGAACATAAAAAGGAGTGATTTGATGTCAACATTGGGTGACAGAATTAAAGAATTACGAAAAAAACATGGATACACACAGAATGAATTTATTGAAATTCTGAAAAGCAAATATAATCTCAAAGCCGACAGGGTAATGCTCAGTAAATGGGAATGCTCAAAGCAGTGTCCTCACATTGAGACCCTCAAATGCATTGCCGCCGCCTTTGATGTTTCTCTGGACTATCTAAACGGCATTGAATCAGAGGAAAAAGTCAATCTCAAGCTCAGAAACATCTCCCCTGCCACTGAAACCAAAATTCCTATGTACGGCAAAATTGCCTGCGGTGTGCCAATTGAATGTAATCTTGATTATGACATGGAAACGATATTCGGTGAGCATGTAGATGGCGATTTTTGCGTTACGGCAAGGGGTGACAGCATGATAAACGCCCGAATTTTTGACGGTGACATTATAACAGTAAAAAGACAAAGTGTTGTCGAGGACGGAGAAATTGCCGCAGTGGCAATTGGCGACGAAGCAACTCTCAAGCGTGTTTACTACATTGACAACGGAATTATGCTTGTTGCCGAAAACCCGGCATATAAGCCCATGGTTTTCATTGGTGAGGACTGTGCCAATGTGGTCATTCTGGGAAAAGCAGTGTCCATGCAAACAAGACTGAATTAATAATATCCTTGATAAGTGATAAATTAGAATTTGTCGCTCTGTTTAGCACTAGTGTGTGAGCCTTCTCCCTAGTGGAGAAGGTGTCAAGCTTGCTTGACGGATTAAGTGATGTCCCAAGAGTGCGAATGCACGATTGGCAGACAGAACTTATGCACCCTTTAGTAGCTGAGGGGATAGTGACACTCCAAG
>JAZNUS010000072.1:0-38782 GCA_045592485.1 Clostridia bacterium | reverse complement strand
CATGCTGTGATATCAAAGCTTTTACCAAGCCAGGACCCTGTTCATCAGATTTCTATTATTCCAAGGGGCAGAGCCGGTGGATACACAATGAATCTTCCCTCTGAAGACAAAAGCTACACAACCAAAGGAGAAATTCTTGATTCCATAACAGTTTTGCTTGGCGGAAGAGCAGCAGAGTCTTTAACTTTAGATGATATAAGCACAGGTGCTTCAAATGACATCGAAAGAGCCACCTCTGCCGCACGACAGATGGTGTCAAAATTCGGAATGAGCGACACTCTCGGACCTGTTTGCTATGCAAACGACCATGACGAAGTATTTATCGGCCGTGATTTTGTTCAGTCAAAATCAATAAGCGAAAATGTCGCATCGAAAATCGATTCGGAAGTTTCTGCCATTATTGAAAAACAGTATGCAAAATGTATTGAATTGTTAAAAGATAATATGGATAAATTAAATAGAGTTGCAGATTCACTTATGGAGAGAGAAAAGCTTTCCGGAGAGGAATTTGAGCGTGTATTTAGCGGCGAAGCATTAGAACCATTAATTCCAATAGACACCATTGATGACTCAATCACTGAATAGAATTAAATATTTGTTCAATAAAAAAATCCGAGTTTCCTCGGATTTTTTTATCAATTATTCTTCATCATTTTCATCTTCGTTTTTCTCATACTCAATAACTTCCAGTGTTGTAACCCTGTGGGAGTCAGTTTCAACAACAGTAACCTTGAGGTTTTCAAATTCAAAAAACTCACCGTTTTCAGGAATTTTACCAAGCTGTTCCATAGCCCAGCCGCCAACGGAAACACTTTCAGCTTCCGCTTCAATATCAAAGTTTTCACAAAAATCTTCAAAGTTGTATGATCCGTCAACAATGTAAGTATTCTCGTTTATCTGTCTGAACTCTTCAACAACCTCATCGTGTTCATCCCATATTTCGCCAACAAGTTCTTCAAGAATATCTTCCATGGTGACAATACCAAGTGTTCCGCCATATTCATCAATTACAACCGCCATATGAGCTTTGTTATTCTGAAGAATTTTAAGTATATCACTGATTTTTTCAGATTTCTGAATAAACACCGGATTTGTAACAATAGATTTTATATCGCCGTTTAAAACCTTGCGTTTATTATAAAAATCTTTGAGATGAATTACTCCAACAATATTATCGATGTTATCATCGTATAAAAGCAATCTGGAAAACTGTGTTTTCGCAAACAATTCTGCAATCTCCTCGGTTGACGCATCCATTGGAAGTGCCTCAATATCAACTCGATGAGTAAGGATATCTTCCGCCTGACGATCAGTAAATTCAATTGCATTTTTAATAAGCTCACTCTCGTCATTGTCGATGCTTCCATCCTGCTGAACCTCTTCAACAAGCATCAAAAGCTCTTCCTGGCTCATTTTGGGAGCATCCTCTATTCTGAATATTTTAGACACAAGTTTTTTCCACTGGGTAAAAATTAGATTGAGCGGAGCAAAAACGAATATTAACATCCGTATAAATGGAGTTGAAAACATTGCAAATTTTTCGGGACAATCTTTAGCAATGCTCTTTGGGGTTATTTCACCGAAAATCAACACAACAACCGTGATAACAGCGGTGGATATTGTTGCACCGTAATTGGGATACAATTTAACGAAAAGAACAGTTCCAAGTGATGCCGCTGCAATGTTAACGATGTTGTTTCCGATTAAAATTGTCGAAATAAGCTTATCATAATTTTCAGACACATCAAGAGTTATTTTAGCCCGTTTATCCCCTTTTTCAATCATTGTTTTTAGCCTGGTCTTATTTAAAGATGAAAATGCAGTTTCCGTAGCAGAAAAATAGCCGGAAAGTAAAACCATAATTATAATTGCAATAATGTATGAAGACATTTTATTATTTTCTCCTGTTATTAATTTTAGTAGTTTACATGCAGATATTATACGGATGCATCAGATTAAAGTCCTTTTTAAGCACAAAAAAACACGCCTACGCATAGGAAGAAGTGTATGTCGTAGGTATGCTTTATATTTATTAATAAAATTATTTAAAATATAAGTGTTACTATCGCCCTCGTCCGAGTCCATTTCAAGTAATTCCTTTCGTGTTTTTTTATATTTTAACACATTAATCATTTAAAGTCAATACTAATCATCCAAATTTAATATTTGTAACATTTACTCTGTTCTGTACCCCAGTATGTGAATACCTCTTATATTTGAAAAATTGTAGCTTAAAAGATTTCTTTGAAATGCATCCTCAGAATGAGCACAAACATAGAACCTTCTTCTTCGGAATGAATAATCAATTCTTGTCAGAATAAGTGAATGATAAAAATCCCCTTCCCTGTTTCCGAGCTGGATTATATCACCCGGAACAAGTAAATTTATATTTCTTGCCTCCCCAAAAGGCCCTATACCTTCGTTATTAATCATAAAATCATAAAAAAACTCTACTCCGGTCCACGACGGAGATTTCTCATTGCCATTAATATAATACCACCCAAATTCAGGAGTGTAATTCATTGTCTGAGTACCTGCATACACACATTGAGAAACAAAATTTGTGCAATCACCGCCAATACTATTATAATCATAAAAGTCAGGATTTCTTCCAAGTGCCCATTTAAGTGCGTAGGAAACTGCCGCTAATCGATCATAGTCTTTTATCATAATTCAATCTCCAATTTATAATCCAAAATAATTAAGAAGAGCTGCATACATTGCGTAGGCAAATCCATAAGGATCATCTTCCATTTTTTGTGCATCACCGGGATTAGATATAAATCCAAGCTCAACTAAAACTGAAGGCATCCTTGTTCTGCGAAGAACATATAAGCTCGGTCTTGAAAAAACACCTCTGTTAACTGTTCCCATTCTGTCAGATATGGAATCAACAAGATATTCTGCCAGGACTGCCGATTCCCCGTCTAAGGAATACACATATGCCTCGGTGCCATTCCCCGACGGATTAACAGAACCGTTTGTGTGAATACTGATGAAATAGTCAGCATTCCAGGAATTTGCCATGCGTACGCGTTGTTGCAAGCTTGTGAGATTACTGGTCCCAAGGCTTACACTTGAATTTTCTCTTGATAGCTTTGCTTCAAAATTGGGATTCGCAGATAACAAATCATACAAATATCTTCCTACAATGTAAGTAATATCCTGTTCCCTCAATCCGTTTCCCTCGGCACCGGAATTTACTCCCGACGGATTGTGTCCCTGATCTATAAATATTTTAATTGCCATAACATTCTCTCCTGATATAATCTTATATTTATGTATATTCATATATTTCGTATAATGTTAATAGAATTTAAAAGAATATGAATTTAGGAGAATGTGTTTTGATTTTTCATGTGGTAAAATCCGGTGAAACTATATTTTCAATTTCACAACAGTATAACATTTCAACTCAAAGGCTAATATCAGACAACGCCCTTTATGGTCTCTCCGGTCTGATTGTCGGTCAATGCCTGCTGATAGCTGTTCCGGAGTCTGTTCATGTTGTACAGTCCGGAGAAACAATATCCTCAATTTCAGCAATGCACGGAATAACTGTCTATAAGCTTCTTCAGTATAATCCCTCTTTAATTAATAATATGCAGCTGCAGCCGGGCGATGTTCTCACTGTAAAATTTGAAGGTAACACAGAAAGATTGCTTGATATATACGGATATGTCTATCCGTTTATATCTGACAATCTTCTGAAGATACAATCTGTATATTCAACATCCATGGCAGTTTTCAGCTATGGATTCCAAACAGACGGAAGTATAATTTATTTGCCTGACGATGATAAAGTAATTGATATTTTAAAGGATTACAGTGTAAAACCGATATTTTTATTGTCATCAATTAATGAAGAGGGACAATTTGACAATTCTAAGGCAACAGCGCTATTTAATAATGTTGGAGTGCAAAATATTTTAATTGAAAATATTATTTCGATTATGAAGGATAAAGGATACAGAGGAATTGATCTTGATTTTGAATACATTAATCCCACAGATAAAGAAGCATATATAGGATTTTTGAATAACATTACCCCCAAAATGAACAGTGAAGGATACACCGTAAATGTTGACTTAGTTCCAAAGACAAGCGACAATCAGCCCGGATTGTTTTATGAAGGTCACGATTATGAAAGACTGGGAAATGCAGCAAATACAGTTCTGCTGATGAGCTATGAATGGGGATATACCTACAGTCCGCCAATGGCGGTTGCACCAATAAACCAGGTGAGAAGAGTTGTTGAATACGGAGTAAGCAGAATTGACAACAGTAAAATATATATGGGAATACCGAATTATGGCTATGACTGGAAGCTGCCATATGAAAAAGGAATTACAAAAGCAAGAGTAATCGGCAATGAAGAAGCTATAAGAATTGCATATGAATACGGCGCTGAGATTTTTTTTGACACCGTTGCACAAACACCATATTTTAATTATACCGACAATTATGGTCAGGCACACGAAGTATGGTTCGAAGATGTGCGAAGTATAAAATCAAAATTCGACCTTATTGCAGAATACAACCTGAAGGGTGCGGGATATTGGAATATGATGAGGCCGTTTATTCAGAACTGGATTTATGTTTCAGGAACATACAATATAAACAAAGAAGGTTAAATCACTTGACTTTTACATTTATTAATGTTAGAATATAACTGTTCTGATGCCAAATATTAATTTATGAGGAGCAAGAGCGTTTGATATATCTATAATTTTTATATTTATATTAACTCTCCGCTCGCGGGGAGTTTTTTTAGGAGTTGAAGAAAAATGTTTAATCCCAAGTCACTTAAAGCAGAAGAATTTATCAGTCACGAAGAAATTCTTGACACCTTGAAGTTTGCCGATGAAAACAAAGAAAATTTTGAACTGATTGACACCATAATAGAAAAAGCAAAATTGCGTAAGGGGCTTTCCCACCGTGAAGCCTCTGTCTTGCTTGCATGTGAAGACGAAAAAAGAATTAATGAAATTTATGATCTGGCAGAACAAATCAAAAAAGATTTTTATGGCAACAGAATAGTTATGTTTGCTCCCCTTTACTTATCCAATTACTGTGTTAACGGATGTGTATATTGTCCATATCATTTAAAAAACAAAACAATCCCCCGCAAAAAGCTCACACAGGAGGAAGTAAAAAAAGAAGTAATTGCGCTTCAGGATATGGGTCATAAAAGACTTGCCATCGAGGCAGGCGAAGACCCTGTAAATAATCCCATTGAATATATTCTCGAATGCATAAAAACTATATATTCAATAAAACACAAAAACGGAGCAATAAGAAGAGTGAATGTAAACATTGCAGCTACAACTGTCGAAAACTACAGAAAACTCAAGGATGCCGGAATCGGAACATATATTCTTTTCCAGGAAACCTATCACAAAGAAAGCTATGAAAGGCTTCACCCGACCGGACCCAAACACGATTATGCATATCACACCGAGGCAATGGACAGAGCTATGGAAGGCGGAATTGACGATGTTGGTCTCGGAGTGCTCTTTGGTCTTGAGCTCTATCGCTATGAATTTGCAGGTCTTTTGATGCACGCTGAACACCTTGAAGCGGTTCATGGTGTCGGACCTCATACAATCAGTGTTCCGAGAGTAAAAAAAGCAGACGATATTGATCCATCTGCTTTTGATAATGGTATTTCCGATGAAATTTTTGCAAAATTATGTGCATTGATAAGAATTTCCGTTCCATACACAGGAATGATTATCTCAACAAGAGAAAGCCAGGAACTCAGAGAAAAAGTTATACGACTGGGTGTATCACAGATAAGCGGTGCATCAAGAACATCTGTGGGCGGATACACCGAAGAAGAACGCCCCCATGACACAGAGCAGTTTGATGTGTCAGACCAGAGGACTCTTGATGAGGTTGTAAACTGGCTTATGAATGCCGGATATATACCGTCGTTTTGCACTGCATGCTACAGAGAAGGCAGAACCGGCGACAGATTTATGACTCTCCTGAAAAATGGTCAGATTCAGAATTGTTGTCACCCCAATGCTCTTATGACACTCAAAGAATTTCTTATGGACTATGCAAGTGAAGAAACAAAAATAGCAGGAGAAAAGCTGATTCAAAAGGAACTCAACAACATTCCAAATGAAAAAGTGAGAGAAATTGCAAGAAATAATCTTGAAGCCATAGAAAAAGGTTCCAGGGATTTCAGATTTTAAATCATATCATCATAAAACTGTTTCGGTGTTTTTGCCGAGACAGTTTTATTTTTTCCTGAAAGAGGGTGAACGAAAGAAATTTTCCGACAATGAAGTTTAAATATTTTATCATTCAACGCTTCATTGTCATATAAAAAGTCATTCAAAAGCGGATGACCCACACTTTGACAGTGCACTCTGATCTGATGGGTGCGTCCGGTGTATAATTTGAATTTAACAACGCTTCTCTCCCCTGTTTCATCAACAACCTCATATCCTGTTTTGGCATATTTGCCATTTTCCGAAACACATCTTTTTATTATACTGTCATCGCATCTTGCAATCGGAGCTTCTATGATTCCTGATTTATCCCTGAAAACACCTTTGCATATTCCGATATATTCTTTATCAATTGTTGAATTATATTCCTTTGTACACATAACAGAGGCACTGTAGGAATTTTTTGCTATCATAACAATTCCCGATGTGTAGTTATCCAATCTTGTTACAATATGCACTTCATCATCGGTTTTAAAAAGATAATCAGACACAATATTTGCCAAAGTATCGCTATGATGATTCTGTGAAGGATGAGTCGGCATGAAAGGCGGTTTATTCACACACAAAACATCTTCATCCTCGTATAAAATCTCAAGTTCACCACATACCCTTTCTATCTTATCACAATCAGATTTTGGGCAGAAGATTTTGAGAATATCATTTTTTTCAAGGTAATCACAAACCCTGGCATCTCTGTCGTTTACAGTAATTTTTCCGTTATGCTTTAGTCTGGTTATAAATCCGGATGTCATATGAAATCTGTTTTTTAAAATATATTTAATTGTAAACCTTTCATCTGAAACATATTCCAAAATACGCATTTTAACTCCTGAAAAGAGCTGTCTCAATAATCGAAACAGCTCTTAATACAAAAATATTTAATTTTAAGATTATGCTTTTCCAACAGAACCGAAAAGCTCCATTTTTTCTTTTACTGTTTCTCTGATTGCATCGCAACCGGGAGCAAGAAGCTTTCTGGGGTCGAAACCTTTGCCCTGAAGGTCTTTTTCAGCTTCAATGTATTTTCTTGTAGCAGCTGCAAAGGAAAGCTGACATTCAGTGTTAACATTAATTTTAGAAACACCAAGAGAAATAGCTTTTTTAATCATATCAGCAGGGATTCCTGTACCCCCGTGAAGCACAAGAGGCATTGGCTCGGTTTCTTTGCTGATTTCTTCAAGAACATCAAAGCGGAGTCCTGCCCAGTTTTCAGGATATTTGCCATGAATATTACCGATACCTGCAGCAAGCATATCAACACCAAGGCCGGCAATCATTTTGCACTCTTCAACATCTGCAACTTCGCCGCTTCCGATAACTCCGTCTTCTTCGCCTCCGATTGCACCAACCTCGGCTTCAACAGAAATGCCTTTTTCATTTGCGATTTTTATGAGTTCTTTTGTTTTTTCGATGTTTTCTTCAATAGGATAATGTGAACCATCAAACATTACAGAAGAAAAACCTGCTTCAATACACTTGAGTGCATGTTCATAACTGCCATGGTCAAGATGAATAGCAACAGGAACTGTAATGCCGAGTTCTTTAATCATACCTTTAACCATACCAACAACAGTTGTGTAACCGCACATATATTTTCCGGCACCCTCAGACACACCGAGAATTACAGGTGAGTTAAGTTCCTGAGCAGTAAGAAGAATGTTTTTTGCCCATTCGAGATTGTTGATATTGAACTGACCAACTGCATATTTCCCTGCTTTTGCTTTCTGTAACATTTCTTTTGCTGAAACTAACATAAAAATTATCCTCCGATTAAATTATTTTAGATTATAGTATTTTTAGTTTAACAAAACATTTTATTCGTTTTCAAAATTATATCCACACTTAGGACAAAAAACATCTTCCTTGGATACTTTGCACTGACACTGGGGACACTGCTTTTTGTTAAAGTTATCATTAACAATGTTTTCAAGATCTTCAAGCTGTGATTTAAGTTCTTTAATTTCGATGCAAAGTGTACGGATATCTTCCTCAATATCTGTTTTTTCCTCATCACAAACAAGCATGCCTATTTGCTTGTATTTATTATCTACAGCTGATTTAATCTCTCCTATTTTATATTTGCATTTTGCAGTTTCAATTACGTTTTCCGAAGTCTCTTTTGCTTTAAATGCAACTTTGGTTACCGCTTCTTTAATCTTTTCAAAATCAATATTCATATTTAACCTCCAACTTTAAACTTATTTTAATTTTTCTAAATAATTTTTAAATTTATCTTCAGTTGAATTGTAGCCAGGGGTGTAATATTTTTTATCTTTCAGATTATCAGGTAAATATTGCTGTTTAACATATGAATTTGGATAATCATGGGGATAAAGATAGCCAATTGCCCTGCCAAGCTTTTGAGCACCGCCATAATGACCATCTTTAAGATGTGCAGGGATATCTCCTGCCTTTCCGGAGCGGATGTCTTCAAGGGCATCATCCACAGCGCAAATAGCGGAATTTGATTTCGGAAGGCACGCCAGAAAAAGAACGGCTTCTGCCAAGGGGATTCTTGCTTCAGGAAATCCAAGCTGCAATGCAGAGTCCACACAAGCTTTTGTAACGGTAATTGCTGTCGGATATGCAAGACCAACATCTTCACATGCTATGACCATTAACCTTCTGCAAATAGAAATTAAATCGCCACCCTCAATCAACCTTGCCAGATAATGTATTGCTGCATCGGGGTCGGAACCTCTGATAGATTTTTGGAATGCGCTGAGTGCATCGTAGTGATTATCGGCATCCTTGTCAAATGCAAATGCAGATTTTTGCGTCACATCCATAGCATCACTCTGATTAATTGAAATTACATCATCTAACGATGACAATTTGGATTTTATGCAAAAATCAAGTGATGTCAATGCTTTTCTTACATCTCCGTAAGCTGCTGCCGAAAGATGAAGAATAGCTTCGTCGGATATATCAAATCTTCTTCCGTTATATAGCTCAGGCAAAAATTCAATGGCTTTTTTCAGAGCTGTTGCAACATCTTCTTCTTCGACCTTTTTAAATTCTACAACAGTACATCTGGAAAGTATAGCATTATACACATAAAAATAAGGATTTTCCGTTGTGCTCGCAATAAGTGTGATGTCACCTGTTTCAATATATTCCAGTAATGACTGCTGTTGTTTTTTGTTGAAATTCTGAATTTCGTCAAGATAAAGCAATATTCCGTTTGTATTTTCAATTGAATTAATATCTGCGGCAATATCCTTGATGTCTTTAGTAGATGCATTAGTGGCATTGAGCTTATAAAGTTTTTTATCTGTTGCTTTGGCACAGATATTAGCTACAGTTGTTTTTCCTGTGCCCGAGGGACCGAAAAAAATCATATTCGGAATGTCTCCGGACTGTATGATGTTTGTAAGAAGCTTTCCGTCACCAATAATATGATGCTGCCCCACTACATTTTCAATGCAATCAGGCCTTAACACATCAGCAAGAGGTCTCATAAATAATCACTCCGGAAAATTGGAATTACTGATATAAGGGGTATTTTTCGGTAAGTGCTTTAACGCCGGCTCTGATTTCATCCTGTTTTTCTTCAAAGGAATTGAGTGTCAGGGCAATAAGATGTGCTATTGTTTTCATATCGTCTTCTTTCATACCTCTGCTCGTAACCGCAGGAGTACCGATTCTTATACCGCTTGTTATAAAAGGACTGGTTGTTTCGAAAGGTATGGTGTTTTTGTTACATGTAATACCAACTTCATCGAGCATATGTTCAGCTTCTTTGCCGGTAATGTTCTTGTTTCGAAGATCAACAAGCATAAGATGGTTATCTGTTCCACCCGAAACAAGATCAAAGCCTTCTGCAACAAGTGCATCGGCAAGAGCCTTTGCATTTTTAACAACCTGAGTCTGATA
This sequence comes from Clostridia bacterium, assembly GCA_045592485.1. Classification (GTDB taxonomy): domain Bacteria; phylum Bacillota; class Clostridia; order UMGS1810; family UMGS1810; genus RGIG1828. The sequence goes on along the minus strand of JAZNUS010000072.1, from coordinate 28,664 downwards.
AGCTTTGAAATCGTCAGAAAGAGCTTCCTGAAGACAAACTGCTTTTGCTGCAATTATGTGCATAAGAGGACCACCCTGAATGCCGGGGAATACTGCTTTGTTAATAAGCTTTGCATGTTCTTCCTTGCACATTATCATGCCGCCACGGGGACCGCGAAGTGTTTTATGGGTTGTTGTTGTAACAAAATCTGCGTAAGGCACAGGACTTGGGTGAAGACCTGCAGCAACAAGACCGGCAATGTGAGCAATATCAACCATAAGATATGCTTCAACTTTTTTAGCAATCTGTGAAAGTCTTTCAAAATCTATGATTCTTGGATAAGCACTTGCACCTGCAACAATGAGCTTGGGTTTGTTTTCAACAGCAATTCTTTCGAGCTCGTCATAATCTATCATAGAATCCTTTTCGCTTACACCGTAAGGTACAATGTTGAAATATTTACCGGAAATATTAACAGGACTTCCGTGAGAGAGGTGGCCGCCGTGAGAAAGATTCATTCCGAGAACTGTGTCTCCGGGATTAAGCACTGCAAAGAAAACAGCAAGGTTTGCCTGAGCACCGGAATGGGGCTGTACATTTGCATGATCACATCCAAAAAGCTCCTTTGCTCTTTCGATTGCAAGATTTTCCACTATGTCAACACATTCGCATCCGCCATAATACCTTTTGCCGGGATAGCCTTCAGCATATTTATTTGTAAGGGGGGTTCCCATTGCCTCAATAACAGCATTACTTACAAAGTTTTCGCTTGCAATGAGTTCAATTTTATTTCTTTGTCTCTGAACCTCAAGCTCAATAGCATCTGCAACCTGAGGGTCAATTTTTCTTATTTCATTTGTTGTGTACACGACATAATCCTCCTTGTATAATATATATACATATTATATAAAATTTTTTGTTTTTTTTCAATAGCAAAATAAAAAAATATTCATCAAAAATTAGTTGAAATATGCTGGTGTTTTATGGTATAATTATATGGAAGAATTAAAATCATATAAAAACTGTGAAGAAAAGTGTAATTGAAGATAATTTGGAGCGATAATTTATGAAATCGGCATACTCATTACAAAGTATATGTCAGGAATGCAACAAAACCCATTTACATAACGATTTCGTGATTACATCAATAAATCTTGACGCAGATATTGATGTAACAAAGAATTTATTCAATTTTAAACTTAACAACATCAGGTGCCCTTTTTGTGAATCTGAGTACACATTTGAAACAAATCTTGTTATATACAGCCCCTCACTCAATTTTGCAATAAAAGTCAATCCTGAAATGTGTCATTGCGAGCAATTCGATCCTGCACAAGTACCGGCATTTATATTTCCAAAAGATTTTAAATTCCGTCAGGTAGCTTTTCAGATAGAAGCGATAGAAAAATGCCGCATATTCACTGATAATCTTGATGATATTTGCATAGAGCTTCTGAAATATAAATGTTTTACAGACGAAGATACCCTACCCTTTGATGAAGTAAATATGGTGTATTCTTCCTGTGACAAAGAAAACCTTTACTTTACCAAATATGACTACAATAACAGGTTTTTGGGTGATTTTCAGATTTCAAGGAGTTTGTATGACGAAAGCATAAAAAGCACTCATTTATTAAACAAAAACATCTGGCACTGCATTAACAGAAAAACCATAAATCAATATATCCAGGATAAGGAGAGATGAATAATGTCAACTTTAAAAAATGCCATAGTTGGGCAATCAGGCGGACCAACAGCAGTAATTAATGCATCACTCGCAGGAGTAATAAGCGGTTATCTCAGCTGTGAAAACTGCGGGACCCTCTACGGAGCCGTAAATGGAATAAAAGGTATTCTGAGAAAGGATTTTATTGAATTAAACTCTGTTTTCAATAATCCGGATAATATTGAACTTCTTAAGCAGACCCCTTCTTCATATCTTGGCTCATGCAGATATAAGCTCAAAACTGACACAGACGATGAGATCAGAGAAATCATTTCAATATTCAGAGAAATGAATGTAGGATATTTTTTCTATATTGGCGGTAATGACTCAATGGATACCGTTATGAGAATGTCTGCAATATGTGCAGAAAACGGAATAAAAGTTATTGGAATACCCAAAACAATCGATAATGACCTTGTTGGTACAGACCATTGCCCGGGCTACGGAAGCAGTGCAAAATATATTGCCACCACAATCTCCGAAATGGCTTTGGATGCAGGATGCTACGATATAAAAAATGTTCTGATTGTTGAAATAATGGGAAGAAACGCCGGGTGGTTAACTGCCGCTTCAGCTCTTGCAAGAAACAGCAAAAACACAGCACCTGATCTCATATATCTTCCTGAAAAGCCCTTTGATGAAGAAAGATTTCTTTATGACATCAGACAAAAATTATTACATCAGAACACAGTCATCATTGCAGTTTCTGAGGGGATTAAAAATGCTGACGGAAAATATATTTCTGAAGATAGCAAAAACGGCAAAACCGATATGTTCGGTCATGGTCAGCTTGGCGGTGCAGGCAAAAAACTTGAAGTTCTCGTTAAAAACCGCCTGGGAATAAAAGTTAGAAGCGTAGAATTGAATCTTCCGCAAAGATGCAGTGCACACAATGCATCTTTAACTGATGTAAACGAAGCATTCAATTGCGGAAAATTCGGTGTTGAAGCAGCATTAAATGGCGAAAGCGGTAAAATGGTTTCTATGATTCGTTCAGATTCCGAAGAATATAAAATAGATTTTGCATCATATGAAATAGGTGCAATTGCCAACGAAGAAAAGATTGTTCCTGATGAATTTATCAATTCCGAAGCAAATGACATTACCGATGAATTCATCAAATATGCATATCCTCTGATTGCAGGCGAAAGAACAATCAAATTCGAAAACGGAATACCGGCATATATCAAAAGATAATAACTATCTTTCGCTTATATAATAAGGTTCATCATCAGGGAAAATAAGTTCATCTATGTCTCCTTTAATGCAGGAAGGGTTTTCAGCCTCGAGAATTTTTGCTGCAAAATCTTCGGCTTTTTTTCCGTTACTTACAAACATATTTTTACACATAATGTTCATTCCTTTCAATAAATCATAATGAATATTATATTCAAATACCGAAGAAAAATGAACAAAATTTTAATTTGTGAATACAAAAAGAGGAATCTGATTTTTCAGGTTCCTCTTTTCAAATTAACATAATATCTTATTTTGCATACTTGGACATAATATGCGTATATCTGTCACCAAATGTAAGTGCCGAGACATAATCAATATTAACCTTAACCTCATCAACAAACATATTCCCGCTTCCGTCAAAGCATTGCATCAAAGCAATATTTTGATTAACGGATTTAATCCATCCGACATAATAGTCTATTGCATCTTCAAAGTTACACTCAACAGTAACTGCCATTTTCAAATTAACAAAATCCTGAAAAACATCCCTGAATGATTTGAGATTAAATTTTTTACTGGATTTTTCACGGAAAATATTTTCTTTGATTGAAATATTGTTGATAAAATCAAGGCTTTCGTTTGTGTCACAAGTGTATATATTGGTTATATCTTTTATCCGGATGATTTTCTGACCGTTAACAGCGAAATCGGAAATGCTTTCAATCTGAACAAGTGATGATGAAGCATCAATCACATTGGTCAACAGTGAAAATTCATCAATGCCTTCCCTGAAAATCTCGACAATTTCATTGTTTTTGATTTTACCGCCAAGAAGTCTTGAAATTTCTTTTGGATTCATAACCAACACCTCTTTAAAAATTTTATTTTCTCTTTGGCAATGACTCACAGTAGATACATCTGTACATTCCCTTTTCTTTATCTGTCAGTTTAAAAATGTGATGAATTTCCTGTTCAACAGAAGTAATACATCTTGGATTTGAACATTTGATTACATCAGTAATAATTTCAGGAAGCTCCGGATGCATCTTTTTAACATTTTTGCCGTCTTTAATAAAATTGACAGTGATATCAGGATCTATATATCCGAGAATATCAACATCAATATCAAGTTCAGCATCAATCTTAATAATGTCTTTTCTGGTCATTCTCTTGCTTACTGCATTTTTGATTATGGCAATCGGACAATCAAGACTGTCAAGGTTGAGATATGTGTAAATTTCCATTGCTTTTCCAGCTTTAATATGGTCAATAACCAGTCCGTTTTTTATGGAATCAATATTCATTATTCAACCTCCAAAAGCATCAGTATAAGGGCCATTCTGATATACTTACCGTACATAGCCTGTTTGAAATAGCACGCGCGTTTATCATCATCAACATCCGTCGTGATTTCATTAACCCTTGGAAGAGGATGCATTATTATCATATCTTCCTTGGCAGCCTTCAATTTTTCGGTATTAAGAATACAGCTATCCTTGAGACGTTCATAATCTGCCTCATTAAAAAAGCGTTCCTTCTGTACCCTTGTCATATACAGAATGTCAAGTTCAGAAATTGCATCTTCAATATTTGTGCATTCTTTATAGGGAATTTCCAATCTGTCAAGTACATCATTTTTGATATAATCAGGTATTTTCAACTCCGGAGGTGATATGAAAACAAATTTAACATTTTCATATCTGATCATTGCATTAATAAGCGAGTGAACCGTTCTTCCAAATTTCAAATCACCGCACAAGCCTATTGTCAGATTTGCAAGATCCCCTTTTTCTCTTTTGATTGTAAGCAAATCAGTGAGAGTTTGAGTTGGATGATTATGTCCCCCGTCACCGGCATTAATGATGGGAACTTCAGATTTTAAAGAAGCAGCCATGGGTGCGCCTTCCTTGAAATGACGCATTGCAATAACATCGGCATAACAGCTGACAACCTTAACAGTATCGGAAATGCTCTCGCCTTTTGCAGAAGAGCTTGATGCTGCTTCTGAAAATCCAAGTACACTGCCACCAAGTTCAAGCATAGCCGCTTCAAAGCTCAGTCGGGTTCTTGTGGAAGGCTCAAAAAACAAGGTTGCAATTTTTTTGTTTTTACATTTTTCATAATAGTTATGAGGGTTGGCAATAATATCATTTGCCTTATCTATCAATTTATCAATTTCAGCAATTGATAAATCAGATATATCTATCAAGTGTCTCATTCATATCACCTTTGTATTAGTTGTTTATCCAGCTTTCATCAGAAGGGTTATTTCTGAACTTGATGAGTCTTTCAACATCAGTTTCTTTGATATATCCGCTTTCTGCGGCTACAGATGCAATTGTGTCAAAATCACAAAGACTGTGATTGATAACATTTGCTTCTTTAAGTCTGTCAAGTCCTTTTTGCATACCATATGTGAAAATGCTTACAATACCAAGAACCTCCGCTCCTGCCTCACGGAGAACATTAACAACCTCAATGCAGCTTCCGCCTGTCGAAATAAGATCTTCGACAACAACAACCTTCTGACCTTTTTCAAGTTTACCCTCAATCTGGTTCTGTCTTCCGTGGTCTTTGGAACCGCTTCTTACATAACCCATAGGCATGTCAAGGAGATGGGCTGTGATTGCAGCATGAGCAATACCGGCTGTTGAAGTTCCCATAAGCACTTCTGCATCAGGATAATACTCTTTTACAAGCTCAGCAAGTCCGGTTTCCACATCACCTCTTACCTTGACATCGGAAAGTGTGAGGCGGTTATCGCAATATATCGGGCTTTTAATTCCACTAGCCCAGGTGAAAGGTTCATCAGGACGGAAAAAAACTGCCTGAATTGAAAGTAAGTCTTTTGCAATAGTGATTTTATCCATGATAATTCTCCTTTTAAATTATTAATCAACAAATTCTGCGACACATCTTTTATATGCTGCCACAGGGTCATCAGCCGCAGTTATCGGTCTTCCGACAACGATATAGTCTGAGCCAATTTCTTTGGCTTTTTCGGGGGTTGTTATTCTGACCTGATCACCAACATCACCGTCAGCAAATCTTATGCCCGGTGTTACAGTCATAAAAGATTTGCCGCATTTTGCTTTAACACTGCCGGCTTCAAGAGGTGAACAAACAACTCCATCAAGACCGCTTTCTGCTGCATTTTTAGCATAATGAAGAACAACATCTTCCAGTTTCCTGTCGATAAGCAAGTCGTTTTGCATTCTTTCTTCACTTGTTGATGTAAGCTGGGTTACAGCAATAAGAAGAGGTCTTTCTCCCCCACCACTTGTCAAGCCCTCAATGGCAGCTTCCATCATAGCTTTTGTTCCGAATGCATGAACATTGCACATGTCAACGCCAAGTCCTGCAAGAACAGCCATAGATTTTCTCACAGTGTTTGGAATGTCACACAATTTGAGGTCTAGAAAAATCTTGTGTCCTCTTTTTTTAATTTCACTTACAATTTCAGGACCGACAGAATAGAAAAGCTCCATTCCGATTTTTACAAACGGTTTCACATCTGTAAAAAGATCAAGAAAATTCAAAACCTTTTCTTTGCTGTCGAAATCACATGCAATAATTACATCTTTACCCATTAGTGAGCACCTCCGATAATGTCTGATAATTTGTTTATATTATATTTTTCCATTACTGCAGGTAAATCCTCAATAATGGTTTTACAAATACAAGGGTCAATAAGATTTGCAGCGCCAACCTGAACTCCGGTCGCTCCTGCCAACATCATTTCGATTACATCTTCGGCACTGCTTACACCGCCCATTCCTATTATTGGAATTGAAACTGCTTCAAAAACCTGATAAACCATCCGTACAGCAACAGGGAAAATTGCATCGCCGGAAAAACCACCCATTTTGTTCGCTATAACAGGCTTCTTTGTTTTAAGATTGATTCTCATTCCAAGCAATGTGTTAATAAGGGAAATACCGTCTGCCCCACCGGCTTCACATGCCTTTGCAATCTCGGTAATATCGGTTACATTTGGACTAAGTTTTATGTAAACAGGCTTTGTTGTAACCTTTTTTACAGCTTCGGTAACCTTCTGAGCGTCAATCGGATTTGTTCCGAAACTCATACCACCGCCATGAACATTGGGACAGCTTATGTTAACTTCAATAATGCCGACCTGATCTTCCTTGTCAAGAAGCTCACAGGTGTAAACATATTCATCAACAGAAAAACCGCCGACATTTGCAACAACTTTTTTGTTGAAACATTTCTTTAATTTCGGAAGTTCTTCGGCAATTACAGCGTGAACACCCGGATTCTGAAGACCAACAGAATTAATCATACCCGATGAGCATTCAGCAATTCTTGGTGTAGGATTGCCGAACCTCGCATCTTTGGTTGTTCCCTTGAAGGAAAAACTACCAAGAATGTTTATATCATAAATTTCGGCAAATTCATAACCGTATCCAAAGGTTCCGGATGCAGGTATGATTGGATTATCAAGCTTTAAACCTGAAAGAGATACACTTAAATCTACCATATTATTTCCTCCTTAACAAGCACCGGACCGTCCTTACAAATTCGTTTATTGCCATATTTGGTTTTGCAGCTGCATCCCATACAAGCACCAAATCCGCAACCCATTCTTTCTTCGAAAGAAAATTGTCCGGATGTGGTTGTTTTTTCATAAAGAGCTTTAAGCATAGGTTCGGGTCCGCAGGTGTAGAAATAGTCATAAGAAAGATTATTCAGTACATCTGTAACAAAACCCTTTACACCATAAGAACCATCTGCGGTTGTAACATGAACACTGTCGCATATTTCAGAAAACTCTTTTTCGTAGAAAACATCTGATGCCGAATTAAACCCGAGAATTGCAGTAACATTCTTTCCTGCTTCCTTTAATTTTTTGGACAGATTATACATAGGCGGCACACCAACTCCACCGCCGATGACCAATACATTATTATGTGATTCATCAATTGTATAACCATTTCCAAGACCTGTAAGGATATCAAGCTCACCTGCAGTCATTTGCGACATCATTTCCGTTCCGCTGCCAACTACCTTGTAAATAAGAGTAAGAGTATCTTTGTTGTAGTCACAAACAGAAATAGGTCTTCTGAGATAAAGCCCATCAAGCTTAATGTTGACAAATTGTCCGGAAGCGGTGATGTCACTTGTGTCGCCTCTGAGAACCATACAGTACACATCATTGGCTATTTTATCGTTTTTAACAATAGAAAATATACTTTGTTTCATGCCTTCCTCCAAGTTAACATAATTATTTTACTGTTAATTTATCGTATTTTACAACACCGTCATTAATAACCAGTTTGCACTTTCCGTACACCTCAAAATTTTCAAAGGGTGTGCTTTTCCCTTTCGAAACAAAATCTTTTGAATTAATTTTGTATTTACTGTCAAGATCAAACAAACAAAAATCACAACTGTTCAATCCTTTGAAAAACCTTTTCTTTGGGTTAACACTCATAAGATTTATAAGATGCTCAAGTGTTATAACACCCGTTTTCACAAGTTTTGTATAGAGAATCGGGAACGCAGTTTCCAGACCGACAATGCCCATCAAACTGCCAATAAGACCATTGCTTTTTTCTTCCGCACTATGGGGGGCATGATCGGTAGCAATCATATCAATTGTGCCGTCTTTGATGCCCTCGATCAAAGCAAGACGATCATCCTCACTTCTGATTGGCGGATTCATTTTGAATCTTCCTTCGTCTTTTATCTGTGTATCATTAAACACAAGATAATGGGGTGCTGTTTCACAGGTGATATTTACCCCTTCTTTCTTTGCCTCACGAATTATATCAACACTTTCTTTGGTCGAAATGTGACAAACGTGATAGGCTGCTCCGGTTTCTTTAACAAGCTCAATGTCTCGCTTGATCGGAAGATATTCGCTCTCAGAACAAATCCCCGGGATTCCGTTTGTTTCGGAAAATTCTCCGTCGTGAATAACTCCACCATTCAATAGAGAATTTTCTTCGCAATGAGCGCTTATGATTTTTGAATATTTCGCCGATTCAATCATGGCTTGTCTCATCATTTCACGGCTTTGAACACCTTTGCCATCATCTGAAAATCCGGCAACATATTCAGCCATTGCAGCAAAATCGGAAAGCTCCTCTCCTTTTTGAGCTTTTGTTATTGAACCAAAGGGAATAACATTGCACATGGCTTTTTCTTTAATCAGTTCAAGCTGAATATTCAAGCTGTTCAAAGAATCAGGAACAGGATTAAGATTCGGCATTGAACAAAGGGTGGTATATCCGCTTTTCACGGCAGCCATAGTTCCGGTTTCAATTGTTTCTTTATATGAAAAACCCGGCTCACGCAGATGAACATGAACATCAACAAAACCGGGAAAAAGATAAAGACCGTCACAATCATATACTGTATATTCATCTGAATCGGAAAAAGGTACAATTGTATTATCAACTATACTGAAAGATGCTTTTTCAAATCCTTTGTCAAACACAAATGCGTTTTTTATACTTAACTTCATATAATATCGTTCTCCTTGTGTACATATGTGATTATTTTAACATAATATCACTTCAATGTCAAGAACAAGCACAGCTCTATAATTCTTTTTATCAAAACCCCACTCTTTCGAATGGGGTTTTGCAAATCATATTCCAAGCAAAAATCTTGCAAAATTAAAATAAACTAAAAGAGCCAGTGCATCAACAATTGTTGTTATAAAAGGGCTTGCCATTACAGCAGGGTCAAAGCCTATCTTTTTCGCCGCCATAGGGAGAATTGATGCAACAATTTTTGCAATCACAATCGTAACAACAAGTGTAAGGCTTACAATAAATGATATCACAAGCGGATTCTGACCACCAGAAGCAATAGATGATGCATCAATAATCATCATTTTAGCAAAATTTACTATGGCAAGAGTTAGTCCGCAAACAACGGATACTCTGAATTCTTTCCATAGTATTTTAAAAATGTCTTTCATATCAACATCGCCAAGGGACATACTTCTTATTACCGTAACCGAGGTCTGTCCGCCGGAGTTGCCTGCCGTATCCATAAGCATAGGTATAAACACAGTCAGAACAACACAGCTTGCAAGAGCACCCTCAAAATATGAAATGATTTTCCCGGTGAATGTTGCAGAAACCATCAGAAGCAAAAGCCATGGTATGCGCTGCTTCCATGTTTCAAAAACTCCCGTTTTAAGATATGTTTTTTCTGATGGAATAATTGCTGCCATCTTTTCAATATCTTCTGTTGCCTCATCCTGAAGAACATCGATAGCATCGTCAAAGGTTACAATACCCAGAAGTCTTTCTTCTTCATCAACAACAGGAATAGCCATAAAATCGTATTTATCGAATGCATTTGCAACATCTTCTTTATCATCATGAGTATTAAAAAATATAATGTTTTTTTCCATAATGTCTTCAATTATCTCATTACCGTCAGATAAAAGAAGTGATTTTGCTGAAACAGCACCAATGAGTCTATTATTAAGATCTGTAACATAACAGGTGTAAATTGTTTCTTTGTCAATACCGTTTTTTCGAATGTGGACTATTGCTTCATCAACGGTCATATTCTTTTTGAGCCGGACATATTCGACAGTCATAATACTGCCGGCACTGTCTTCGGGGTATTTCAGAATTTCATTTATCCATGATCTTGTTTGTATATCTGTAAAACGCAAAATTCGTTTTACAACATTTGCGGGCATTTCTTCAATAATATCCACAACATCATCCACAAACAAATCGTCAACCACAGCTTTGAGTTCGCTGTCACTAAAGCTCTGTATCAGTGTTTCCTGCTCTTCAGGATCCATCTCAACAAAAGCTTCTGCCGCCTGGTCTTTTGGTGTTATCCTGAATGCAAGCAGTAATTCTTCGTTAGTTAGCTCTTTAAAAAACTCTGAAATATCTGCAGGATTCATTTCCAAAAGTAATTGTTTTAGTTCGGAGAACTTTTTGTCTTTCAAAAGTTCGAGAGCAATCTCATTATTTGTTTTGTTTTCATCCATATTTATTCCTCCTAAATTGTAAAATCACCGATTAACAAAACCGGCATATTAGGTAGGAAGTATCTATACATTTTTTATCAAAGCGAAACAAACACGGAAAAACCGAATACTGTTAAATTTCGCCCGACATATTCACTGCATCGATTACCTCCCGTGTCCATTTCATCACCTCATTTTTTAATATATTTATAAAACAATGCATCTTATTTTGATACATTATATTTTATCATGTTTTCTTAATTTCTGATGTCTTTTTCATATATAAAAAATACAAAACTGTAAAAACAATGACAGATAACAATGCCACCATCTGTGATACCCTGAACGGTCCGAACATAAGACTGTCTGTACGCAGTCCTTCAATCCACATTCTGCCCAGTCCGTATAATGCACCATATGCAAAAAACACCTGGCCGCTATATCTGTAGCACTTAAACACAATAAACAACAAAACTGCCAAGGTAAGCACACACCAGAGGGATTCATATAAGAATGTAGGATGAACAGGCACCTCCGGATAAACACTTGCACCCTCGGACCTGAGAAGCGCCAGATATTCTTTGACTGCCTGACTGGTCATGCCCCACGGAAGATTTGTATTTGAACCAAAAGCTTCCTGATTGAAAAAATTACCCCATCTGCCAATGGCCTGCCCTGTAATCAATCCGACTGAACCAATATCAAAAACCTTAAGAAAAGATTTTTTCCTGAGCCGACAAAAAACCAAAGCTGCAACAGCCGCACCAATTACAGCACCATATATTGCAATTCCTCCGGAGCGTATGTCAAATACGGACAAAAGGTTGTCATTGTAATCTTCAAAACGAAACATCACATAATAAAGCCTTGCACATATAATCGCCGGAACTGTGCAAACAAGTGCAACATCAAGAGCAAGATCGCTTTTTTCGCCAAGCTTTTTTGACACAAAAGAAGCCACGATAATTCCGGCAACGAAGCCCAATGCAATTATCAATCCATAATAATAAATCGGTATCCCGAAAACATTAAAAGCCACCCTGTTTACAGTAAGCTCCAAGTCTATGCCCGGAAAAGATACAACCATCACACCATTACCTCACAATAATTCTTATTACGAAAGAGGATGCACAACACTGAGCGAACAATTTTCCATGAGGAAAACTTCATTCAACAGTGCCGACAGGGTTTCTGTCGATACAGATTCGTAAACTTCAGGAAATGTCGTTATGTCAACATCACTCAAAAAATTGCGGCACAAAAGATTTCCGACGCTTTCAACATTATTGAATCCTCTTATGAATGAGCCAAAATATGCTCTTTTAATCCGTTCAAACTCTACCTGATCAAAGCCCTCTGATCTGTACTGCTCTATCATCTCAAAAAGCTTTTCTTTGAATCTTGCCGGATCATCGCATTCTCCGCAAAAAGATACACAAGAAAACGAAAGCTCAGTCATAACATCGGTATCAAATGTATCATTTATAAGACCGGAATCATAGTTTTCCTGGAAAAACCTGCTGCTTCTGCCGGCAAGTATCTTCATAAGAATTTTTAAAGCAATTTCTCTTTTAAGAAGCTTTGTACCCTCTTTAAGATAATTATCTTTAAAACCAAGACAGAACATTGTTCTCGACAAGCTTGCCGAAGCTTCAATGTATTCCTGACACACAGCCTCGCTTTCATGGGGATAAATACTTTTAACACTTCCGTTTTCCCTGTATTTGACAGTGTGCTCAACAATATCAAAAACTTTTTCGGGATCAACATCTCCTGCAACGGCAACAACCATATTGGCAGGATTATAATAAGTGTTATAACATTTATATAAAACATCTTTGTCAATTTCAGAAATGCTTTCAACAGTGCCTGCAATATCTATTCTGACCGGGTTATCGTTATAGAGAGCCTTCAGCATGTTGAACATTACAAGCCATTCACCATCATCGTCATACATACGGATTTCCTGACCGATTATTCCCTGTTCTTTTTTTACATTTTCATCGGTAAAATACGGTTCCTGTACATAGCTTAAAAGATGTGTAAAGCATTCTTCAAAATACTTTGTACACGAAAAAAGATAGCAGGTGTTGGTGAATGTTGTGTAAGCATTGGCATTAGCACCATATTTCGAGAATAAATCAAATGCATTTCCGCCGTCAGGTTGTTCAAAGAGCTTATGCTCAAGAAAATGCGCAACGCCATCGGGCACTTTTACTGCTTCTTTTTCGCCAAGAGGTACAAAACAGTTATTAACCGAACCGAATTTTGTGCCGTAAATAGCATAGGTTTTCGAAAAACCCTTTATAGGCATAACATAAACCCTGAGTCCTGTTGAGTGAACTCCGGTATACAGTGTTTCACCCAGGGATTTTATATATTTTTTCGTGAAATTCATCACACCGGCTCCTTTCCGTTTAAGAAATAAACAGTGTCTAATTCAACATTTGAAAATGCATTCAAAACACCCTCACGCGAAACAGCATTTACAAGCTCACACGCCTGTGCGAGAGAAGGCAATTTATCAAAGAAAGAACATGCCAGATAATAGTCTGCAAGATAACCGGGGCTGTCTTCGTATGAGCGATAGGTGCTGATAATATACTCTTTTGCGATGGCAAGCTCTTCATCGGTAAAATTACCATTTTTCACATTGTTAATCTCATCGATGACAGCATCCTTTGTTTTCTGATAATTCTCAAATTCAATGCCACTGCCTATAAGCATAAGACCATTGTACTTGTCAAGTCTTGAATAGGCATAGTAACACAAACTCATTTTTTCACGGACATTATTAAAAAGCTTTGAATGGGCTCCGGAACCAAGAATGCTATTGCCAACAAGCAGAGAATAGTAATCAGGATCGTCTGCCGTTATCCCTGTTCTGAGTCCCATTGCAAGTTTTCCCTGGTTTACATCTAATTTATCTTCTACATATTTGACTTCGCTGCAATCTTTGGAAGAACAAACAACATTTAAAGGTTTTATATCAAAATTATATTTTGAGAAATATCCTTTAAAATAACTCACAACAGAATCACAGTCAACATCACCAACCACAAAAACATCAACAGGACTTGAATATATTATTTTTGAGTAATGACCATAAAGATTTGTTTCATCAATATCTTCAAGGTCATCACGGTAGCCTATTTCTACAATTGCATTAGGTTCGTTTTTGCACATTTCTTCGATACATCTCACATTTGCGTAAGAGCGCTTGTCATTTATCAAGCCGTCAATGTCATCGATAAGATTCTTTTTTTGATTGGAAACATACTCTTTACAAAATGAATTATCGCAAGTGTAAGGATTAAAAAGAAAATCCAGCATAAATTCAAACGCATCTTCCTGACAGTTTTCATTTGTGTATCTGTCTGAAACAACATTTACAGATGATACTATGCTTTGAATATTTGCGCGTTTTGACACATTTACATCGTATATGCACCCATAAAGATTTTCGGCATAAACACTGATTTCTTTCATCGAATGATATGTTGCCGTTGCAGATTTAAGAACTTTCGCAAGAAGAGAATTGTAAGTTACCTCTTCGCGCTTTAAGGGGCGGTACAAATGAGTGGAAGCATAAACAGTTTTATACTTTGAATCTTTAATAACATAAAGATTAATATATTGTGAGATTTCATATTTCTGAGGTTCACTCATAATTATCAACCTTTCATCGTATTTTAGTACACATAACATATTATATACAAAATTACCAAAACAATCAAGTGTTTTTTAAAAATAAATATATTAGTTCCCATCAATATATAACTGTCGTTTTATACAAAACCGCAAACACCATTTTGTCGCTTTTTTACAAATTTAACATATAGAGCTAACATTTCATTGACATAATAGGTAATTTTTACTATAATTTAATCAAATAGACTAATGGAAAAGAGGTACCCAGTAATGGAGATAACCGGAATTAAAATCAAAAAAATCGCTACAGAAAACAAAATGAAAGCAATAGCTTCCATAACAATTGATGATTGTTTTGCAATTCATGACATCAAAGTAATCGAAAACGAAGACAAGGTTTTCGTTGCTATGCCTAACAAGCGTTTAAAAGACGGAACTTTCAAAGATGTTGCTCACCCCATCAATTTCGAAACCAGAGCAATGATTGAAAATGCTGTTATTGAGGCATACAACAATGCAGAAATCGAAGAATAATCGTAAAATATAGAATCAATTAAAACCGTAGTTTCTTTTCTGAGAAATTGCGGTTTTCTTATATTGAACAGTATCATACAATTCGTGTTTATAAACACATATCCCAAACACAAATTAATTTACCGAATAAATTAATTTTAAATTGTTGAATTAATTTAAATCCTGTTGTATAATTCAATATATAAGCATATGAGGAGGTTTTAGCTTTGGACGAAAAAATACTAACAATAATCGAAAACAATGGCGATTTACCACTTGAACAACTTGCCATAATGACTGATTTAACAATTGAAGAGGTTGCAGCCAAAATTGATTCGATGAAAGAAAACAAGATAATTCTCGGTCAAAAAACAATAATTAACTGGGATAAAACCACAAAGGATGTTGTAACAGCCCTCATTGAACTTAAAGTTACACCACAACGCGGTGAAGGCTTTGACAAAATTGCCGAAAAAATTTATAAATTCCAGGAAGTACAGTCGCTTTATCTTGTAGCAGGTACATACGATCTTCTTGTTACAATCGAACACGATACAATGCAGAAGGTTGCTCATTTTGTATCAAGCAGACTTGCCACAATGGATTGTGTTGTAGCAACCAGCACTCATTTCTTATTAAAAAGATATAAATACGAAGGTTTTTATTTTGAAGAAGAAGAAAAAGATAGCAGACAGGTGATAACATTATGATATTTAATCCGGATAATTTTATTAATAAAACAGTTACAGAAATGCAACCATCGGGCATCCGAAAATTCTTTGATATTGTTGCACAAATGGACGATGCTATATCTTTAGGTGTTGGCGAACCCGATTTTATTACACCGTGGCATATAAGAGAAGAAGGCATATACTCCCTTGAAAAAGGACGGACATACTACACCTCAAACGCCGGTCTTATCGAACTGCGTGAAGAAATATGCAAATATATGAACAAATTTAATTTGTCCTACTCTCCTTCTGAAGCTCTTGTTACCGTGGGCGGAAGCGAGGCAATCGACCTGACCACGAGAACAGTTATCAATCCCGGTGACGAAGTTATTATTCATGAGCCATCATTTGTATGCTATAAGCCTTGCGTTACTCTTGCCGGAGGAATTCCTGTAACAATTGAAACAAAAGCTGAAAACGAATTCAGACTTACAAAAGAAGAGCTCCTTGAAAAAATCACTCCACGGACAAGAATGCTAGTTCTCTCCTATCCAAACAATCCCACCGGTGCAGTAATGTCAGAGGCAGATTTAAAAGAAATTGCAGATGTTGTCATTAAAAACAATATCCTTGTTCTTTCAGATGAGATATATGCTGAGCTTACCTACGGAGGCAAGCACTGTTCAATAGCATCTTTGCCGGGAATGAAGGAGCGGACAATTGTTGTAAACGGTTTTTCAAAAGCTTTTGCAATGACCGGATGGCGTCTTGGGTTTGCTCTTGGTAACGAGAAAATTATCAAAGCAATGACAAAGGTTCATCAGTACGCAATAATGAGTTCACCAACAACAAGTCAGTATGCAGCTATAGAAGCTTTGAAAAACGGTGAGCTTTCGACACAAACAATGATAAATGAATATGATAACAGAAGAAAGCTTATTACCGATGGCTTTAACAAACTCGGTCTTACCTGTTTTCAGCCTAAAGGTGCATTTTATGTTTTTCCTTGCATCAAATCTACAGGCATGAGTTCAGAGGAATTTTGCAAAAAGCTTCTCGATTCCCAAAAGGTTGCTGTTGTACCCGGAACCGCTTTCGGAAGCTCCGGAGAAGGTTTTGTAAGAGTATCATATGCTTACAGCATAAAGCAAATCAACACAGCGCTCGAAAGAATAGCTGCTTTTGTGTCTGAAATAAATAAATGATTTGTTTTACCGAAAGGAAATAAGAAAACATATGTTTAATATCGTTCTTGTTGAGCCCGAAATCCCACAAAACACAGGCAATATCGCCAGGACCTGTGCTGCAACGGGTTCAAGACTTCACCTTGTCAGACCTTTGGGTTTTGAAATTGATGATAAAAAGCTAAAGCGCGCAGGTCTTGATTACTGGCATCTTCTTGACATCACCTTCTACGATGACATAAACGACTTCTTTGAAAAAAATAAGGGTGGAAACTTTTATTTTGCATCAACAAAATCTTTGAACAGACATTCCGATGTAAAATTCAAAGATGACGACTATATTCTTTTCGGAAAAGAAACAAAAGGTCTTGATGAAGCATTGCTTTTAAAAAACAAAGAAAAATGTATCAGGATACCAATGATAAACGGTGCACGCAGCCTGAATCTCTCAAATTCAGTTGCAATCGTTATTTATGAAGCACTGAGACAGAATAACTATTTTGATTTGGAAACAAAAGGTGAACTGACAAAATTTGATTGGTAAATAATATTATCGTAAAAAATGTAAAGAATAGAAGATGAAGGCCTTAACAACCAACACTAAATGCGGTTGTTAAGGCTGGATTTCATCTTCTGTTTTTTTATATTTTGTTGTATTGACATAGTTTCCAAAACAAACTTGCACATATTTACCCTATATTAATTGTTAAATATCTATCAAAGTGACAATCTTTATAAATTGGCAAAAAAACCCTTGCAAAGTTGATGATTTTATTATACAATTATAATGTTATTTTATGTAAAAACAAAAATTTTATGAGGTGAATAAAATGAACAAAAAATCTATCGAAGACATTCAGGTTTCCGGCAAAAAGGTTCTCGTAAGATGCGACTTCAATGTGCCTCTTGACGAAAACAGAAACATTACCGATGAAACACGAATTGACGGTGCTCTCCCCACCATCAAATACCTTGTTGAAAATGGTGCAAAGGTTATCCTTTGTTCTCACATGGGCAAACCCAAAGGCGAACCCAAGCCCGAGCTTTCACTTGCTCCCGTTGCAAAAAAGCTTTCCGAAAAGCTTGGCAAAGATGTTGTTTTTGCAGCAGATGACAATGTTGTTGGCGACAATGCAAAAAAAGCTGTTGATTCAATGAACAACGGCGACATTGTTCTTCTTGAAAACACAAGATACAGAGCAGAAGAAACCAAAAACATTGATGCATTTTCCGAAGAGCTTGCATCACTTGCAGACATTTTTGTAAACGATGCTTTCGGTACAGCTCACAGAGCTCACTGTTCAAATGTTGGTGTAACCAAATATCTTGACACTGCGGCTTGCGGTTACCTCATTGAAAAGGAAATTGAATTCCTCGGAAACGCTGTTAACAATCCCGTAAGACCTTGTGTTGCTATCCTTGGCGGTTCTAAAGTTTCATCAAAAATCTCCGTTATCAACAATCTTCTTGAAAAAGTTGATACACTTATAATTGGCGGCGGTATGGCCTATACATTTATGAAAGCTATGGGCGAAGAAGTCGGAAATTCTCTCCTTGAAGCCGATTACCTTGATTATGCAAAGGAAATGATGGAAAAAGCTGAAGCTAAAGGCGTTAAGCTCCTTATTCCCGTTGATACAGTCGTTGCAAAAGAATTTTCTAATGATGCAGAACACAAAACAGTTGGCAGAGGTCAGATTGAAGCCGGTTGGGAAGGTCTTGACATTGGCGAAAAGACAATCGAGCTTTACTGCGATGCCATTAAAGATGCAAAGACAGTTGTTTGGAACGGACCTATGGGCGTTTTTGAAATGCCTACATTTGCAAAAGGTACAAACGCAATTGCAAAAGCCCTCGCTGAAATTGATGCAACAACTATTATTGGCGGCGGTGATTCCGTTGCTGCTGTTAACCAGGCAGGTCTTGGTGACAAAATGAGCCACATTTCAACCGGCGGCGGTGCATCTCTTGAATTCCTTGAAGGCAAAGACCTCCCCGGAATCGTTGCACTTAACGACAAATAATTTGTTATTCAATGCGGGAAGTGATACACTTCCCGCTTCAGTATGCGAACTTATATTAAACATGATTTAAACCGAAAGGAAGATTATACCATGAGACAGACTACAGTTGCAGGAAACTGGAAAATGAACAAAACTCCCGCTGAAACAACAGCGCTTATCAACGAACTCAAGCCTTTAGTTGCAGACTCAAAAAATAAATGCATCGTTTGTGTCCCCTACACATCACTTGCAAATGCAATTGAAGCATGCAAAGGTTCAAACATTGAAGTTGGTGCACAGAATATGTATTTTGAAGAAAGCGGTGCATACACAGGCGAAATCGCTCCTTCAATGCTCACTGAAATGGGTGTTAAATATGTTATTATCGGACACTCCGAAAGGAGACAGTATTTCGCAGAAACAGACGAAACTGTTAACAAAAAAGTTATCAAAGCATTCGAACACGGTCTTACTCCTATTATCTGTGTTGGTGAATCCCTTGAGCAGAGAGAACAGGGCATCACAGTTGAGCTTGTAAGCATGCAAACAAAAATTGCCCTTCTTGGTCTCAGTGCTGATCAGGTTAAAAAGACAATAATTGCTTATGAACCCATCTGGGCTATCGGCACAGGCAAAACTGCCACAAGCGAACAGGCTCAGGAAGTTTGCAAAGCTATTAGAGATACAGTTTGTGCTTGTTTCGGAAAAGAAGCTGCTGACGAAGTTATTGTTCAGTACGGCGGAAGTGTAAACGCAGGCAACTCTGCCGAGCTTTTTGCTAAAGAAGACATCGATGGCGGTCTCGTGGGCGGTGCAAGCCTTAAAGCCAACGATTTCTCAGTAATTGTTAACAGCTAATCTGAAAGGAAAATGTATTATGAACAAAAAGCCTGTACTTCTTGCAATCCTTGATGGATACGGCAAGAGTGATTTAACAGACGGAAATGCAATATACAGTGCAAAAACCCCCCGTATGGATGAAATCATGGCAAACAATCCGTCAACAATTATACACGCAAGCGGAATGGATGTAGGCCTTCCTGACGGTCAGATGGGTAACTCCGAAGTTGGACACACCAATATCGGTGCCGGAAGAATTGTATATCAGGAACTCACAAGAATAACCAAGTCAATTGATGACGGTGATTTTTATGAAAACGAAGAACTCGTTGCAGCATGTGATAACTGTGTTAAAAACAATTCTGATCTTCATGTTATGGGACTTTTATCGGATGGCGGTGTGCACAGTCATATAAAACATCTTTTTGCTATAATTGAGCTTGCAAAAAAGAAAAATGTAAACAATGTCTTTGTTCACTGCTTCCTCGACGGAAGAGATGTATCCCCCACAAGCGGCATTGATTTTGTAAAGCTTCTTGTTGAGAAAATCAGAAATCTTAATTACGGAAAAATTGCAACCGTAATGGGAAGATATTATGCAATGGACAGAGACAACCGCTGGGAAAGAGTTTCAAAAGCTTATGATGCAATTGTAAGCGGAAAGGGCGAGTATTCCGACAGTGCAGTTGTTGCAGTTGAAAAATCATATAATGCCGATGTCACAGATGAATTTGTTGTGCCAACTGTTATCACAACCGACGGCAAACCCAACGGTTTGTTAAAAGAAAATGACAGCGTGGTATTTTTTAACTTCCGTCCGGACCGTGCAAGAGAAATTACAAGAACAATTGTTGATCCTTCTTTTGACGGTTTTGAAAGAAAGTTTTTTGAAACTTACTTTGTTTGTATGACTCAATATGACGCCAGTATGCCAAATGTCCATGTTGCATTCAAGCCTCAGACACTCGTAAACACACTTGGTGAATACATCAGCTCTAAAGGATTGAAACAGCTCAGAATTGCAGAAACCGAAAAATATGCTCATGTTACATTCTTCTTTAACGGCGGCGTTGAAAAGGTATATGACGGAGAGGACAGAATCCTCGTTGCATCACCCAAGGTTGCAACATATGATCTTCAGCCGGAAATGAGTGCTTTTGAAGTCACTGATAAGCTTCTCGAAGCCATTGACACCGACAAATATGATGTTATCATTCTCAACTTTGCAAACTGCGATATGGTTGGTCATACCGGTGATATGGATGCTGCTGTTAAAGCTGTTGAAGCAGTAGATCAGAGCATTGGCAAAGTTTATGACAAAATCAAAGAGAAAAACGGTGTTATTCTCATTACCGCTGACCATGGCAATGCAGAACAAATGATTGACCCTGCTGACAAATCTGTGTTTACAGCACACACTACAAACATTGTTCCACTGATTGTTTCCGGAATGGGTGATATTGAACTTAAATCCGGCAGACTTGCCGATCTTGCACCTACAATGCTTGACATTATGGGACTTGATATCCCCTCTGAAATGAGCGGAGAAAGCCTTATAGTAAAATAAAATATACTTCATAAAGCAAATAAGCATCACTCCATTATAAAAAGAGTGATGCTTATTTATTATTAGTTTAATTACAATTTGAATATCAGAACAATCCCGGAATACTGAGCCCGCCTGTAAGCTTACTCATTTTAGCATTGTTTGCTTCATCTACCTTACCAAGCACATCATTTACAGCTGTAAGAATCAAGTCCTGGAGCATTTCTATATCATCAGGATCGCATGCTTCGGGTTTGATTGTAATATCTGTAAGCTCTTTTTTGCCGGACATTTTAACCGAAACAGCACCGCCGCCGGATGTTGCTTCAAACTCTGTCTGCTCAATTTCTTCTTGTGCTTTAAGCATTTCCTGTTGCATCTTCTGAGCCTGTCTTATCATATTGTTTGCATTTCCTCCCATGCCTCCCATGGGAAATCTCTGTTTTGCCATTTTTAATCCTCCTGTTTTATCAACAATCCACTGATTGCATCATAATAATATTTAGAACCGGTATCGGTTTTAATCAAAAAGCAAGGTATTGCCGGGGCAGACTTGGTAATTGAATCTGAATCGTAGTAACTGAGACAATATCCATAGTTGATTTCTGTTATCGACTGAGGCGTCAACGAAGAATTCAAAGGTGGAATACTTGCCATATCAAGAAGTATACCGGTAATATCTGCCATTCTGGAATTAGATTTAATTTTACCGTTTGATTCTGAATTGTGAACAACATACCATGTTCCGGACAATGTAATTTTTCCCGGTGAAAATAAAGCTCTTATTTGCCCGTTATAAAATCTATACTTACCGATATATTCATATGCCGTACACACAATTCCTGAATCGCTTTTTTCTGTGTATAACCTATAGCTTTTACTGTCAATATTCAAATCTGTCAAAATTTTTTCGAAGGCAGACTTCGAATTTACATCATTATATGAGTGAATATCGGTAATGTATTCTCCATTAAAAGAAGAATGATCTTTGCGAAAATCAGAATTGTTTTCGAATACATCTGTATAAATAATATTAGTAACTTCGACGCTGTTTAAATTTTCAACAAAAGAAGGTATTATATCTTCAGAAACGGAAATTCCGTAATTATTGTTTAAAACAGAAATCGTTTTATCTACAACATCATTATCAATTTTCGTACCTAAGTTGAATAAAAATGTTGACGATCCCGAGGTTGCAATAAGCAGAATATTTATCAAAAGAAACAGAATTATCAAAAATGACTTGATTCTTCTCCAGCTCATACCTCTGCACCAGCCTCTCCTGACATTATAAACACCTCATTGTCAGAATTTTTTATATACCAGGTCGGATACCAATTCTTGGAATGAGATTCGTAGGTATATGCCATAAAGATATCGGAAACAAGCTTATTTTCAAATCCATTTTCTGACTGAATACCATCTATGGCGTCAATAGCCGATATACAATCAAATGCTTGTTCTGAATAATTAAACTGTTTGCAGACCTGACTATAGCTGACAATTTTTCCGTCAACAACATCTACAACTATAGCATGTTTTATTCCATATTCATCTTCGGGAATAACAATTTTCTTATCACCTATATAATAATCAAATGTCAAGGTAAATGTTTTAGAATTTATGTCATATATATCGGATGATATCTCATAATACATATCTGATTTATCAAAAATAGTATTTGTGACTGAATTAACAAAAGTAATACACGAATTGATACAATCATATGAATTATTACCGTCTAGAACAACACCATAGGATTTATCCACGGAACGATATTCAAGAAAACCGTCTGACAATAGCTTGATTGAACCGTAATTTTCGACAAAAACCATTGTGTTATCACTTTCAACATATTTTCTGATTGATGATGAATCGTAACCAAATAGAGAAATTAAATCGGAATAAAACTGATTTTTTTCTATAAGATTGTAGAACATATTCTGTTCATACAATCCCCTCAGAGTGCTGCCGGTTATACTTATCAGAACATTGGGATCAATTATTATGTGTTGCTCAACACTTCCTTCGACATTAGAATCAAAATTAAGTTCAAAGGAATAATAGTTAACACTTTCTTTATGCTTGGCATTTTCAACATAATCAATCATCACTGAACAATCAATGTTAAGATTTTTTTTGTAGATATTATTTGAAGAAGCATCTTTCATATACAAATATGAAACGGTGGAAACCCTGGGATCAAAAGATATTGCAAATTCAAAACATCTGCTGTCTGCATTGTTATATATATTTGATATCTGCGAAAAGAAATATCCGGAATTGTACACAACAGGATAGGAAAAATAGCATGATTTTGTTTTAAGATTATTATTCCACTCTTCAATGTTTGTCAGAACAAAATCTCCGCTTTTCACACTTTCTTCAAGAGCTTTTTTTATTTCCTGATAAAGAACCGGATATTCGGGCGAAGATTTGGTATACAGAATATGTGTTCCCGAATTATTTACAATTATCTTTGAAGGTTTTAATACAATTTCTGTTGGATTAAAATTTAAAATATTTTTTGATTTGTCTTCAGTCAACGCGATTTTTACATCAGAAAAAAAATTATAGCCCTCTGGCCATAATTCTTTATTAAACCATTTATTCACAGTTAATACGATACTGCTGATTACCAAAAAAACCAGCAGTATCGATTTAAATCGTTCGATTTTCATAAGACAAAATCACCAAATGATTATCTGAAAATATCTTTCACGCCAATTCCGTTTGACTTAAACTTTTCATTGACATTATTCATATATCCCTGATTAAGCAAAGATATTTCAAGTTTTACGACTTCATAAGTAACAGTAGAGGAATTGGCAACGACCATTATACTGTTCAATCCGTCTTTAAGCGTAATTTGTTGAACATAAAGACCGCTGTTTCCAACATATGTTTCAAGCTTTTCACCATTTGCATTACGAAGAACTTCATATGTACCGGTAACGGCATTATATGCATACAGGGTAACCTTTGTGCCTTTAACAGCTACTGCGGAAATAACACAGTTTCTGTTTGTTGTTGTTGAAACAATTGTTTCGGGATTACGGATATCAATTAAATAATCAACAGTGCCCGAATAGTATGCAGGCAAACTGTTAGCAGAAGCCAAAACCGATAATACCGGAACTGATGACAAAGCAAAAACAAGAATAAAAGCAATGAGAAATCTTATTTTACCACGCATCAAAAACACCTCCATATATTTCTCTTTTTAATTATTATACAACACAAACATTACAGAAATATTACAGCAATTTTAAATAATCTTGACATATTATACAGGAAGCTTAATCATTACTTCCGTTCCCTGATCGACAACGCTTTTCACCGAAATAATTCCGCCGTGAGCTTCGATAATTTCCTTTGCAATTGCAAGACCAAGACCGGTACCGCCCATTTCCCTTGAGCGAGCCTTGTCAACACGGTAGAAGCGCTCAAAAATATGCTCGAGATCTTTTTTTGGAATGCCTATTCCGTTATCCTTTACTTTAATGCTTACGGCATCAAACATATGGACAGCAGAAACAATTACGGTTCCGCACTCATGCGTATATTTTAATGCATTGGTGATTATGTTGGTAATAACCTGTTCCAGCCTGTCGGAATTACCTTGAATATTTGGCAATTCATTTATTTGCTCAAAAACAAGAATCTGTCGTTTCTCCCGGGCTGTCATTTGTAATTTGTTAACAATTTCCGAAGTAAGAATACCGATATCAAGACTTTCCTTTGGCATTTCTTTCATACTATGGTCAAGACTTGATAATAAAAGAAGGTCTTTTACAAGTCTTGTCATACGGTCTGTTTCATTGTTTATAACCGTGAGAAAATTTGTGAACATCTTGGAATCAAAGGTTCCATCGCAAATAAGATCACTCAGGGTTTCGGTATAGCTTTTTACAGTTGTCAGCGGAGTTCTGAGCTCATGAGAAACATTAGCAACAAATTCTTTTCTTGAACTGTCAAGCTTTTCGCGTTCTGTAATGTCACGCAAAACAACAATTACACCTGCCGACTTATCTTTGGTTTTAAACGGAGCAAAATAAGCACTGATTTGCTTAGAATTACGATGAAGGATTCTTTCAACACCTTCAAAATGTTTTATATATAAAAATTGTTCAAAATTAACCTCGGAATGTTCAAAAAAATCACTGAATAAAAGCCCGTCGGCATCTTCTGTATCAAGCAATCTCTTTGCAGCCGGATTAATATGAATCACTGCACCATTTATGTCAAAAGCAATTACTCCGTCTGTCATATATTGTAATATGGTTTCAACCTTATCTTTTTCGCTTTGTATGGCACTGAGTGTGTTTTTAAGCTCATGTCCCATATAATTGAAGGTTTCCGTCAACTGACCTATTTCATCGGGTGATTTGACTTCAATACTGTATTCAAAATCACCGGATGCTATTTTATTTGATTTTTGAGTTAATGACTTAATAGGTGAAATGATACTTATGGAAAGGAGAACAGAAAAAATCAACGAAATACAAATGCCTAAAAGAAGAGCCTGTATAATTATCGTAAAAATATTTCTCAAAATTGTATTGGATTCTTCCATTGTGTCTTTAATATACACAATATAACTGACTTTGTCACCCGACATTAATGGCACGGCATAATCCATAAAGTTATATTCCATAAAAATATCCGACGCAACCTTGCCGTTCATTGCCGAAATAATGTTTGGTGATATTTCCAGAGCATTCCCCACACCGCCGTTTGAAGCACATCCATCAATCACCTTACCGCTCTTGCCATCGAGAATGTAGCAATTCTTAAAGGAATCAATTCCAAGTTGTCCAAAATAGGCGCTTATGCTTGAATAAATTTTTTGAACATCATTTTCTGTGCCGATGTTTTTACTTAAAGATGCAACATAATCATCTGAAAAAACTATAGAATTAATCTTAATAAATTCGTCGTGATAGTAACGGTCTGTAGTGTCCGTCATAAATGTGCCGATAAGTATTATTACAGATATTGTAAGAAGTACAAACATCGCACTGATTTTTAAACTTATACTCTTAAACATATATTATGCTCCGAAATAATAGCCTACTCCGCGTTTTGTGATTATATAATTAGGAAGACTGGGATTGTCTTCAATTTTTTCGCGCAGACGGCGTATTGTAACATCGACTGTTCTTACATCGCCGTAAAATTCATAGTCCCACACTTTGTTAAGAAGCTGCTCACGGGTAAAAATTTTTCCGCTTCTTGTTGCGAGAAATTTCAAAAGTTCAAATTCTCTGAAGGTTAAGGAAATTGACTCTCCCCTTTTCTTTACTTCATACTTTTCTATGTCAATTGCAAGCTCTCCAAAGGTCAAAACTTCACCTTCAGAATCTGACTTGTTTGTAATCTGTGTACGTCGCAGATTTGCTTTTACTCTTGCCATTAATTCACGAAGACTAAATGGTTTGGTCATATAGTCATCTGCACCAAGCTCAAGCCCGAGAACTTTATCAACCTCTTCTTCCCTTGCAGTCAGCATTATAATCGGAACAGAAGATTTCTCGCGAACTTTTTTGCACACGGTAAAACCGTCCATTTTAGGAAGCATAACATCCAACAAAATCAAATCAGGTTCTTCGGACATTGCCATGTTAACTGCCGATTCACCATCATATGCACAAACAACTTTATATCCGTTTTTTTCAAGATTAATACGAAGTATATCAACAATTGGTTTTTCGTCATCTACAACAAGAATTTTGTTATCCATGATTTCTGAGAATGACATATAATCTAAAAAAATTATATCCCCTTCCCGATACACCTCCTCAAATAGATATTATTTGTGTTATTATACCACAATTATTATCTATAGTCAAGGAATCTTTACACAGCTTCCAATTATGCAATTAATATAATTTCTTTATTTTAAGAAAATTTCCGCCAATATTCTTCATATATTCATTTTGATTAATTGCATAAATTAATCTCTTATCACGATAAATACTTAGCATATTATTCTTCAAAACAAAAACGGTATCTCTATATTTATATGCAACATTATCCAAATTCTCAAAAATAGCTTTTCTTATTGCATTATAAAGCATAAATTCATCTTTTTCGCCAAAATACAGTTCATTTACAGATACAGCGTTTAAAAGCATGTAAAGATTAGTAAAGCAAAAAACAGTTCCGCTCCCTGCAGATTCAACGGGTGGAAACAATTCGTTCCAGGAATCAACGGTGAACTTATAATACTTTTTAGTCGATTTACTGGGTATTTCATTAATATCACATCTGTCAACAATTTCGCACTTTATTACCCTTCCCCAGTATTTTACTCCGGCAAAATCACCAAACAAATTTTTAGACTGATATACAGCAATATAATTAACAACAATGTTTATGAGACTTAATGAATCCACAGGAACATGATAGAAGTTATATTTCAAACAAGCATCAAGCTGTTTTCTGTTTCGTAAGGCGCCAACAAGTGCATCTTTTGATGTCCATTCAGGATTTGTTACACCATAAGAGATTTTATTAAGCTTTTCTCCCACAAAATCTATATATTCATTTAATTCTTCATATGCATTATATAACTCTGCGCAAGTTGAGTTTTCAGATGCGATATCGGTTATGTAATCTTCAGAGTCAAATGTAAAAATATCCTTATACACAGGCATTGATATATACAATTCGGCATTACTGATAATCGTGCATAAAACATTCTTATATTGGGTTCTGTATATAAAAGCCGGTTTCTGGAGTTCAAGAGCTTTCTGATAAATTTTCGTCAAAAGTGTTTTCGTAAATGTTTTACTGTTATTATCATTTATAAAAAACGGCTGTTTGTTTATTATATTCATCAATGAAAAGAAGCGTTTGGGATAACGGAGATCGAATTTATTCCCTGAATGATATAAATCTGTCATTATCATATCCCCTATCATATCTGAAATTTTTCCGGTTCTGTTTTTAAACAAAGCCTTTTGCACCATACTGAGCAAAAGGCTTTGTTAATATTATTTGTCTGCCAAATAATCGTTGAGTTTTTCAACAAGTTCGTCAGCATCTACACCATGAACTGCACAAGCCTGTTCAATGCTCTCTCCGCTTGCCGAAGGGCAACCCAGACAATGCATTCCGATTTCAAGGAAGAATGGTGCTGTGCCTTCATCGAGACGAAGAACATCCATGATAATTGTATCTTTGGTTACTGAAGCCATTTTAAAATCTCCTTTCGAATTTATATGTTATTATTATATACGCAATAAAAGAAAAATGCAATAAAAAGCTTGTATAATTTTCAACTTGTTATACATATACTTTTTTGCTTATTTCATACAAATCAGAGCAATTCCATAATTTTTGGTTTACATATTGTTAATATTTTTTAATTGCTTTAGTTGTGGATAAAGTGGAT
>JAZNUS010000071.1:0-8801 GCA_045592485.1 Clostridia bacterium | reverse complement strand
CAGTAAGAAACTTTTTTGCGGCATTTGATAAATCAGACCTCGATAAATTGAAAACACTTGTTACAAATGAATTTATTGCTCAGGGGTATATTGGTGATTATGGAATGTGTTACGGTATGACGGGGGCGACGTTAGAAACCTGCTCAAAAGCTAATGTTGACGAATTTCTAAATGAATATCTTGCAAGGTCAGAAAATGCTCAACTAACACTATCAGAAAATGATATTGAACTGTTAAAGGCAAATTCTGATGAATTGGCGGTATATACTGTAATAGTTACTGCTGAAAGCAACATAAAGGGCGAAACAAAACCACCGTTCAAAAGTTTTCTCAATGTAATCTGTAAAAAACAAAATGACGGAAGCTGGTTAGTTCACAAATTAGAAAGTTAAATAGATTGGAGGTAAATTCTATGTTAGAAAACATCTATACAACAAAAATGAGTGCAAATAAAAAACAGTTACAGAACAGATTTACAAAAATCCGTTCTTCAAGTGGTAGAATTTCAAAAATGATGTCTTTTATAATGGCAATATTTGTTGCAGTAACAATGTTATGTGCAACGGTTGTTATGGCAGCTCTGAATAACGAAAAAGAAACAAAAGAGCCGATAACATTGTATTCAAGAGGCGAAATTATCATACTTGAAAATAAGCCTTTTATACAAGATAATATGACCTATTTCCCATTACGAGAAACCTTTGAAAAATTAGGTGTATTTGAAATCGAGGGCAACGAGCTTGTATGGGATGACGGAACAATTTACATAACTGTTGCAGAGGCAACAGACAAAAACGCTGTTTCCTATACAATTAAAATCGGTAGCGATATGGTAGATATAAAAAATATAAATATTCCAAGAATAACAGATGTAAATGAAAAAAATCTTATGAATGTAAAACTGCAAATGCCAGAACAAACACCAATCTTAGTCGAAGACAAAACCTATGTTCCTTACACTTTGATTGATTATATGGTTAATCGTGGTTTAGGCATTAGAAATGATACAAGTAAATTTGAATTTTTGTTTACTATTAACGGAGAAACACCGTCAGCGTTTTTATCACAAGGATTTGTATGGCCCTGTGATGGCGATATTTCAAATCCGTTTGGAGAAAAGAAAAATCCTGCTACAAATGAGGTAATCAAACATAATGGTGTTGACATTGTTGCGCCGGAGGGAACAAATGTAAAATCGGCCATATACGGAACGGTGGTAGAAACAGGATATAGTGCTGAAAGAGGTTATTTCATCATCATTCAAAGGGATAACATTCAAGTTGTATATTCAGGTCTTATGCAGGAAATGATCGTTGAAAAAGGCGATGAGGTTGTAATAGGACAACACATTGGTAAGGTTGGCAAGACAGGAACATCAACAGGAGCACATCTACATTTTGAGGTGCTTATAAACGGCGAATATTATAACCCGGAGCTTATCGGATAATGGGTGAAAATATAGCAAACCCTAAATCAGCTTGGTCTGTATGGATTGATGAAAACAAGAAAGTAATTTTAATTAAAGAAAATCCAAGCGGAAAAGAAATCTTTTTCGAGAACAAGGATATAGGCATTAAAGCTATTACAGACCTTGTTTCAAAAGGTTATAAAATGGGATAATATAAATAAAAGTTGTTGCCGATGAGTATTTCTTATGCTCGTTAGCAGCAGCTTTTTGTATATATGCGTCTTTGTGATTTAAAAACATTGACATTATTCTATTTTTGGTATATAATGTAGATAAATGAGGTGTTGAAATGGATATACTAACAATAAAAGAAGCAAGTTTGATGTGGGGAATTTCTATAAGAAGAATTACAGTTTTGTGTAACGAAGGCAGAATTGCCGGTGCAAAGAAAATTGCTGGTGCTTGGCTTTTGCCAAAAGATGCAGAGAAACCAGCTGATGCAAGAATCAAATCAGGGAAATATACCGATTGGAGAAATAAAACAGATATGGCATCTAACGATTTTGAAAGCAATTTAAAAAATCTAAAAGGAACATTTGCCGTTGAGAACATGACCGTTAGTGAGGAAAGTATTGAAAATCTCAAAAGAATTGATAGCGGAAAAGTAAGCTATACAGATGTAATTGAAGAATTAAAGCTTAAATATATGCAGAGGGCGTAACTATGTTTTCAAAATATGATGTTTATACAACTACCCAATCAATTTATTGCTATCCCGATAGTAATGTGTTGAAAAATAAATTAAATATAAGAGATAACAAACTGCTCAAAACTGCTGAAGAAGAAATTACATTGATTAAGCAAATGGAACTTTTGAAAAATCCGATTAAGGGTAACTTTTCAAAAGCGCATCTTATGAATATACACAAGTTTATTTTTGAAGATATTTATTCCTTTGCCGGAAAAATCAGAAGAGAGCAAATAAGTAAAGCGGATACGATGTTTTATCCACCGGACTTGATTGATAGAGAGCTTTATAAAGTGTTTGCCAAAATAAAAGAGAAAAATATGCTCAAGGAAACTGGCGAAGATAAGGTTTTTGACAATTTAGCATATGTAATGGCAGAACTCAATATCATCCACCCATTCAGAGAAGGCAATGGTCGTTCTATCCGTGAATTTATCCGCCTTATGGCAAAGCGTATGGGGTATGACCTGAATTGGGGAAATATTGATAAAGAGGAACTCTTAGAAGCATCAATATTGTCAGTTGATAACTATAAAGTGTTGATAAGAGTATTTGAGGCTTGTGTGGGTTAATTTGTGAGTACATTTTGAGTACAAAAACTTTCGGAAATAAAATTACCACGATGAAAAATGCAAAATGTGGATAATAAAATCACGAAAAAGCAATGAAAATCACGGTGATTAAAAAAGCGGAAGTCGAGTGGAAGTAATACAGATTTAATTTATATTGAATCATTTTGCAGACAGTTGATATGACTGTCTGCATTTTCTATATTTTCATAATATTTTTCTACGCATTGTCCGTTGATAATTATAAGGTATTAGTGGATATTTTAAAAACTGCATTAGATTAATTTATTGTCAAACAATATGCGTAAAGAAATGGCAGCTTTATAGTTGCCTTTTTTATTTTTTTGTGGTAAAATATAAAAGATTAATCACACAGGAGGAAATTCCATGAAAAAGTTATTTGATTATTATGTTAAATCACCGCTCATTCTCAGAATTGCGGTAGGTCTTGTTGTCGGCATCTGTCTTGGTCTCTGGGTTCCGGCGGCAGAATTTATCACCGTTTTGGGTGATATTTTTGTCGGTGCCTTAAAGGGCATAGCGCCAATACTTGTATTTGTTCTGGTAATTTCTTCGCTTTCAAGTGCGGGCTCAGGCATTGGCGGACGCTTCAAAAATGTAATTTTTTTCTATATGCTGAGCACCTTCCTTGCCGCAGTTGTAGCAGTACTCGGAAGCTATATGTTCAAGGTTTCAATACCTCTTTCCGAAGCTGCGCAAAACACAGCTCCTTCGGGACTTGGCGAAGTTTTTAAAACCCTTCTTTCCAACATGGTAATGAACCCCGTTTCATCCATTCTTTCGGCAAACTATGTTGGCATACTCACCTGGGCAGTTGTACTCGGTCTTGCTCTCAGAGGTGTTGCCTCGGATAAAACAAAGGAATTTCTTGCCGACATTTCCTCGGCTGTTTCAAAAACCGTTGGTTGGGTTATTCAGCTTGCACCCTTTGGTATTGCAGGTCTTGTATACGGTTCAATCAGCGAATATGGAATTGAAATTTTCACAAGCTACGGACAGCTTCTTCTCGTTCTTGTGGGTTGTATGCTTGCAGTTGCCCTCATTGTTGATCCTCTCATTGTAGGCATCGCCCTTAAGAAAAATCCGTATCCTCTTGTTCTCAGGTGCTTTAAAGAATCGGGAATAACTGCATTTTTCACACGAAGCTCTGCGGCAAATATTCCTGTCAACATGAGACTTTGCGAAAGCCTTGGTCTTGACAAAGAATACTACAGCGTCGCAATTCCTCTTGGTGCTACAATAAATATGGATGGTGCAGCAATAACAATAACTGTAATGTCTCTTGCGGCGGCTTTTTCTCAGGGCATAAGTGTAAACATTGTTCTTGCAATTCTGCTGAGCTTTGTTGCAACCCTGGGTGCCTGTGGTGCTTCAGGAGTTGCAGGTGGTTCACTTCTTCTCATTCCAATGGCTTGCTCACTTCTTGGTGTTGGTCAGGACATTGCCATGCAGGTTGTTGCTGTCGGATTTATAATTGGTGTTGTTCAGGATTCACTTGAAACTGCCATCAATTCTTCCGGTGATGTGCTTTTCTGTGCAACCTCAGAATTAATGGAATGGCAGAAGCAAGGTAAAAAGCTTCCATTTTAAAAACATTACAGAAAGAAAAGATATTTATGACTAAAAGAAATTTAACAGTTGATATTGTAAAGTTCATAGCAATAATAGGCGTTATAGTGATTCATGTTTCGGCAAATGTGCTTATCGGGGCAACACCCGGAAGCTCTCAGTGGAACTTTGCCCTTCTTTGGAGCGGAGTGCTTCGTGGTTCTGTACCCTTGTTTCTTATGTGCAGCGGTGTACTGATGCTTAATCCTCAAAAGAAACTCACTCTTAAAAAGCTCTATTTTCACAACATACTCAGAATCGTAGTGGCAATGCTTCTCTGGGGAATGGCATATAAAGTTTGTCATCTTGCAGCAGGGAACTGTCTGACAATCCCCAACCTCATTAACGCCATAAAGCATCTTTTGCTATTCGATCAGGAATTTCATTTTTATTACATTCATTTCATTCTCATAGTCTACATTTTGTTGCCTTTAACCCGCTTTGTTGCCGAAAAGGCTGACGAAAAACTAATAAGATATCTTCTGATTGTGTGGTTTGCCTTAGGAATAATCTATCCCACGGTGGTTGTTTACTATCCCTTCAACCTTCTTGCGGGCATGACTCGTCAATGGCTAATTAACGGTGTTTATGCATCAATCGGCTATGGACTTTTGGGTTATTACCTTTCGGAGCATCCCGTGTCTTTCAAAAAATCACTGCTAATGTTTCTTGGCGGATTTGCTTTTATTTTCTTTCTGACCTTCCATATGTCGGTTAAAACAGGCACTCTTTATGAAGCATTTTTATCAGGAACAAGTGTCGGTGTGTGTGTAATGGCTGTTGGAATCTTTTCTCTCGCAAGGTTTATCCGTCCCGGAAAATGGTTGCAAAAGCTGATTTCCTATATTTCCAAAGCATCCTTTTGCATCTATCTCATCCATATGTTTGTTCTCTATATCCTCGAAGGTTGCTTTTCGGTGAATGGCTTTATAATGTCACCTGCCTTGTCAATACCGCTCATATCCCTTTTTACCTTGGCTGTGTGTGTCGGAGTGTATGGAATTATTTCAAAAATACCGGTTATTAATAAATGGATAATATGACTAGCTTGGAGGCGTAATATGAAAAGGACCTATCTCTATGTTGCAACATCAATTTTCTGCTGGTCAACCGTTGCTACTGTAACAAAACTGCTTCTCGGAGAGCTTTCGAGCATCCAGGTGCTCTGGGCAAGCTCGTTTTTTGCGGCAATATTTTTGCTTGGGGTAAACCTTGCTACAGGAAACATACATAATCTGAAAGCCTACACCTTCGGGGACTATCTGAAATCAGCTCTCGTATGCCTCCCCGGCACATTTCTGTATTATATGTTCTACTATGCCGGAGCAGACATACTTCAGGCATCTCAGGCTTTTATAATAAACTATATGTGGCCGATTATGTCTGTTGTTTTTGCCTGCATAATACTTAAAGAAAAAATGACAGTCCGCAAGGTAATTGCACTGATTGTATCCTTTGCAGGTGTGTGCATTGTTGCAGGGGGCGAGCTTGGCAATTTCAGCGGAAAAGCGTTTCTTGGCGTTGTTTTTTGCCTTCTCGGTGCAATGTCATATGGTGTGTTTACATCCCTCAATCAAAAATATCCCTATGAAAAGCGCCTGTCGATGATGATAAGCTATTTTGTCACCTTCATTCTCACCAGCATAATAAATGCAGTCAACGGTGACCTTTTTGCAATGAGTGCTTTGCAGGCGGTGGGGTTTGCATGGAACGGAATGTTTACAATGGCTGTGGCAAACCTTGTGTGGGTTTTTGCACTGATGGGCGGAAACACCGCGAAAATTTCAAACTTTGCATACATAACTCCATTCCTGTCCTTGGTGTGGACATCTCTTGTGCTCAGAGAAAGTGTGCATATAACTTCAATAACCGGTCTTGTTGTAATCGTTCTTGGTATTCTTATTCAGCTTAAAAAGCCGACAGAAAATGACAATAAAAACACGGAGGTAGTTTCAAAATGACAAAGCTTTTAAAAAACTTAGGCTATTACAACGGAAAATATGACCTTATTGAGAACATGACAGTGCCAATGTCGGATAGAGTATGTTGGTTTGGTGATGGTGTTTACGATGCTACAGCAACACGGAACGGAGTTATTTATTGTCTTGATGACCATGTTGACCGTTTTTTCAATTCTGCATCTCTCATCGGCATTGAAATTCCATACACAAAAGATGAAATAAAAGACACTTTAAACGACCTTGTTTCAAAGGTAGATACAAGTGAAACAAACGGCGAATGCTTTCTTTACTGGCAGATAACAAGAGGAGCAAATGTTCCCCGTGACCATGTTTTTCCTGAAAACGCCAAACCGAATCTTTGGGTAACAGTAACCCCCAGAAGCCTTCCGGAGATTGGCAGAAAAACAAAACTAATAACCTTTGAAGACATCAGATACTACATTTGCAACATAAAAACACTGTGCCTTATTCCAAGTGTTCTCTCTTCGGAAACAGCAAAAAAGAGTGGGGCAGAGGAGTGCATTTTGTACCGAAGGGAAGCCGACGGCATCTGTAACCGTGTTACGGAAGGCTCCCACACAAATGTTCATTGCTTAAAGGACGGCAAGCTCTACACCGCTCCCCTTGATAACCTGATTTTACCGGGAATTGCAAGAAAAAATCTTTTGAAAATGTGTGAAAAAATCGGAATCGAAGTAATTGAAGAGCCTTTTTCCATTGATTTCATTCTTGGTGCCGACGAAATTATCAGTACATCAAGCTCCAATTTTTGCACAGTTGCAAGCCATGTTGATGATAAGTCTGTAGGCGGCAAAGCACCACAATTGATTGAAATGCTTTGCAAAGAGCTTTATGAAGATTATTTAATAAATACAAGCAAATAAGTGAGGAAAATGTTATGCTATTTGATTTCCTGAAAAGCAAAGGTTCAAAACTCAGAAACTATGAAACTCTCTACATTCATTGCATCGACTGCGAAAAAACCGTCAGAACACGGCCTTACAACATAATAACTCGTGCAAGAACAGCTCTTGAGAGCTTTATAGATGCAGTTCTCGACATAAATGGTGTTGAAATTCCCGAGGATTTTGATTTGAGAAAAGAAAAGGGATTATCCACAATCATTGAGAAATCAAAATATTGCACCGAAAACAGCTACATCAGCTACACTGAAATCGGGAAAATGAATCTTGTGAGATTAACCGGTAATGAAGTTGCCCACGGCGCAACCGGCTCGGAAAAGGAAAACAGCGAATCGGAGGCGGCAGAGGTTTTCAGAGCTTTATATCTTCTCATATACAGATATGCAACAGGCGAAAATAAAACCCTTATTGCCCACAACGAGAAAAGACCTGCCCACAAAAAACCAAACGGTACCTTTTTGCCTCCAAAGCCCGGCTATGACACGAGTGACCTTCTCAGCATCGGCGACTATGAAATGATAACTCCCATGTTTCCCTACGACGGACCTGCCCCTGACATAAAGAGCTATAAATGCCGTAAAATGGACACCTATGAGGGCAACAATCTTTACCGCTATGCAATTGTAAAACGCTTTGAAAAAAATTCTGCAGGTGATGTGACACAGTTCCGCGACCTTATGGCTATGGATACCATCAAAAAATATAATTCACGGATAGCAAAGCCGCCAATATGGTCCGAAGAAATTCACACCTCGGTTGAATCAAAGGTTCGCTATCTTGCATATTTCACCGACGAGAATACATTTCTTCTAAACCAGAATGCCGAATTTACAAGCTTCATGTCAAAGGCAGGAGCAACCGGCATTAAGGCTCTGAACCTTACAAGACTTACAATACTCGGGGAAATTGCAGAGATTATGTATTCATTAATTGATATTACGGAATCTATGTCAATTCATCACCGCAATCTTCGTCCAGACTGTATTTTCATAACTCCTACACCCAAGGGCTGCAGTGTGAACATCGGAAACTTTGAGTATTCAAAGGTTATGGACGGTGAAAAGACAACTGTTTCAGACCTTACCATAAGCCCCGGTGCAATGGCTAAAAAGTTTGCCAAAGACCCCTATGCGGCGCCTGAAATTAAAAGAGCCGCACTTCAGGGCATACCAAATCCTGAATGGGAGCAGGTGGATATCTATTCCTTCGGTAAAATTGTTATGAAGGTGTTTTTCAACACTGCCAAGGACGATACAATTGAAAAAAATCTTCAGGCAATCAAAAAGAATATGTCGGAAGAATTTTATGATGTATTGCTTCGCTCAATAAAAAATAACTATCTTGAACGACCGACCTTCGGTGAATTTCTTAAAGTAATCAGAAAAGAAATTGTAATGTCGGAATGACAACAGCATAATTAGCATAAATTGGAATTTATCGCTCTGTTTTGCGCTAGTGTGTGAGCCTTCTCCCTGGTGGAGAAGGTGTCAAGCTTGCTTGACGGATGAGGGGATAGTGACACTCCAAGAAAAGAGCACTTGTGCGAATTTGATTGGTTAGTGG
>JAZNUS010000070.1:0-9401 GCA_045592485.1 Clostridia bacterium | reverse complement strand
TGTTGTTTCAAGGCTTTTTGGTATGTGTATACTTGTAAGGCTTGTACAACCCTCAAAAGCACCATATCCTATATACTCCACTTTTTTCGGTAATTTTACATCAGATAACTTTCCACAGTTTCTAAATGACTTACGTCCTATGCTTGTAATTGTATCCGACATTACAATAGAATACAAACTAGTATTATTTTCAAATGCACTGTTACCTATCGCAGTTACATCATACCCATCAACCTTTGACGGAATCGCAATAGCAGATGCCGAACCTTTATATCCTGTTATCGTTGCATTGTTATTGTTGTCAAGGGTATAAGTCCATAATGTGGTAGTTGTGCCATCGGAATTTTTATACGAACCTTTTGAATATTTTGGTGAAGGGTTAAAATACTTTGATGTGGTTTTTGTTGTATATTTGGTATAGGCACTGTTATTATCCTTATTTCTCGTACAGCAATCTACAAGTTCTCCGTCTTCATAATGATAATATACTCTTGCAGGGCTGTTATTTTCATCATATATGGCGTATGAATCGCGCCATACATTTTGGTCTATTATATATTTTATGGCAACATAACCGCCAATCTCAGCAAACACATATGCCTTTATGGTTTCACACTGAAGCGGACGCATACCATCAACATATGTATAGTCCTCAAAGTAATATTTGCCTCTGGCACCAACCATCGCCCACAGGCTTCCTTCCACAACCAAAAGATCTATGTTGAGAGACAGTTTCAGACCTACGCTTACTTCTGCTTCTGCCGCAAATGAATAGCTTGTCTTTTTATAGCTGCTTGCAAGGCGGAAGCCGTCACCCCTGGTATAGTTATAACCAACCATGATGTTGCCTTCCTGAACTTCGGTCATACCGCCTTTAATGTCAGCTTCAACCTCAAGCTTGATATTTCCAATACCCTCAAGAGGCACATAACCGATAATTATGCTATTGGGAATGCCCACATAGCTTCCGAAATCAAAAGATATGGTCTTGGTAACCTTGGTATTACCGGTAAGATATGCCTCATATACACCGCTAAATGTGTTTTCTCTGTGTTCAAGCTGAACATTACTCACTTCCACGGTAATGGAGCCTGCACACACCTTGCTGATTTCTATATTTTCTGTTGCAGTCAAAACCTTGGTCTTTGTGTTATAGCTTATATCATAAAGCTCCACAGACATAAGCTCCACTTCATCTGTATCTGTATTTTTTACCTGATATGTCTCCACATCTTCTGCCACAAATTTTTCGAGGTCTACTTCAAATTTGCCTTCGCTGTCAACAGAAACAATGGCATTTTCAGCACCTTCGGGAGTAGCGATAATTGTGATAACATTCCATTTCACAAAAACCTCCTTTGCAACCAATGCAACAGGGATTTTTCCGGAAAACACAACGAATACACCACCAATGCCGATTGGAGGTTGCGGTACATAATCGGTAATTGTGACGGTGTAATCTTCGGATATGGTTACATTTGTACCCTGAGGCACAACGACAACACCCTCTGCAAATTCATAGGAGCTTTCATAATTTTCGTCAATCACATCATCTGCAATAACTGCCGACGCATCGGCAAGCATTACCGCAGATTCTTCGGCTGTAATGCTTTGAGTCGGCAAAAAGCTTCCACCTGAAAGTGCAAACCAACCGCGGTTAACAGCAATCTGTATATCATCGGGATATTTTACGGTTGATGCTTCATCATATGTATATTGCGGATTTTCACCGAGCTGAAAATTAAGACAACGGTTAAGAGTCTGAGCCGCAAATTCCCTTGTTGCAGGTTCATCGGGCTTAAAATCCTCGCCTGCGGCAAGGTCTATAACGCCAAACTCAACCGCAAGCAAAATTTCGTCATAACACTCAGTTTCGGAAGTGATGTCTCCGAAATAGTTGTCGGGAAGTACGGCATTTTCCTCAATCGACATTGAGAAGGTTTCAACAAGACTTGTTATCCACTCTCCCCTGGTAACAGTGTCTGATGCCAAAGAAGACATGGGTATGCCTGAAATTATTGCGGCAAGCATACTGACAGTCAAAACCATCGACAAAATTCTTTTCATCATCTGAAATTCCTCCATAAAGTTAAAATATAAATCCTTACCGAATTAACAGTTATATATTAGCACAATATCCATAATTTGTCCACGATTTTTTTGCTACGGTTCATCCTTCAATTTTTGAAATAATCTGTTTTTCATTATTTTTTGAAAAACTGCTCAATGAATATGTGCGTATTCTTTCTTTCACAATGTTCGGTATCAGAAAACCGTTTGATGTCAGCTTCACACAACGATTGATAACTGTCTTATTGGTGCACCCCAGTTTTTTGCTTGCTTCTGCAGGTGAAAATTCAAACATATGGTTTTTAAGAAGATACACAAGTAAATCCTTTTCTTTTAAATTCAGATATGACAGACTTCTGCTGAGTTCATCATCCGTTGATGCTTTCGAAAGCTCACACACCTTGCCCGAATACAGCTCCATCATACGAAGAAAATAGTTAACCCATATTTCGGGATGAGGCGGATTATCTCTGCCGGAATAGTAAAGTGCAGGCAACCCCATTTGAAGCGATGCGTAGTATTCATCGGCATCATAGGCAAAATATTCTTCAAGGGAGCCTATTCCGTTAAAGCCGTAACCATGAAAATCCAGTATTTTTACACTAATTTTGTTTTTACAAAATAATTTAGTATTCGAGCAGTCTCTTAATTATTTACCTATTTTTACCGCTTCGCAAAGAGGTTTCACAATTGACGAACTATCCCAAACCATAATTTTGACAGTATCTTTTTCATAGTCAAAGGTCGGATCCAATGTGAAGGTTTCAATTTTATCAACAGTGTAGGTCCTTTTGTCAAATTTCTCAAAAATCCCATTTTTATAGTACGCAATAAGCACACGGGCAGGAGTTAATATGTAATTTACCTCAAAAGAAATATCATTCCCCGATTGTGAAGTGATTTCTATTGACGGAACAACAAAAATAACCTTTTCCACAGCTAAATTTGAGTTGCTTGCATGAATTTTTATGGTATTGAAATTTTCTTCTGTACCTGCGAAATAAACATTTTTCAGTACCGGACATAATCTGAAAGCATCTTGCCCTATGCTTTGTATGTTGTCTGATAGTGTTATTTCATTAAGTCTTATGCATTTATGGAATGTGTGTGGCTTAATTTCACTAACACCTGCAGGAATTGTGATATGAGTCAAGTTTTCACAATCATAAAAGGCATATTCGCCTATGTTTTCAAGTCCTAACGGAAGTATAACTGTCTGTAATCCCCATGAATTTCTGAAAGCATCCTGTGCAATGTTTACTACAGTATCAGGAACAGTAAATGCTGCATTTTGTTTTCCGCAAGGATATTGAATCAGTGTTTTTTTATCTGCGGTATAAAGTACACCATCAACTGCGGAAAATTTTGGGTTGTTATTGGTAACAAAGCTCTTCAGTCCATACATATTGACAAATGCATATCTGCCTATAGCTTTTAAATTGTCATTTATTGTAATTTCGCTGAGCGCTGAACCTGAAAAAGCACAGGGCAAAACAGCTTCTACATTTTGCGCAAGTACATATTCTTCTGTATAATTGGGGTTGTTTGCAGGATATTTGATAAGCTGTGTTTTGGATTTATTATATAACACTCCGTCACTATCTGTTGTAAAAATATTATTATTTTCATCAACCTCAAATTTTTCAAGCCCGTCAAGTCCCTCGAAAGCATAATATACACTAAAGGTTTTTATGTTTTTTGAAATATTAAGTGTTGTAATTTCATCCTGACCTCCAAAAGCATACTGTCCTATCGAATCAACAGGAATACCATTTACTGTTTCAGGTATACTTACATATCCCGACATTGAATTCAGGCAACCGATAATCACTGTGTTGTCGGGCGTTATTTGGTATCTGAAATTATCATCAGTAATAATTGCGCTTTCACCAATTATTACATTACCATATAAAATGTCATTAATGCTGCCTATCAAAACATCTTCCCATTCGTCCTCTGTACCTGAATAAAATACTGCTTTTGCAGTCGAAAAATAAAAAGCACCTTCATTTATCACCTTTACACTTTGAGGAATAACAACTTTAATAAGATTTGTTGTTCCCAGAAATGCAGCTTCGTTAACTTCTGTGACTGTAGCGGGAATTTTGAATACTTGTGCAGCTTTTTCTTCGGGATATTTCATTAATAATGTCTTATCCTTGTTATATAATACTCCATCAACTGCCGTATAATTTTTATTTTCTTCATCTACAACTATCTCTTCCAGGCCCAAACTTCCACTGATTGCATCCTTTGAAATTAACTCAACCGATTTTGGTATATATATTTTTGTAAATCCGGACGAAAGAGCCTCCGAGCCTATCGCTTCTAATCCCTCCGGCAAAATAAGCTCGCCCGAAATTTCCGAATATGCAAATGCCTGTCTTTCAATTCTTTCTACATTTTCCGAAATAGTAATTGTTTTAAGATTTTCTACTCCTTCAAAAGCATGGGCACCAATAACAGTTACACTATCAGGCATTTCAAAATGTGCTTCTGCATTAGTTAGGAGATAAAGCAGTAATTTTGTTTTATCTTTATTATATAATACACCATCTTCAAATTTGAAATATTCATTTTCTGAATTTACAATAATATTTTTAAGGTTAATGCAATAGGACAATGCACCATAACCAATTTCCCTTAAATTTTTACCAATGGTAAGGTCTGTTATTTCTAAACCGCTAAAGCTCCATCCTCTTAGCTTTACAACAGGATAGCCGCCTAATGTATCGGGAACAACCAGGCTTGTATCACTGCCACAATATCTTATAATTTCCGCCTCATTATTTTCGCTTACACAATATTCAAAATCGTTCTCTTCCAATATTTCTTCCTCTGCATAGGGTGTGAAAAACATAAAACAAACAGGCTGGGTATATATGGTTGACTTATCATCACTGACAATTGAGCCATACACTCTGAAGGTTTCGTCATAATTTAAAAGAGGAATAGCTATGTTTTCTTGTCCCATTGTTCCTTTTTCTATCTCGTAATACAAGGTGGTTGTTTCATTTTTAGATAAATTTACAAGCTCGATTTTAGCTAAACAATCATTGTAGCAATTATCAATCCAAATCGAAGCATTCAAATTTTCCCCATCATATTGTCCGTCCCAGAATGCGTACATTTTAGGGATATAATTATATTTAATTACTGCATTTATAAGATTTGCGTTGTTTTCTTCAATCGTTATATTTTCCCAATCTTCTTCTGAACCTATGTAATTAACCTTCGCTAAATTAGTACAATCGGCAAATGCTCCATTCCCAATTTTTATATAGTTATTGGGAATTATAATTGTTTCAATTTCAGAATGTTCATCAAAAGCATTTTCTGCTATTTCGGTTACTGTATAATCCGAAATTTTTACAGGTAATAACATTTCCGAAACATAATTTTGATACCCTGTAATTTTAACAGTTTTATCATCTATATAATCGTACAAAAAGCCGTCGTACTCTCTCATTGCTGAAAAATCATAGGTCATAGGATCAAACAATTCATTTTTTGAAGTCATATCATCATAAAAACTAACCTTTAACTGATGATATTTGTTATCAAACACAAACGGAATGTCATATTCAATACTTTCTGTATTTGCAGGAAGCTCTATAACAAAATCTTTATTAAGCGATAAACTATCATTCTCATCATAATCAAAAATTTCAATAAATGCCACACTATTTTCTTCTACAAACAGGAAATCCATATACAGTTTAAGCTTTGAATTGTATGAATCGACAGATAAATTACTGCAAATACAAGAATTATCATATGCAAAAAATTCTCTTTCGCATACATATCCCCATTGTGTTTTATTTGTTAAATCATTATATAGAGCAACACTTATAAAATGTGTTTTGCCATCAGATACAAAATCAAATTCATAATCTATGCTGTCAGTGCCGGCAGGAATGTTCATGGTATATGTATTACTAACTTCTTTTTCACCGTCATCATTATAAGTATAAATATTAAATTCAGCAACGCAATCTTTTTCTGCAAAATCAAGAATCAACCCGCCGAGAACTTTATCCTGATATGCGTCAGCCCACATTCCATATATACTTGCATATCCGTCTGAATAAAATTCAACATTTCCATAGTATTCATCATCATTTTCTTTGTATAGAAAATTCCAATGTTCCTCATCTCCACCATACTTGATTTGAACATTGTGAGTTTCTCCGAACGCATTATATCCAATACTTTGCACGGTTATCGGTATATTTATTTCTTTAAGTGTGTCCTGACAAAACGCAAAAGCCTCAGCTTCTATTATGCAAACTGAATTTTCTAATTTTACTGTTTTAACAGAATAGGTTCCACCTACATAGGATAAAAATTCATCAAAATAATCTCTTGTAATGGAATAACTGTGCAGTATTGTTATATTTCCACTATCATCATAGATAATATCTCCATATTCCATAGTATTTGTTTCTGCATAGACGATAGTTGAAAATGCTGTTATTAACACCGCTATACATATAATAAGGCTTCTCATTCTTTTCATAATCGTTGTTCCTTTCGTTTTATTTTAAAACAGAAAACTGTATAGCTCACATTTCAGAGTTATATATCGAAAAACACAGCTACGCTTTTTCGAGTATATTAACCTATCAATAGAGCACCACGGTTGTTCCCACAGGAACATAGTAGTACAGCCATTTTACATCATCAATGAGCATTCTCACGCAGCCTGCAGAAGCAGGGCTTCCGATTGTTGTGTCGGGAACCACACCTCTGTAGTTTACAGGCTGATTATGAATTGCATAGCCGTCATACAGGCTTAGAACAGGGTCGCAAATATATGTGGGTGCGTACCATCTCTGATACTGAGTATATTCACACACAGTTGTCGGAGTGGGAGTTGAGTTTTTTCCTGTGGCAACAGGGTATGTTTTCACAGCCTTCCAGTTGCCCTGACTGCCAAGAAAAACAGTGAGTCTTTGTCTTTCCTTGTTAACCCATATGAGATAAGGGGTTTTGCTGGAATAGCCGGCGCCGTTTACAAAGGCTTCACGGTCTGAGTCGGTAAGATGATCTGCTATTGTG
This sequence comes from Clostridia bacterium, assembly GCA_045592485.1. Lineage (GTDB taxonomy): Bacteria > Bacillota > Clostridia > UMGS1810 > UMGS1810 > RGIG1828. Next base: position 2,270 of record JAZNUS010000070.1, on the reverse strand, counting down.
TAATTCTCTTGTGAAATGCTCACCGCAGACATGGGAACCCAGCATACAACACCGGAGTCTGAAAGCTTTACCTTTGCCCTGCTCATGGCATTGTGGTTATTGGGATTCATATACTCAACAACCGTACCTTTGGGAATTGTGGTGACATAGCCGGAAAGTGATGCATTTGCATATGCATTAACATCATAATTTATTGTGGCGGGAATAACAAGAGCCGAAATCTGCTTCAGGGACAAAAACTTTTCATAGTCCACAAGATCGAACACATTGGAGCAGTAAACGCTCTGACCGTTGGCACACACAAGCACCGCCATCAGATTGTGCTGATAAAGCTGAATGGAATTCTCAGGAATTGCATATTCAAAGCATCTGACGGTTTCACCTTGTGCAACAAAGCTTTGTGCATCACCGCCAACAGGCACAATTTCGCCGTCCAAATAAAAATCCACGCTGGCGTTCATTGCCTCAAAAGGATTGTTTATTATGCATTCAACCCTTATCACATTTCCAGGATAAAAAAGAGTTTCCGCCCGGGTGGTCATTGTAACCTGTGCCCCATTTTCCATTGCAAAAACAGAAGCAGTGCCCGTTGCCATTAAAAGAATGCAAATGATTAAAGCCGTAATTTTTTTCATAGTTGGTCTCCTTGATAAACTTATTTTTTATCAGATTACAAAATTAAGTACTGCATTATTTGCCGATACAAAATGAATGGAAAATCCGGTCAACAATTTCTTCGGAAACAGTGAGCCCGGTAATTTCCCCAAGAGCTGAAATTGCTTCCTCGATGTCGATGAATGTGGTGTCGGCAGGAATGCCCGATTCAACAGTATCGATTGCCGATTTTATACTATCTCCCGCTTTTGAGAGAGCATCACGGTGTCGGGCACTGGTGATAATCTGCGAACCGTCGGAGGATATGTCCCCCATTTCAAACATAGCCTTTATGCTCTCTTCAAGCTCAGATACACCAGTTTCTTCTTTTACCGAAAAATCAATAACCCTGTCAAAATGCTTTTTAAGGTCCTCTTTTGAAATGAGACCTCCCGCATCGGATTTATTTATGAGGGCAATGCATTTTTTTGTGCCTATTGCTCTGATTATTTCAAAATCTCTTTCGTCAAGACCTGATTGTGCATCTGCCACAAAAATTATGAGGTCGGAGCTTTCAATATATTCCAGTGACCGTTTCACCCCGATTGCCTCAACTGTATCTTCTGTTTGTCTTATTCCGGCAGTATCGGCAAGTCTTAAGGTTATGCTTCCGATGTTGACATATTCTTCAATGGCATCTCTGGTTGTTCCCTCAATGTCTGTTACAATTGCCTTGTCAGTTCCGGACAACAGATTCAGAAGTGACGATTTGCCCACATTAGGCTTGCCTACTATTGCCGCAGGAATACCGCTTCGGATTAAAAGTCCAACCCTTGAAGAATCAACGAGCTTTTCAAGCTGTGACGAAATGCTTTTGAGCTCTTCAAGAAATTCATCGTCGCTGAAATCCTCAAGGCCTTCGTCGGGATAGTCTATGAGAACCTGAATGTTTGCACAAAGGGCAATGAGGCGCTGACGGACATCATTAATTTTGTCGGACAATGCACCGCCAAGGTTGTTTACAGATATTTCCTGTTCAAGATTCGTTTTTGAATTAATAAGGTCGATTACTGCCTCTGCACGGCTGAGGTCAAGCTTGCCGTTTAAAAATGCTCTTTTGGTAAACTCACCGGGAGCGGCAGGCTTTGCACCGGCTTTCATAACCTCTTCAAGAATAAGCTTTGTCACAACAAGACCGCCGTGGCAGTTGATTTCGCAAACATCCTCGCCGGTGTAGGTTTTGGGAGAGAGCATAACCGAAACAAGAACCTCGTCAATCACCCTTCCCTCTGATGAAACAATGTGTCCGTGATGTATGGTGTGAGAGGGAACCGATGAAAGCTTTTTACCGGAGGTTGCTCTGAAAACCTTGTCTGCAATCTCTACAGCCTCAGAGCCGCTTATTCTGATTATGGAAATTCCCCCTGTGCCATAGGGAGTTGATATTGCACAGACTGTTGAATACAAATCCATATTTTACCCATCCTTTCCAAGCAGGCAGTGCCCAAGCTTAAGCTATATATTGGAATTCATCGGGGAGATGGAATTGGGCTGATGCGAAAGCCGCCCCTGCCTAAGGGGAGGTGGATTTGCCGTAAGGCAAAGACGGAGGGGTACGAAATGCAGAAATATCAATACTTTCAGCAATACCCCTCAGTCAGTTTCGCTACGCTCAC
>JAZNUS010000069.1:0-2284 GCA_045592485.1 Clostridia bacterium | reverse complement strand
TCGTTTTCAATAACAGCCATTTCGACTCTGAAAATCCGAAGCAATCATTTTCCGTTGCTGTGCTTCGGATTTAGCCTGAGCCGACGGCTGAGTGCCGGAGTCGAAGGCGGTCAGACAAAGAAAGGGTTGTTATTGAAATTCCAGTGGAAAGAACTGCGTGATTATAAAAAGTTTCCTCAAGTGTTTCTGTAATAACTCCCCGACAAACCACAATTTAATTCTTATGACCGATAAGAGGTTTTATTTTTATTCCGTATTTTTTATTAAAATAGCGGACATTCTCTTTTTTGTGACCGAGAATCTGTGATATTTTGTTTTTCGGTGCTTCAAATTCAAAAACTGTCTGTTTCATATTTGTTTCGATAATATGTTTCTCGATTTTGTCTCTGATAATTCTGCCGTACACAAGCTCTGCAAAAGCGTTGTGATAAGGTCCGATAACTGTTTTTTCATTTACATTGTCCGTTGTCTGAAGACCGATGCGCAAAATTTCAATTCCGGCAGCTTCAAACAGAGGTACAATTTCTGAAACAAGGCTTACGGCATCTTCAAGAGATTCGGGAACATATTCACCTGATTCATACATTGACCAAAGGTGAGTGCCCTCCATAACAAGAGTAGGATATATTCTTGCCGAGTCTGCACCGAGGTCAACAATTTTTCTAGCGGTATTCAGGGATTTTTCGCGGGTATCTCCGGGGAGACCGGTCATCATCTGAAGTCCGAGGCTGAATCCGTGCTCCTTTATGAGTCTGCATGCATTTATTGTATCATCAAAGGTGTGACCCCTTGCAGATTTTAAAAGAACCTCTTCATCTGCGGACTGAAGACCCAGCTCAATTACACCCATGCCGTGAAACTTGCAAAGAGAAAGAATTTCTTCGTCTATGCAGTCCGGGCGTGTGGAGCATCTGAGGGTGTGTACCCTGCCCGACTTGACATATTCACCGCCAAGCTCCAAAAGAGAAGTCATATATTCACGGTCAATTGCCGTGAAGCTTCCGCCAAAGTACGCAATTTCGATTGTGCAGCTTTTGCTTTGATTATATTTTTCAATTGTGGCAAGGTGGCTTTCTATAATATCCCTTGCCATTTCTGTTGTCATTTCCGATGTCTGTCCTGTTATCCTGTGCTGATTGCAAAACACACAGTCGTGGGGGCAACCCTTGTGGGGCACAAAGATTGGGATGTGGAAGGTTTTATTTTTCATATCTATCGCCCTTTACTTATTCTCTTTCGGCTATTGATAAAAAGATTATACCAAAAGTTGATAGCTTCGTCAACAAATATAGCAACAAGAAAAGCGGCTTCGCCGCACCGCCTGCGGCGGGGCAAGGAGCAATATCGATTTTCTTAAGCCATGTGCATTTTTGAAAAAAAACAGACCAAAATGGAAGTGACCCCGGACTAAAGTTCTTTAAGCTTTAATCCAAGGTCACTTCCGATTACTCTTGAAGTCTGTATTCATATGTTAGCCTCTCTTTCTACAGTCTGTCTTTTGCGGGAAAGGTACTTTATAAAGCATATAACAGATTTTCTTTTTAAGAATTAATTTTTTATGCTTTATGTTTTTCTTTGCAAATGACGATTTGGGTGGGCTTTCTGTAACAACTTCTGCTTTGCCTTTCAACAATCAATTCAATCTATATGAGACGCTTATACACCGTCGTGTTTTATTTCTTATTCCTGAATTCTTCTCTTCGGTTTCAACATTTTGTGCCGTGTTTATTATTTTATGATAACGATTACTTTTTCGTACCCTTTCTGTCGGCACCTTCTGATTTCTACCTTTCTTCCAAAATTCTCTCTAATCCGGAAGCTTTGAATTGATTTTTGAACTGCTCTGCTTATTTTGTTTGAAGCCTTGGTTTTAGATTCTCATTGGACTGTACCTTCCTTTCTGTGATTTAAATATAACACACTTTCAGCATGTTTTCAATTGACATTTTATTAAAAGTGAAGGCATTGTTTTTATTCAAAAAAGAGATTTATTTGTTGTTTTTTATATTGGGTATTTACAAACTGTTTTTATATATGATATAATAGTTGTGTTGGTTGCTTTTTCGGAAGCAACTTTTTTTGTTTATATTAGATTTTGGGTTAATTTAAATTGGGGTTTAGCGGTGAGATGGGATTGGGCTGGTGCGAAAGCCGCCCCTGCCTAAGGGGAGGTGGATTTGCCGTAAGGCAAAGACGGAGGGGTACGAAATGCAGAAATATCAATACTTTCAGCAATACCCCTCAGTCAGTTTCGCTACGCTCACTGCCAGCTCCCCTTAGGCAG
>JAZNUS010000068.1:0-4570 GCA_045592485.1 Clostridia bacterium | reverse complement strand
CATAAATTGTGAACTGGAAAACTTTAGTTTTCTGTGAAATGAAATAAATCCTTTATAACACGCCGCAGGCGTATTTCACATTGCGAAGCAATATTTCACGCACAAAGTGCATTTCACAAATCCTGAAAGGATTTATTTCGTAAAAAAAACGACTTGTCTAAACAAGTCGTTTTTTGGTGGGGAGGGGCGGATTCGAACCACCGAAGCAAGATGCAGCAGATTTACAGTCTGTCCCCTTTGGCCACTCGGGAACCTCCCCATAAGCTGGTGATGGGACTTGAACCCGCAACCTGCTGATTACAAATCAGCTGCTCTGCCAATTGAGCTACACCAGCAAATATTAAATTTTAAAAATGGGAGCTACAGGGCTCGAACCTGTGACCCTCTGCTTGTAAGGCAGATGCTCTCCCAGCTGAGCTAAGCTCCCAAGCCGGACGACTTGTATATCTTAACACATCAGCACCTTTTTGTCAACACTTTTTTTGAAAAAAGTTGGGTTTTTTAAAAAAATTGTTTTTTCTTATATTTTTGCAGAGAAAAAGGCTGTTTCATTAAGTGATTTTTAACAAAACAGCCAATTGATTTCAGTTTATCTTGTGGGAACAATTTCAAGCCAGTAGCCGTCGGGATCCTGAATAAAGTATATTCCCATAGATGGATTTTCAAAGCAAATACAGCCCATTTCGGAGTGAAGCTTGTGGGCGGCGTCATAATCGTCGGTTCGGAATGCAAGATGAAATTCGCATTCTCCGAGATTATATTTCTGCGGATGGTCTTTGAGCCAGGTGAGTTCAAGCTGAAAATCGGCTTCTTCATTTGCCACATAAACAATGGTGAAGGCTTCTTTTTCTATGCGTCGCACCTCACGGAGCCCAAGGGCTTTTTCGTAAAATTCAAGGGACTGTTCGAGATTGCTCACATTATAGTTTTCGTGTACCATTTTAAATTTCATAGCATTTACTTCCTTTCAGAATATTGTGTCATACATAAAAACCTTCTTACAAATTTTCGGTATCTCTGATAATTTCATCAAATTCGGGGTGACAGGCAGTGAATGCACAAATACAATCCGGCTTGTCCCAGTAATGCATGGGATATACATTGTCTGCTCTGACATTTTCAAGAAAATACAAAAGTCCCGCTCCGCAGTAGCCTTCCTGCCTTGGGTCAAGAGGAACAAATGCATGGTCAATGAATCTTCCTCTGAGCTTTTCAATTTCATTGCGGAATTTTGTTTTCATTTCGTGGTTGTATTGGTCACTTTCGCCTTCCCAGCGCCAGTCGTTGAGGTCTCCTGCGTGAAAAATCACACCTTCGTCTGTTTCGAGCAAAAATGCAACTCCTTCATCGGTTGAGAAAAATGTCTGTACTTTTTCGCCCCGGGGAAGAGTATAGTCTCTGCCTCCGTGAACAACCAGCATATCGGTGTCCGGCGGAAGCTTTTCCTTTGGAATGTCATCGGACAAAACACCAATTACATTTCCTGCTCCTGAAAACCTCAGAATTTTGAAGATGTCGGGATTGTAGTGGTCGTGGTGACCATGGCTTGAAAAAACAGTCACAGGCTTTGATGAATCAAAATGGGGAAGCATGCCCTTGAAATAATCAAAGATGTAGATAGCGGTTTTTGTCTCAATCAAAAAACCGCTGTGATTTATATAGCTGATTTTCATCATTTTTCACTCTGACGGATTGCCGCAGTAACGGCATTTTTCATAAGAGTTGCAATTGTCATAGGACCGACACCGCCGGGAACAGGGGTGATGTAGGAAGCTTTTTTGCAGGCAGAATCAAAATCAACATCACCGCAAAGCTTGCCGTTTTCGTCTCTGTCCATGCCAACATCAATCACAACTGCACCGTCTTTGATATATTCCTCATCAACCATTTTTGCTCTGCCCACCGCAACCACAAGCACATCGGCAGTGCGTGCAACCTCTTTGAGATTTGCAGTTTTTGAATGACAAATGGTAACTGTTGCGTTCTTGTGGAGAAGAAGCATAGCCTGAGGTTTTCCGACAATGTTGCTTCTGCCGATAACAACACAGTGCTTCCCGCAAAGGTCGATTCCTGCCTCGTCAAGAAGCTCCATAACGCCTGCAGGGGTGCAGGGGAGAAAATCAAAATTGCCAATCATAATTTTGCCCACATTTGTCGGGTGGAATGCGTCAACATCCTTTTCCGGACGAATGGCATTGATGATTGTCTCTTCGTTAATGTGCTTCGGAAGGGGAAGTTGAACAAGGATTCCGTGGATGGTTTCTTTGTTGTTGAGCTCTTCCACAAGAGCAAGAAGCTCAGCTTCCGTGGTTTCGCCGGGAAGGGCATATTCTTCCGAAAGAATACCGCAATATTCACAAGCTTTTTTCTTGTTGTTGACATATACTCTCGATGCAGAATCATCACCAACTATAACTACTGCAAGTCCGGGATTAATGCCTTTTGTCTTTAGCTCTGCCACCTTTTCTTTCAGGCTGTCTTTTACCTTTTGTGACACTTTTTTTCCGTCTAAAATCTGATAGCTCATTTTTAAATTCCTTTCTGCGATTAGATTGTTTTATGTTTGAAGTTTTTTCAATTTTCGTTTTTTCGTCCCTCAAAAGCCTTTGCCTCACAAGACAATCAGGGCCAAAGCCTATGAGGTCTTCTCTTCCGAGCTTTTTAAGAGCTTTGATAACAAGGTAGTGATTTTTGGGATCGTTATACTGAAGAAGAGCCCTTTGCATAAGCTTTTCTTCGCCCTTTGGCACATAGACCTTTTTCATGTCAAGGGGATTGATGCCTGTGTAATACATACAGGTGGACACTGTAAAGGGAGTGGGGTAAAAATCCTGAACCTGCTGTGGGTTAATGCGATGCTTTTTGGTGTAGAGTGCAAGGGAAAGAGCATCTTCCAGGGTTGAACCCGGATGACTGCTCATAAGATACGGCACCACATACTGCTCTGCATCAATGCGCTGACTTTGCTTATAGAATTTTTCACAAAAACGGTCATAGACCTTTGCCTCGGGCTTACCCATAAGCCGTAGCACCTTGTCTGAAATGTGCTCCGGTGCAACACGAAGCTGACCGCTGACATGGTAAGCGCAAAGCTCTTTAAGAAATTCGTCGGATTTGTCTGCAAGAAGATAGTCATAGCGAATGCCGGAGCGGATAAACACCTTTTTTATGCCCGGAAGCTTTCTTACCGCTCTCAGCATACGAAGATATTTTTCGTGGCTGACCTCCATATTTTTACACGCATTGGGATAGAGGCATTTTCTGCCTGTGCAGGTTCCGTTTTTCAACTGTTTCATGCACGACGGAGCGGAAAAGTTGGCAGTGGGACCGCCAATGTCGTGAATATAGCCTTTAAAGCCGGGTATTTTCGAGATTTTTTCTGCTTCTCTCACAACGGATTCAACGCTTCTTGAACGGACACTTCTGCCCTGATGAAATGTGAGGGCACAGAAGTTGCATTCTCCAAAGCAACCCCGGTTGTGGGTAATTGAAAATTTCACCTCTTCAATTGCAGGAACGCCCCCAAGAGGCTTGTATATGGGATGAAAGTCGTAGGCATAGTTAAGCTCATAAACCCTGTCAAGCTCAGCTTCATCAAGAGGTGTCATTGGCGGATTTGCCACAAGATACCTGTCGCCGTGCTTTTGAACAAGAGTTTTCGCAGTGACGGAATCCTGATTTTCATACTGTATTTTTGTTGCAAGAGCATATTTGTAATTATCAGTGCCGATTTCTTCAAAAGAGGGTATTTCTTGGTAATTCTGAATAAATGACAAATCTTTTCGGATATAACAGCAGCCGTCAATGTCGGTGTCGGAAAGAGGAATGCCGGAATCTGCGGCTTTTGCAAGCTCAACAATGGTTTTTTCGCCCATGCCGTAGCAAAGACAGTCTGCCTTTGAATCAAAAAGAATTGAACGGCGGACCTTGTTGTCCCAGTAGTCATAGTGAGCAAAACGGCGAAGACTTGCTTCGATGCCTCCGATTATTATCTGACATCCCGGAAACGCCTGACGGATAAGGTTGCAATATACCACCGTTGCGCGGTCGGGGCGAAGACCCGCTTTCCCGCCGGGTGAATACATATCTTCGTTTCTTCGTTTTTTGTTTACGGTGTAGTGATTTACCATGGAATCAATGTTGCCTGCAGACACAAGAAAAGCAAGACGGGGACTGCCGAGCTTTGTTATGTCATCTGTTGTTTTCCAGTGGGGCTGTGATATTATGCCCACACTGTAGCCTGCGCTTTCCAGAACACGGCATATTATTGCATGTCCGAAAGAGGGGTGATCCACATAGGCATCGCCGCACACATATATGAAATCAAGCTGAGCTATACCGCGCTCTGCCATATCTTTTTTTGAAATCGGTAAAAATCGGTTGTCCGGCATAAAATCACCACACTTTCAAAATTAGTTTATAATAATTATTCAAATTGGGGTTTGTCGCTCTGTTTTGCGCTAGTGTGTGAGCCTTCTCCCTGGTGGAGAAGGTGTCAAGCTTGCTTGACGGATTAAGTGATGTCCCAAGAGTGCGAATGCACGATTGGCAGACAGAACTTATGCACCCT
>JAZNUS010000067.1:0-17291 GCA_045592485.1 Clostridia bacterium | reverse complement strand
ATAGTGACACTCCAAGAAAAGAGCACTTGTGCGAATTTGATTGGTTAGTGGAGCGTTAGAAAGCAGTGTTTTCAACAGTTTGAACGAATTTCAAATTTGTTTTTGAAATTACTTTCTTTTGGTTCCCCTCATCAGTCACCTTACGGTGACAGCTTCCCCACCAGGGGGAAGCCTCTCTCTTTAGTCCAATTCCATCTCCTCGATAAACCCCAATTTATACTTTGTAAAATCTGCAAATTGCGTTTAACACACCATAGAAAGGAAGATGCATTAAATGAAAAAGCGTATTTTGAGTTTAATTCTCACGGCGGCAATGCTCATTGGTGTTTGTCCCTTTGTATATGCCGATGCTCCGACTCAGACGGTAATAGAACCTGTGGCGGACTATCACATGAACAACACCTCCGGCAGACCGTCATGGGCAAACAATGGCTGGCTTCAGATTATAGCCTCAGCCACAAATCCGGCTCACACAACTCACGGCATTGGTCTTGTGGGTTATGATGTGTCGGGAATTTTTGACACCCTGTCTGCTAATCCGGACTACATCGTTAAATCGGTGAAGTTCAAGCCCTACATGGGATACTACAAAAGCGGTGCCACTGACCTTACAATAAATATGTATGTTGTTAATTCCGACTGGAGAGATGCCGTTGCTGCAGATTCCTACAACAAGTCATTTCTGCCGGGCTATGTTGCCGATTCCGGAGATACAATTGCTTACCCCCAATTCGGAACACCGGATTTAAGCTTTGAAACAGACATAGACTCTTCATCAAATTATGCACAGAAAAAAGTTGACTCTATGTATTACAGAAGTGCTGAAATGAAGGAATATGACATAACCAATCTTTTCCACCTTCATAAAGCAAACAACTTCGGCAAGGAAAATCAGAATTTCTTTACCTTTGCCTTTGACCTTACCACCAAAAGCGGAACAAGAACCGAGCTTCACATTCCAAGTCTGGAAAATGTGGATGGTGTCGGAGGATGCTTCTATCACACCCCAAAGGGCTACGCTGATTTGTCGGAGCTTGCCCCTGCAGCCGCAATTGAAGTTGAATATATGAAGCTTAGCGGTCTCAATGAAAAATCGGCTCCTGAAATTCCGGTTCGTCCCGGTGATGACCTGAAAATAAGCTACAACACTCCCATTGAAAATGTAAAGTGTTCAATTGTGGAAGTTGGAACAAACGAAATCTATGATTTGTCAGATGGTATTCAAATCAGTGGTGCCGACATTTCAGTCAGCTTTGATTTTGAACCTTTGAAGTCATATGTTGCAGATATTACTGTTTCCGACATTTATGGTCAGACTCTTGGCAAAAGCTATGTCATAACAATGGAGCGCGATGCTGTCGATACAGTTTTATCAATGAATACAAATGGCGGCAACTTCCACGATGCAGCCTTTCTGAGTCAGGGCGGGGACGCCATTTACTCACTGAATGCTTCAAAGAATGTGTACTATGAAAACGGTTCAAATCCAAATGCATTTGTAATGTTTAAAATTCCTCTTCAGACACCCGACGAGGGCGGTTATCTTGAAAAAGCGGTATTCCGCTACACTTCGGACTACGCTTCTCCGGCGTCCTCTCAGAGAATATTTAAATTCCCTGGTGAAGACTGGCACATCAGCATAGGCGACACATCAACTGTCTATGATGATGAGATTGCAGCAATAATGAGTGACTACGAAGCAAACAAAGCCGGTGAATGCTATGCTGTTGAGGAAGCAGGCAGCAATTATCATTATTTAGTGGATGTCACCGAATATGTGAATGAATGCATCGAAGCCGGTCAAAGCAGCATTTATCTTGGAGTAACAGCCGAAAAGACAACTGCAAAGGTTTTTGTAAGAGGAACCACAAAACAGGATATAACATATACAATTGTTAAAAACCCCGTTATTGGTTTCGCAGGAAAGCAGGCAGTAATCGACGGTGAAACTCTCACGGAATTTTCTTTTGATGTTCTTTCAACCTTCGATAAAGATGTTCTTGAGTCAGCAATTACTCTTGAAGACGGAAGCGGCAATATTGTTGAGGAAGCAGTTTTTGAATATGAATCCGCAAAGGTGGCGCTTTCTTCACCTGTTGAACTTACATCGGGTGAAAGCTACAAGGTAATTATTAAAGAAGGAACAGAAGATGTTTTCGGAAATTCAGTCACAGAAAGTCAGTCGGTTATATATGAATTCGGACTGGATTGTGATGATGTATCATCCAAGGATGTTCTGAGAGTTAAATATAATTCAAAGACATCGGAGGTATCTGTTTTATATGTAAGTCCTTACTATCATAATCACGATGTTACAGTTAATGTTATCAACACAGCCGATGACAGCATTCATTACACAAACAGTGCCAAAACCGACCAAAACGGTGTTCTCTCTCTTGAAAACATTGAAGTCCGCAATGAGGGAGGCTATGTGGTAAGCGTTGTGCCTGCATATGGTGCCAAATCCGGTGCAGATGTGTTGAATTCAGGATACACTTCTTATTTGTGGAGCATTGCCGCTTTCAGCACCGATGCTTTGGAAATACTTGAATATCTTGACTTGTTGATTGAAGCTTTCGGAGTTGATGTTGGGTATAAAGAATATATATCAGATTTTTATGATTTTTGCTTTAAGCTTTCTGACACAAGAGACAACTACCAAATCGGTCAGCAAAATGCAGAGAACCTTTCAAAGCTGAAATCCGCATTTGAAACAGTTGGTCTTTTGACTGCAGCCGAAGAAATATCCGAAAAGACAAGTGATGAAGAAGCAAAGGCGCTTTATGATGCATTATTGCTTAGTGTTGATGATGCAGAATTCAGAGAAAAACTCATAAAAACAGAAGATGAAAACAAAGACCTGTTTGAAGCTATTTACTCAGATTTCATATCAAGTGAAAAATCCTTCAAATCCGTTGACGATTTTAAAGTCTTGATTGAAAAAATATATAACGAAAACAAACAAAGCATAATTCTTGCAATGTTCAAAGAATTGAGCCACATTTCCCAGACCGACGGTCTGTTAACTGATTCTGACACTGTCAGCGTTCTGGGTATAAAAGAGCTTATTGAAAAATATGAAGAGCTCGAGTCAAAAACAATTGTTCACGAAGCTGTTTACAAAAAGGAATTTGAAACAGTTGAAGCATTTGTGCAAACACTTGAGGATGCAATTGATGAAGCTCTGACTGAGGATGAAGACGATGAACCTCGTAAGACCAACAAAGGCTCAGGCGCCTCCGGAGGTAAAGGCTCATCGGGCTCACTGGCCATAGGCTCTGGTGTGGTGACTTCTGAACCGGCAGTATCCGGCACAAGCTTTAATGACCTTGGCGGATATGAATGGGCAAAGGCGCAGATTGATTTCCTTTGCAAAAAAGCTGTAATTAACGGAAAAGGTGACGGCATTTTCGATCCGTCGGGAAATGTGCTTCGTGAAGAAGCCGTGAAAATGATTGTTGAAGCTTTTGATATAAGTGCAACAGGTACAAATACTGTGTTTGATGATGTTCCGGCATCTGCATGGTATGCAGGCTATGTTCAGACTGCAAACAATGCCGGAATAACAAAGGGAATTTCAGAAAATCTCTTTGGTGCAGGTTTTTCCATAACCCGTCAGGATGCTGCTGTTATGATATACAAAGCTCTTGTAAAAAAAGGAACTGTCAGTGGCACAGGCAGCTTTGTCCTTGAATTTTCTGATGGAGCAGATGTTGCAGACTATGCCCGGGATGCCGTTGGCTACATGAACTCTGTCGGCACAATAACAGGCTATGCAGACGGTAGCTTCAAACCGGAAAAAACAATTTCCAGGGCAGAATTTGCCGTTGTTATGGGAAGAATCTGTAGGTTAATTGAAGGTTAAAGGAGGGAATCACATTGAAGAAAATCATATCATTTATACTCCTGCTGAGTTTAACATTGTCATTTTCATTTACTGCAGATGCAGAAAATGTTTATAATGGAAATCTTGATGAAGCTGTATCGCTTTTCGAGGATCTGGACATTATTTCCACCTCAGCTGATTACAGCGATACTGTTACCCGTGGTGAATTTGTTGAGCTTTTGATTTCAGCCATTGGCGTTGATCCTGTTTCAGCAGGTGACAAGCTTCCGTTTACCGATGTGGGTGAGGGTGACAGCTTTTATGGTTCAGTGCAGACAGCATACAGTCTTGGCATTATTTCTTCCGGAGAAAAATTTGACCCCTCAAGAACAGTTTCATTTGATGAAATTATCAAAATGACGGTTTGTGCTGCAGGCTATGACTTTCTTGCTCAGCACCATGGAGGCTGGACAAAGGGATATTATGCTGCGGCAAACAAGCTTAAAATGCTCGATGGCATCGACACATCGGACTGCACATTGGCAACAGTATATGTTTTGCTGTATAACACAATAACAACTCCCCTTCCCGAAATTGAAATAAAAGACGGAAAGCTTGAATATTCAATTCACAGCGGAGAAAACATTCTTGAATCAGTGTATGGTTATACCCATATTGTGGGCAGCTTCGACGGAGCACAGTACTTTGGAGGCAAAACCGGAAATGGTGTTGGCGAGGGCTATGCTTCAATTTCTGGAATTGTTGTGAAAAGCGGACAGTTTGACACCGACTCACTTTTCGGACTGGAATGCAGTGCTTACTGCGACGAAAACGGTGTTATCAGGTCAGTTCACACAGAGGAGGCCGGCTCAAAGTCGGTTGTGGTGCTGAAATCCGGAGACGAAGTGAGCTATTCTGATCTTACATACACCTATTACGATAATAAACAAAACGAAAAAAATATTACCGTAAGCGATAAATCACTGATTGTTTTAAACGGAAAAGCGACAGTGTTTGACGAAAAAATCATGCTCCCCGAACACGGAACTGTTAAGCTTATGCGTACAGGCTCCGGCGGATATGATACGGTTATAATTGAAGATTATCAGGAATATGTCGTTGGTTCAGTAAATACCGAAAAAGAGTATATCAGCGACATAAGAGGGGGCAAAGACTTTGTTTCCCTCAATGCTGAGGACTATGCCTCCATGAACATATACGATCAGAACGGCAGAACTCTTCAATTCAGTGACATAAAAAAATATGATGTTGCATGGGTTGCAAAAAGCAAGGACGGACAGCTTTTAACCCTGAGAATATCAAAGGAATATTTTGCAGGCGAATATTCCGGCGACGGTGACGGCAACAAGGTTTACATTGATGGTGAACCCTATGTTCTCTCTGGTGAGCGCGATAAAACTATTCCTTCTGGTGTGAGCATGGGTTCAATTGTAACAGTTCATTTTAACTGTGACGGAGAAATTGCTTACATAACCAAAGACACAACAGGGGCGGGTATGAATGTTGCCTATCTTGTTGCATCAAGAACATCGGGCAAGCTTTCCTGTGAAATTATAGTCAGACTCTTTACGCTTGAAGGCAAAATGAGAGACTATACCATGGCTCCAAGGTTTGCAATTAACGGTATCGGTTTTAGTTCAACCTTTGATGATTATGCCAGATTGCCCAAGGATGCGTCTAATCCGGACTTTATGATAAGCGATCTTGTGACCTATGTACTCAACAGTAAAAACCAGCTTATTGCCATTAACTATTGCCGCGAGGTTGCCGAAACTTTCGGAGGCACAAAGGCAGACCTTTTCAACAATGGCTATATTGATAAGTATCAGGGTGAAACTGTTGACCAGTATATACGATTCTTCGAAAAACAACAGGAAATTGTTTCCCGTTCAGGGGGCAGAATATACCTTGATCCCTACACTGCAGTTCAGATGATGGTACCCCGTTCCTCAGATTTTGCCAAAGCCGAAGAAAAGGATTACAAAATCCGAAACTTCAGTGATGTGGCATCGGGCACCTATCTTCCCAATTACTATCACTACGGATTCTCATTTAATGACAGCACAATGTATTCAAGCATAATTCTTAGTGTCTATGGTCTCACCTCAGATATGGGACAGGTTGATGTGACAGACCACAGCTATATGGTGTCATCGGTATCGAGAGGCTTTGACAATGAAGGCAACGAAACCACAATTCTTGTTTTAACAAATAAGCTTACTCCGGAATTGAAGCTTTATGTCAACAATGATAAATTCATAGTTGAAAATGGCATTTCCACCGGTGATGTTGTAAAAGCAGATTATCTCAATTCCGAGTTGAACGGCCTGACACTGATTTATAAAGCAGGCAAATCATCTCTTGCCAATATCACAAGCCTTGGCTCAACAGGCTGCAGCCTGATAGAAGGTGGCTCTGTTATGACCAATAACGAGGGTATGGCATCTCTGGCAACCTCCTACAATGTCCTTGGCAAGGTACATCACAGAGACGGAGAAGTTATAGCGGTGCTGCCGTCGAGCATTGACATTAACGGAAAATACGATTCTTCATTGCTCAAAACATTCTCTGTGTCCACTTTAACAAAGATTTTCAAGTATGATAGAAAAACCGATAAAATTTACGAAATCTATGCAGATAACATTGAAGACTATCTCTCTGTTGGTTCAGCTTGTGACACGGTAGTTGTAGAATGTGACGGAGGATACCTGGAATCTGTCTTTGTTTTTGAATAACAGTGGTGATTTGTATGAAGAAAATTTTATCGATTGTAACAGCTTTTACAATTTTAACATCTGTTTTTTGTAACGGTGTTAACTCCCGCTCCGCTTCCGGGGCACCTGTTTATCCCACAGTTACGGTTCAGACGATAAACGATGAGCTGTCAGACTGTGTCCGTGAAGGTCACCCATATCTTTTCGGAAGAAAGAGCGATTTTGAAAACCTTGCAAAAAACATAAAAACCAACAGTGAGCTGTCCAAACGCTACGGGGCTGTAAAGCTCAGTGCATCCCATGCACTCGAAACCCCGCCCTCATCAATGCCTTCATCTTTTCCCAATGGGGGATATCTTGACCGCGGATTTAAAGGCTGGGAAATTGTTATGCAGTGCGCTCTTGTCTGGCTTGTTGAAGGCGACACGGCAAAAGCATATGCACAGAGAGCCTATGAGGAAGCACTTTTCTTTGCCAATCTCAGTACATGGGGAACTTATCAGTCAATCAGTAACAATCAGGTGGCTTTAGCCGTTGCAATTTGCTATGACTGGCTGTACGAATATCTTGAAGAAAATGTTCCCGAAGGCATTGAAATTCTAAGAACGGCACTTGTTGAAAAGCATCTTGACTACATTACGGCACTTTTTGCAGATCCCCGTAAAGATAATGGCTTGCCGACACTCTACTACAATGCATACTATGACACAATTGGTTCAAACCACTGTGCCATAAGCAACGGCTCAACAGCAATTCAGGCAATTGCCATTGCAGATGAATCAAACCTGGATTATTGCTCGAATCTTATTTACACAAGTCTCGAAAATATGAAATGTGTTTTCAATAACTTCTGGCCCGATGGCGGGTGGTATGAGGGCTTAAGCTACTGGAGCTTCACCGCTCCCGCGGTTGCAAGAATGCTTTCAGGCTTTGAAAGTGCCTTCGGAACAGCCTTTGGCTATGAAAATATGGAGCATATTTTAAGCACCTGTTATTTTCCCTGCTACGGTCAGACAGAGCTTGGTTATATGCGCTATGCCGATGTATCGGTGGGGAAGAACGATTCACCCGAAAAGTTTTACTTTGCCAAAAAGCTTGGTGACCTTTCCTGTCAGAAATTTCTCCTTCAGGACGGAGTTATGGAAGAAGACAGTGCTCTTGTCTGCTTGTGGTATGATCCCGAAACAGACTATTCCGATGTCAGGGTGGAAATGGATAAGGATAAGCTGTTTTCCAACATCAACATGGCAGTGATGCGAAATTCATGGGAAACAAATCAGGAGATTTTTGCAGGCTTCAAGGTTCCCGTTGCTCAAAAAGGTCATGGCAATATGGATGCAGGGACCTTTGTGCTCGATGCTCTTGGCGAAAGATGGATAACAAATCCCGGCGAAGATAATTATTCGCTTCCCGGATATTGGGAAAGCGAACAAACCGGCAGACGGTGGAATTATTACAGTAAACGAGCCGAGGCAAACAGCTGCCTTGTTATCAATCCTTCAACCGACGGAGGACAGAATGTTGACGCAGTTGAAACTATTAGCGAATTTGTATCCGGCGGGGATTATGCCTATGCAATATCCGACCTCACTCAGTCCTATAACCAGCATACCTCAAGCTACAGAAGAGGTGCGGCTCTTACCGATGACAGAAGTCGCTTTATGGTAAGAGACGAGGTTGAGCTTTTAAAGCCTTCAAAGGTGTACTCATTTGTCAATGTTTATCAGTCTGATATCAGTATTGTAAACAATGGTAAAGATGCAATCTTATCCAAAAACGGAAAAAATGTCTATGTTAAAATAATATCAGACGAGGAGTACACACTTTCTGTTATGGAGGCAAAAGCTCTTGAAACATCGCCTCCCCGTCACGAAAGCGAATTTGATTATACTGTGGATTACCAAAAGCTTGCACTTCGTTTCAATGATGTAAGCAAGATGAATGTCACAATGATATTCATTCCGTTCCTTGATGAGTGCGAGATAAGTGCTGCATCATTTCAAAGTCCGTCACTTGATGAGTGGGGGACAGCCCTTTCGTCAACGGAATTTCCCAGATTGTCGGAGCTGTATCTGAATGGTGAAAAAATCAGCGGTTTTGACCCTGATACAAAGATTTATGACCATGTATCCGATGCTTCTCACATTGAAATAGAAGCGACACCGGATACACCTGACACACAAATCAAGGTTGTCAGAGAAGATTACCGCTATAAAATAATTCTTGAAAACAGCTTCTATACCAATGTGTATATCATCAATACAATTCTGCGCGGTGAAATTACCGCAGATACTCATATCGGCGGAAGCATAAGTGTTGGAAATACTGACAATCCGCTGATTATAGGGCAAAGCAAAAACTACGGAGACAAGGAAATTGTTGTTATCCGTGATGCCGCAAGGTATTCGAGCCTGGCTTATTACAAAGTAAAGCTTCCTGAGCTTGAAGCGGGATATGAATATAAAAAAGTCACACTAAGTCTCAGTCAATACCGCATTCTTGGAACGACCAAAAATTCGGAGGATTATGTGAAGTTTTATTCAGTGCCCGCAGATTCGTGGGAAGAAAAGAGCCTTACCTATAATAACGCTCCTCTTCGTCACGCCTTTGACACTTCAA
The DNA here is from genome assembly GCA_045592485.1 of Clostridia bacterium. Taxonomy (GTDB): domain Bacteria; phylum Bacillota; class Clostridia; order UMGS1810; family UMGS1810; genus RGIG1828. The sequence continues at coordinate 8,111 of JAZNUS010000067.1, read as the reverse complement.
CCTGGTATCCGTTTATGTACCGCAATTCGGACGGAACCTACACAAAAACAGCCAGTGAGTCAATAAACGAAGCTCATAGCCTCAGATATACCTATCCCAGAGGCACTGATCCATCGCAGAACACCTGGTCAAAGGAACAGTATGACATAACAGATATTGCAACTGCCGGAGAATTTTCCTTTGTAATGGCAGCTCCCAAGAATGGCGCATCGCCTGATTATCTTACCGCTTCAAAAGAACATAGCGACGAACATTTAAGACCGACAGTTTATGCAGCTGTCGGAAAGAAAGAGGATGCACCCTCGTTTTACACAAGCGGAATAGAATTTATATCTCCCACAGGCAACAGAATCTATTCTTTGAGTGGACCTCTTGTTATTAAGGCTGCTACCTATGCAGGCAACAATACCGGAGATTCAAAGGATGTGACAATCATTCTGGCGTCCTACAGCGATGAAACAATGACGGATGTAAAATTGAAGCATTATACAGTAGATGATAAAGGAGCAGAGCTTGTGTCTGACTATTTAACAGTTGATAAACATGCAGACAGGGTTCAGGGCTTTGTTATAACAGAAAACATGGTGCCGGTTGTTGTATCCGGTAAATCAAAATTGGAGGTGGAACCATGAAGAGAATAGTTAGTTTTTTAATTGCAATCACCATGGTTTTGTCAATCGTTCCTGTGTTTGCTCAGGAATCAGAGTTTCCTGTTTGGAATTGTGTCTATGACACATATATTTCAGGAAAGAATTTTGCTGATGCTGACGCAAACTCGAAAAAGGCAATCGCACTTGCAGGGGATGCATATGACAGAACAGCGTTTTTTGAATTTGACATATCGGAAGGATTGCCTGAAAACGCAAAGGGAGCAATTCTTTCACTTACTGTGCGTTCTGCAGATGCCGATGTAAATGCAGAGCTTTTCGGGTGTGAATCAGTTAAAGATTTCGGACCCTTCAGCGAGATTATCTCAGTGTACAAAATGGAAAATTCGGGAAAGAACATTTGTCAGTTTTCGGTTATAGACTATCTTTCCCGTTGCATTGCAAAAGGTCAGAAAAAAGCAATGTTTGCAGTAAGAACATCGGCAGGAGCACTTCCTGTATTCACTGCCGAAACATCACTGAAGGCTGACAAACCAAACATTACATTTACAGATGTTGAAGCCTACATCAAAGGTTCAAGGGATGTTCAGTTCCCCGACATTACCCGCGAAATGCTTGCATCTGACATTCGCAAAATGCAGGCAGGTTCTCACCCCTATCTTTTTGCAAGAAAAGCAGACTTTGACCGTGTGCGTCAGGATATTCATTCCGGAAAGAGCGAATATCTGACAAAGCTTTATGAAGGTGTCAAAAAAACTGCCACCGAATACCTTGACACTCCTGTTACAGAAATCGGCGATCTTAATGTATCATATCTGGCAGACGGTTTTAATTCCTGGTACATTGTGTCAAAATGTGCCCTTGTATATCAGATAGACGGTGACGAAAGATACGCTCAGCGTGCCTATGACGAAGCGGCTTACTGGGCAGGTCTTGAAAATCTTGGTACAAAACAGGCTCTTGACCGCTCTCAGTCCACTTTTGCCCTTGCTCTTGCCTATGACTGGCTTTACGACTGGATGGATCAGGAACAGAGGGACAATGTTAAAAATTGTCTGATAGAGCATCATTTCAATGAGCTTTCAGAATTTTTCAAACACCCTGACCTTAACGATACCTATATGTCCGGTTATACTCACACCTCTAACCAGGGTGTTATGAACCACACAAGCTCGGTTGTTTGTGCAATGGCAATTGCCGATGATGACAATGTCAATTACTATGCAGACATTATCTACAATCACCTCAAATATGCCGAAGTCCCCTTTGAACTCTTCTTCCCCGACGGCGGTTGGGTTGAAGGCTCCAGCTACTGGTCATTTGTGGGACCGTGGACTGCCCGTATGTTTGCAGCTTTTGACAAAGCCTTCGGAACCTACTATGGCTATGACAAAATTGCAGCTATGGTAAACACAGGCGACTGGCAGATGTACACTCAGTCTAACGAGGGCTTCTATATTGTACAGGATTCAACCTTTGGTGCAAGTGAGAAAAACTCGGAAAAATATTATTTTGCAATAATGAAAAATGATGACGAGTTGAAAAAAACTGTCATAGCATATGATGATCCGGTTGACGATCCTTTCCTTTGTCTTTGGTTTGATACAGACCTGGATCACGAAGCGGATATAAACTATCCTTTAGATAAGCATTTCCGTAATGTAGATATGTCAATATTCCGTGACACATGGCAGGGCGATCAGGAGCTTTATGCGGCAATGTCGGTCACTGCGGCAAGCGCTCCCCACTGTCACATGGCAACAGGCTCCATTGGAATTGATGCTCTGGGCGAGCGTTGGATAACCAATCACGGTAACGAGAGCTATTCTGTTCCCGGCTATTGGGAAGACGGTCAGGAAGGAAGAAGATGGCGTTACTATGCAACCCGTGCCGAAGCTAACAGCTGCATTGTAATTAACCCATCTGAGCTTGGCGGACAAAATGTTTATACAACCGACTATATCAACAAATTTGCTACAAATGATGCAGGCGGTTATTCCTGGGCAAATCTTACCAATACATACGAGGATCAGGTTACCGATTATGTGCGTGGATTTGGAATTATAAATGACAGAAGAACCATTGTTTTGCAGGATGAAATAAAGCTTATAGAACCCTCATTGGTATATTCCTTTATCAATTTCTACACATGTGACTTTGAAATAGCAGACGATCAGAAATCTGTTATCCTTTCAAAAGGTAACAAAAAAATGTATGTAAACATCATTTGCGATCAGCCCTATGAGCTTTCGGTAATGCGTTCTGTTGCTCTTCCCACATCAAACCTTCTTCCGGGAAGTAAGCGTAACACAACAGTCAAAAAGCTTGCATTCAAGTTTGACAAAGCTTCCGAAATCAATATGAGAGTTGAATTTACCCCATATCTTTTTGACGAAGACATAGAAAACTTTAAAGCTTCGGAATTTATTCCCATTTCAGAATGGAAATTGCCTGAAACAGCCAAAACAAAGCCTGTTTTGTCTTCAATAAAGTTTGACGGCAGTGAGTATTCTGCTTTTGTTCCCGAAAACAGATGTATTGAGCTTCCTGCAGAAAGCAAGCTTCCGAAGGTTGAAGCAATTGCAGATACAAATCTTTACAAGGTTGAAACAACCAATGTTTCCGATAAGGTGTGCAAGATTATTGTAACCGACAAGCAGGATTCCACCAACACAAACAGCTACATTGTTTATGTTGCAAAAGCTGATGAACCTGAAAATGTTGTGGATGTCACCGGTTATTCAGAACTGAAGATTTCAGCAGTAAGCGCAACTGCCGACGACGGTAATGTTCCGGCAAACACCATCGACGGAGACACCACCACAAGATGGTCTGCATCGGGCGAACATTCAATTACCTTTACCCTTGACAAGGAAAAAACCGCAAAAGCAATTGCAATCTATTTCAACAGCAGTAACCGTCATGAGTATTTCGACCTCGAGGTATCTCTTGACGGAAGAACATGGGAAACTGCAGGAATAGATCTTGAATCTGCAATGAAAACAGGATTCCAGTATTTTGACCTTGGCGAAAGAAAGGCTAAATATGTAAGATACAAAGGCTACGGAAACAACACTAACCTTTGGAATTCACTGGCAGAAGTCAAGATTTATGGTAAATGATTTCATTATTCCGTGTACCCGGTCAGCCGGGTACACGGACAATAAGCAACAAGGAGAATGCTGATATGCAAAGAGGTAATATAAAGCTTAAAAATGCTGAAAGATTTAAAGGCAGCTATGAAATACCAAAACAGAAGATTGACGACGCAATAAAGCGTGCCACAGATAAATTGTATTCCGTTGCACTGCGACTGGGAATTGATAAATTTCCCGCCAAAGGAGAAAACAACGAAAAAATTTATATTCCCACCGAAAACAAAAACTGGACCTATGGAATGTACACAGGGGAATTTCTCCTGGCATATGAGCTTACAGGCGACGAAAAGTTCCTTGAGATTGTCCGTGCTCAGCTTCCAAGCTATCAATGGCGTATTGATGAAAACATCAGAATGAACGACCACGATGTTGGTTTTGTATTTGTCCCTTCCTGTGTTGCATACTACAAGCTCACCGGGGATAAAAAGATGCGTGATTTGGCTCTGACGGCTGCAGAGCACCTTTATAATCACAGTTTTTCAAAAGAGGGCGGTTTTGTTATCAGGCTGGCAGACCTCATTGAAGAACATGAAGATGCCTACCGCACAATGATGGACACACTGATGAATATATCCCTGTTTTTCTGGGCACATGAGGAAACAGGGGACAGGAAGTTTTATGATGCGGCAAACTCTCAGCTTCACATAACCGAAAGCTGCCTTATGAGGGAAGACGGCTCTTCCTATCATCACTATCAGTTTGACCGCAAAACCCACAAACCGCAGTTCGGTTGCACCTTCCAGGGGCATCGTGATGAGTCCACCTGGTCAAGAGGCCACGCATGGGGAATAATTGGCTTCCCTATAGCCTATGATTATAACGGCGATGAAAATCTGCTGCTGCTTCACCGTGACGCGAGCTATTTCATGCTTGATCATCTTCCCGATGACTTTATCCCTTATTGGGATTATGACTTTACGGAAGGTGATGCCTACAAGGATTCATCAGCAGGCGCAATTTCAGCCTGTGGCTTGCTTGAGGCATGCAAATATCTTCCCGATGACGCCGAGGAGAAGTCGATCTACCAAAATGCTGCACTTAAAATGATAGACAGTCTCATCGACAATTATGCCGGAGATATTGGCGAAGAATATGACGGCCTAATTGCTCATGTGGCAGGTGCTGTTCCTTTTGATATGGGTAACGATTCCTGTGCAACCTACGGAGATTTCTTCTATCTTGAAGCATTGCTCCGTTTGACAAAACCCCAATGGAAAAGATATTGGTAATAAATTCAGAAGGAGAGGAAAACATGAAAAAATTTGTTAAAATCATTACCTTGATTACAGTTGTATCAATGCTGGTTTGCTCAATGACTGCCTGCTTTGACAAGAAGGAAGCATCAATAGGCGATGGCGATACCACTCTTACACTGTGGACAACAATGGACGCAAACTCAAGTGTCAGCATGAAAAACTACAACGAAATGATGCTGTTTCAGGAGCTTGAAAAAAGAACCGGCGTACATATTGATTTTATTCACCCCATTGCAGGTTCAACCGGCAGTGAGGCATTTCTTACAATGATTATGGATAAAAATCCTCCTGACATCATGGAATATTATTGGTCCAATTATACCGACGGACCTCAGCAGGCAATTGATGATGAAGTTATTGTTGCTCTCAATGACTATCTTGAAGAATATGCTCCTAACTATTATGACTACATGGAAGGAGAAAAGGGCAAGGCAAATGACTATCTGTATAAAATTCAGACAACAACCGATAAGGGCATGTACTATGGCTTCAATGCTCTCAGCATAGGCGATATCAGATGCTTTGCCGGAATATATATCAGAGCCGACAAGCTCAAAGAGTGGAATCTTGACATTCCCCAGACAATTCCCGAATGGACAGTTGTTTTTGAAAAAGCAAAAGCAGACGGATTCACAAAAGGCTTTACAACAAACAGTGATGTAATGTCCTATGCTGAACCTTATCATGGCTTTAACACCGCCTATGATGTTGGTAAAAACATCTACATCGATAACGGCAAAGCAACCTTTGCTCCGTATCAGCCGGGATACAAGGAGTTTGTTGCTCAGATGGCAGAATGGACAAAGCTTGGCTACATCGACACCGGTTTTGTAACCAATGACCTTGCAAAAATTGAGGGTAACATGGCAAACGGTCTTTCAATTGCGGCATACGGTTGGGTTTCAACTCTCAATAAGCTTACCACCGCAGCAAAAGAAAAGAACCCTGACTACGAGCTTGCGGCATGTCCGTTCCCGACCTCCGAAAGAGACAAAATTTCCAGGTTCCAGGGAGTATCGGGTGAAGCTAACCCCACCGCATTTGCAATTTCCGCAAAATGCTCACAGATAGAAAAAGCCGTTTCGTGGTGTGACTACTTCTATTCCGATGAAGGAAATATTCTGCGTACTTTCGGTATTGAAGGCGATACCTTTACAATTGAGGAAAAAGACGGAGAAAAGCACTATGTTTACACAGAAAAAATAACCGACTACAAAGCTCAGGGTCTTAATTCAATTGCAGAATCCCTTTACAAATATGTGCTTCCTGCAAACCATCCCGGTTTAAACCAGCATCCTGACTATCTTGCAGGCTACTATCCTGCACAAATGCAGGTAGATGCTGTTGAAATCTGGAACAAGGGTGTGGAAAAAGCAAGACCTACACTTCTTATGCCAGAGCTTATGGCATATACCGAGGAAGAACTTCAGGAAAAAACAGATATTCTTGAAATTGCAAGACCGGAGCTTGAGGTTGCAATTTATGATATTATACTTGGCTCAAAATCTATGGATACATATGATGCGGCAATTCAAAAAGCCAGGGAAAACGGATATGACAGAATAATCGAAATTGAACAGGCAGCATATGACAGATATATGTCAAAGCTTGATAAATAACGAAAGTCAATCAGAAAAATTCATCAATAAAGAAACCCCCGAAACATGTGCGTTTCGGGGGTTTTTTGATGAGAATCAATATATTGTAATAATGTGATGGCGTTCAAACTGCTCTCCGGCTTCGAGAATGTGAATGTTTTCTTTTTCACGAAAATCCTTCGGTGACATTGGGGAATCTGCCATACCGCACCAGGGTTCAATACAAACAAATTGTGACATTGGGCATGACCATATGAAAAGATTGTCAAATTCCTCAAATTCAACTCTTACCTTTACTTCGCCTGCTTTGTTTTTCAGATACACTGCATCAGAATCGGGATTTTCATACACAACTGTTATCGAATCAGTGAAAAGCTCGTCTGAAAGCTTCAGTACACTGTGACCGTCTTTGACTCCGGTATGCTTTTCGGGACAAAGGTTTGTTTCAAAAACATAGGGCTTCTTGCTCTCTTCTTTTTCAAAATGAATTTCGTATTCAGAAAGGCCTTCAAGCAACATATATCCTTCGTGAGAACCAATGGAAAAATACATTTTTTCCTCTGAATCGTTTATTATTTCATAGCTCACATCAATAGCCTTGCCCAAAAGCTTATATGTAATTATGAGTTCAAAATCATAGGGATAAATCTTTTTCGTTTCATCGTTTGACACAAGAGAAAAAACTGCAAGGTCGTCGGTAAATTCCATAAGATTAAATTCCGTATCCTTTGCAAAGCCGTGAGAATCCATAGGATAATTTTTTCCGTCGATGATTATTTTGTCATCGATTGGAGTTCCGCAAATGGGAAAAAGCACCGGTGCGCGGTCGTTCCAGAACACCATGTCGGGCTGATGAAGCCATTCCTTACCGTCGGGGGTTTGAATGCTTGTCATTTCAGCGCCCAGGCTGTTTATTTTAACTGTTAAAAATTCATTTTTAAGACAAATGTTTTGTAAGCTCATATTTTTGTTATTCCTTTCGTTATTTTAAATTTGAGATTGTCGGGGAGTTTGAAGATGGAATTGACACCGGAGCAAGAGCCTCCCTTGTGTAAAGGGAGGGGGACCGCTTAAGCGGTGGAGGGATTGTAACAAACTGCCTCAATTGCAGTATTTGTGATTGTTTGAGAGTTTATTATTTAACAATCCCTCAGTCACTTCGTGACAGCTCCCTTTACACAAGGGAGCCTTTCGTCCTCGTGCTAAACTCCCCTACAAACTCCAATTCAACATCACTTTATAATATTTTATTACCACATTAAATTCGTGGTTTACAAGTTGAATAAAAGTTGATAAAATAATAGTAAAGGTGGTAGAATTCTATGAAAAAATATTATCTTTGCATAGACCTGAAAAGCTTTTATGCCTCTGTTGAGTGTATTGAAAGAGGTCTCGACCCCATGAAAACAAACCTCGTTGTGGCAGATGCTTCACGAACAGAAAAAACAATATGTCTTGCAGTAACCCCAAGCCTCAAAGCCTATTCAATTC
>JAZNUS010000066.1:0-5836 GCA_045592485.1 Clostridia bacterium | reverse complement strand
AAATGTATAAAATTCCTGCATATAAGAAAGAAAATAATGGAACAATGTAACATTGCAAAAATGAGGAATTTGTTATATACTATAAAATGAAATATGATTAGCCTTAGCAACCAACACTAAAGGCGGGTTTAAAATATAAATTTCGCCTCACTCATCGTTAAAATACTCGGAAATATTAACATATTCCCTGCGTTTTTGCCTTGATTGAGACAAAATTTATTATTTTAAAACTCCTGCGGACCTCAAATGGATGAATTTTTGAGGATATTTTGGTGCGGAGGATGCAGGAAGGCTACTCGCCTTTCAAGGACGACAAGGCAAAAGATACCGAAAATTCACCATTTGAGGCATCTTCAGTGTCGGTTGTTAAGGCTAAAGCTTTTGAATTGATAATACAGAAGAAGGTGTATTTTTATGCAGATTTATGCAGATAATGCGGCAACGACAAGGATGTCCGATATCGCCTTAGATGCAATGATGCCATATATGAAAGAGGTTTACGGCAATCCCTCAAGTCTTCACTCATTGGGTCAGGAGGCGGCAGAAGCTCTCCTTGCTGCAAGGGAGGATATTGCCGCATGTCTTGGCTGTGAGGCAAGGGAAATCTATTTCACATCAGGCGGCAGTGAGGCAGATAATCAGGCAATTGTGTCCGTTGCCAGAAATGGTGAAAGAAAGGGTAAAAAGCACATTATTTCCACAGCTTTTGAGCATCATGCAGTGCTTCACACCCTTAAAAAGCTTGAAAAACAAGGCTTTGAAATTACTCTTTTAGATGTTCATGAAAACGGCATTGTAACTGCTCAGCAGGTTAAGGAAGCAATCCGCCCCGAAACCTGTCTTGTTACGGTTATGTATGCCAACAACGAAATAGGCTCAGTTCAGCCCATTTCCGAGATAGGCAAGGTTTGCCGCGAAGCGGGCGTTGTTTTCCACACCGATGCCGTTCAGGCGGCAGGTCACATTCACATAAATGTGGCAGAACAAAACATTGACATGCTTTCCCTTTCAGCTCACAAGTTTCACGGCCCCAAGGGTGTTGGTGTTATGTATGCCAAAAAAGGCATCATAATCTCCAACATAATCGAAGGCGGAGCTCAGGAGCGTGGAAAACGGGGCGGCACCGAAAACCTCCCGGCAATAATGGGAATGGCGGCGGCACTCAAGGCAAGCATAGCAAAAATTGACGAAAATGCTCAAAAGGTCAGTGCATTGAGAGACAAACTCATTGAAGGCCTCGGAAAAATTCCTTATTCAATTCTCAACGGTGACAGAACTATGAGGCTTCCCGGCAATGTCAATATGTGCTTTGAAGGAATAGAGGGTGAATCCCTTCTTCTCATGCTTGATATGCACGGAATTTGTGCATCTTCGGGTTCGGCATGCACTTCAGGCTCACTTGACCCAAGCCATGTTCTTCTTGCAATAGGCAGACCCCACGAAATTGCTCACGGCTCTCTCAGACTTTCTCTTTCGGAATTTAACACTGAGGAAGAAGTTGACTATATGATAGAAAAAGTTGCAGAGGTAGTTGAATATCTCAGAAATATGTCTCCGGTTTGGAGAGATATGACGGAAGGAAGGAAAAATCATGTTATACAGTGAAAAGGTTATGGACCATTTTAAAAACCCCCGCAATGTTGGCGTTATTGAAGATGCCGACGGTGTGGGCGAGGTTGGTAATGTTAAATGCGGAGATATAATGAAAATATATCTCAAAATAAATGACGGCATCATCACCGATGTCAAATTCAACACCTTTGGTTGCGGCAGCGCCATTGCATCAAGCTCAATGGCAACAGAGATGATTAAAGGAAAGCCTGTGTCCGAGGCTCTTGAGCTTACCAACAAGGCTGTTGTTGAAGCCCTCGACGGACTTCCCCCTGCAAAGGTTCACTGCTCTGTTCTCGCAGAAGAAGCTGTTAAAAAAGCAGTTAAAGATTACTACGACAGAAACGGCATCGAATATGATGCAGACCTGTTCCCCGATTGCGGAAACTGTGAGCATTGTCACATATAAAAAGGCTAAGTTTTTAACAAGTATTTAAAAAGCGAAATCTCCGATTAAAGAGATTTCGCTTTTCTTGAATCACAGCATTTTATTCAATCCCAAGGTCTTTGAGGTATCCTCTCAAAACCCTGAGACCTGTTTCAATACCGTAAATACAGTCTTCCTTGCCTTCAAATTCAAGAGCGATGTCACCGGTGTAGCCGTGTCTTTGCATAATTGCAATGCACTGCTTCACAGGAACAATGCCGTTTCCGATGATGGCACCCCGAAGCTTGTTGCAGGCTCTGGTTTGGAAAAATCCGTTTTCGTCGTCTGCCTCATAGTAGCTTTTGAAAAGAAAGTCCTTTGCGTGAAGATGAAAAGCATATTTTCCGACTCTCGACACTGCAAGGGCGGAATCCTCGTCAACGCAGGCAAAATTGCCCATGTCCACAAGAAGACCGAAGTTTTCGTGATTCACGGCATTGTAAAGCCGTTCAACACGGTCACTGTCCTGACAGATGTAGCCGTGGTTTTCAATCATTGTTCTGATTCCCAGGGTCTGACCGTAATCGGCAATTTCTCTTATACAGCGGACAAGCTTTGGCAGAGCAAGGTCGAAGCTTTTTTCGCCTTTGAGGTTAAAGGTTGCATCGTGTCTGAAAATTTTAACGCCGAGAATTTTTGCAATGTCAAGCTGTTTTTTTACATTATCTGTAATTTCCTTAAATTCCTCTTCTGATTCATAAACAAGATTAGAACCCACTGCATAGTTGAAAATTTCAATACCCACTCTGTCTGCTTCCTCTTTAAGAGCATGGGCAAATTTTTCCTGGCTTGTGCCTTCGGGAGGGCAAAGGTCTGTAAATTCAATTGCATCAAAGCCGATTTCCTTTGCTTTTGCCACGCAGTCAAACTGAGTCATTTTTCCTGCACTGATGTATTGCTGAAATGAATATGAACTGATTCCGATTTTCATAGTAACACCCCTTCATCTGGTATATACGAATGATAGCACAGTTTTTTTGTTGTTTCAACTGCTTTGGACGAAGTCAGCAATTTAATTAAAATACACAGCAATTTTAAATTATTGCAGTTTTTTTGTTTGTCATCAAAATAAATACGGAATTGCCAAATGCAGTTTTTTATGGTATGATAAATATATTCAAGTGAGGGTGTACGGTATTTGATACAAATAAAACAAAAAACTGCCATATGTAATCCGAACTCCGACGGCTGGTTCTATAAAAAATTTGTAACTGATTAAAAATTCCAGGAGGCAAAAATGAAGTATTTCAAGCTATTTCCCGAATATAAATCAAAAAGCCCCTCAGATTTTCTCGGAAACCATGAGGAAGCACGAAAGGCATACAAAAATTGTTTTTGTGTTGTTGAAAACAGCAGAAATGTTATGATAGACGGCAACAAATATGAAGCTTTGTCTTCCACTGTTTGCGAAAACGGTCATTTGCTTGTGCCGTCAGCCATGCTCGGCGAGGTGTATGGCTTTGAAACCGCATTCGACGAAAAAAACGGCAATGTAACCTTCGGTGATTTTCTCAAAATTAAAACAGGCGACCTTAGCTTTGAGCATAAGGGCGAAACAGTTCGTTTATCGGAGCCTGTGAAAGAAATCAACGGCGAGGCATATGTTGAGCTTATTCCCTTTGCACGGAGAGTTCTGGGTAAATTTGTGCACAAAAGTGACTATGGCATAACTGTGGTGTCTGATGAAGAAATTGACAAAACTCATCTGAGGCTTGCTCTTCGTTATCTTGTTTATGACCGCCCCAATGCAGACACTCTTCATAAAACTCTTGTCTCGAAAAATCCCAACTGTGCTCATCCGAGAGTTTTGTTTAAAAAAGAGGATTTTGACCGTGCACTAAAGCTCATTCAGAATGATGAAATTGCGGCAAAATGGTCAAGGGCAATCGTGAGGGAAGCAGATAAACTTATAGCCCTGCCAATGCCGGTTATGGCATATGACTCTGCAGACATCAGACTGCAAAATCTCCCTTCTGTTCACGACCTTCTCACAATGTACTGGGCTAACCTTGTTACAGGAGATGAAAAATATATTGAATATATGACAGATGCGGTTATGGCGACCTGCAACAATTACACAAGCTGGGGACACACCAGACACTATCTCGAGGTTGGAGAAACCTGCGGTGCAATGGGCTTTGCCTTTGACATTCTGTATGACCGTCTCACAAAAGAGCAAAGAGATCTTATTGCAGGTAAAATTGTTGAATACGGTCTCATTCCCTCACGGGAAAGATATCACGGCAATCACCGGTATGGGGGTCTTGTGTGGCCAACATATGAAAACAACTGGAATATTGTTGTGAACAAAGGTCTTATTATGGCGGCAATTGCCATTGGCGATGAATATGAACCCGAACTTTCTATGGACATACTTGAAAAAGCAATTTTTTCCTGTGAATATATGATGCCCACCTTTGCACCCGAGGGAGCATGGGGTGAAGGACCTGCATATTGGGAATACACCATATTCAACACCATGCGTGCAATCCAGTCTCTTGAAACTGCCCTTGGCACAGACTATGGCTTGTCTGCCACACCGGGATTTTTGAAAACCGGCTACTACCCCTTTTACATAAGCGGCAATTCCGGCGTATTTGCCTATCACGATGTAAACCGGGAATATGTTATGAACGGCGTTTCATCGGTGTTCAAGCTTGCCTCATTGGCAGACGACCCGGCACTTGCTGCACTTCATCTTGACACAATGGAGAAAAACAATAAAAACGGCACTGTTACTTCGATTATGTGGTATGACCCGGAATTTATTGGAAAAGCAGGTGACCTTTCAACTGACTGCTTCTATGAATCGGCACAGGTGGCTTCTGTCAGGAGCAGCTGGGAAAGTGATGCAGTGTGGATGGGTATTCATGCAGGCAAAAACGATTTTCCCCACGGTCACATTGACATCGGTTCTTTTGAATATGAGGCAGAGGGTGTCAAATTTGCCTGTGACATGGGAAGAGACAATTACAATCTTCCCGGCTACTGGAACACAAAGGTCCGCAATCTTTACATCGGCCGTGCCGAGGGACACAATGTATATGTTATAAATCCCGATTTGGGAGCAGGGCAGGAGGTTGACGGAGAGGCGGTAATTACAAAGGTAAGAGTCACCCCCGATGAATCGGTGTATTCGGTGGATATGACTCACGCCTACCGGTCATGGGTGAAGAGTGCAGCGAGAACCTTTTCTCTCACAGAAAACCGCCGTGTGTTTACTGTTTGCGATGAAATTGTTCCTCTCGGTGACGATGAGTACTACTGGTTCTGGCAAACCCCTGCAGACATTGAAATTGATGCAGAGTGCAAAGGAGTTTTGCTCACAAGCAAGGGCGTGAGGGTGAAGGTTTCCTTTGAGTGTAACCTTGATTTTAGAATTGAAAAAGGGCTTTCGGTTCCCCTTCCTTCGTCGCCTGTTGTGGAAGGTCAGCTTGACAATTTCAAGAATACAGTGGGCAAACTGACTGTGCGTTTCAGGTCGAAGTCGGGAACAGCCATTAAATTTATTGCAAGAGCGGTTTGCGAAAAATAACAGGAACAGTTCCTGCGGACATAAGAAAACGGCTACCACCGGGTAGTCGTTTTTTGGAAAATGTGAACAGTGGGGGATATTTTTAATATTTAACAAAATATCTCGCTTTGCTCAATGTGAAATAATTTATTTCATAAATTGTGAACTGGAAAACTTTAGTTTTCTGTGAAATGAAATAAATCCTTTATAACACGCCGCAGGCGTATTTCACATTGCGAAGCAATATTTCACGCACAAAGTGCATTTCACAAATCCTGAAAGGA
>JAZNUS010000065.1:0-6892 GCA_045592485.1 Clostridia bacterium | reverse complement strand
GCGTGTTTTTACGCCACTGCATCGTTAAAATACTCGCAAATGCGTCAGCATTAGCTGCGTTTTTGCCTTAAAGTCGGAGGCCAAGCGGTCTTAGGAAGACAACATTCACACACAACTCCTTGGCTCACAGAACGACATGGCTACGATCCGACTTGCGTGTTTTTACGCCACTGCATCGTTAAAATACTCGCAAATGCGTCAGCATTAGCTGCGTTTTTGCCTTACATTGCCGCAAAAACACAGCACCGAAAATTCTTCGAACCAAAATCAAGATAAAATAGATTGTTTTTCGAGGCGACAGGTCGCAGGAATACTGTCGTATTTCAAGACCGACAACAAAGAAAAACGGCTATTTTACTTGATTTTGGCGAGTTCGGATACTGACGCAACTGCTTAAGCTATCCGAACCTGATACTGACACAACTGCTTAAATATTATCAAAACAGGAGATGAATCTGATGGATATACGAAAAAAAATAAACTTTACCAGAGATGAGCTTATCGAATACGGTCCGATTACAATTGTGGTATTCGGCGACAGTGTTACCCATGGTGCCGTCGGACCGGGAGAGTTGAACTTTGAGACCGTTTACTGGAACAGGCTCAGGCAGAAAATAAATGCCATAAGAGCATACACCCCGGTAAATGTTATAAATTCGGGAATCGGCGGAATCAACGCAAAAGACTCTGTTCCTCTCACCGAATCCAGAGTTCTGTCCCACAACCCTGACCTTGTCATTGTCTGTTTCGGACTAAATGACATCAACTGTGAGCTTGAGGTGTATCTTGAATCCCTGAAACAGATTTTTGAAAAATGCATCAAATTTGGTACAGAGGTCATATTTATGACACCCAATATGCTAAATACCTATGTTGCAGACGATGTAGAGGAAATATATGCCGCATATGCCAAAAAAACTGCCGGCTATCAGACAGACGGCAGAATGGACCTTTATATGGAAAGTGCCGTAAAGCTTGCCCGGGATTTGAATGTTAAAGTTTGTGACTGCTACAAAAAATGGAAAAAACTCTCGGAAACAGAGGACACAACACTTCTTCTGGCAAACCGCATTAACCACCCCACAAAAGAGATGCACGCCCTTTTTGCCGACAGCCTTTTCGAAACAATTTTCGGCAAAGGTGAAATAAGTGCCGAAACCGTTGCAACTACAATGACAAAGGAAGCATAAAAAGTATTATCCTCTTCTGCTTTTTTGTCATCTGCTGTTTCCGGTGTCTCCCTTTGGATTATTTATTCTGTTTAATTTCCAACTATCCTGAAATACTTAAGTATTTCATAAAACTTGTCCTGGCAGAAAAGAACCGTATCACGCAGAAAGCCTTTTTCTGTGTTCCATTCCTTTAAGCCTCTGTAATAGTACATTTTATGTTGCTCGTCAATGATAAAAGGAGTAATGTTATGTTTAAGACATTCTTTAAACATAATCAGTCTGCCCACACGCCCGTTGCCGTCCTGGAAAGGATGTATGCGTTCAAACTGAACATGAAAATCTATGATGTCATCTAATGTTATTTGATTTTTGGAGTTATACTCATCCAAAAGCTTTCTGATTTCCATGTGAACATTTTCAGGGAGCACCGTTTCCATACCTCCAACTTCATTAGGGAGTTTTTTATAGTCACCAACCCTGAACCAATCTTTTCTGCTGGCACCGGTACTGCTTTTCAAGATGAAATGCAGCTCCTTAATATATTTTTCCGAAAGCTCATATTTAGCATTTTCAATAACAGAATCAATGCACCTGAAATGGTTTATGGTCTCCACAATATCATCAACATTCACACTTTCATCAGTTATGCCGATGGTATTGGTCTCAAAAATATATCTTGTCTGGTCATGGGTGAGGCGGCTGCCTTCAATGTGATTTGAATTATATGTCAAATCAATTTGTATGCGATAATATATCCCGCCTGAAAGCTTTCCGGCTTTCTGTTCTTTTAATATGTCAAGAAGTGTCTGCGGCTTACCCGACTTTCTTTTTGCCCTTTCCGGTTTTTCACTGTCCTCAGGAATGTTCCAGGTTTTGCCCGTTAAAAAGGCACCGGGTATTTTACCGTCCTGACAATATTTTCTGACACTTCTGTCTGTCAGATTCCATTTTTTCGCCATTTCGCCGGCTGATATATACTTCATAAAAACAACCACCCTTAACATTTATCTGTATTGTATATAGTATAACATATTATCGGAAAAATATCAATGTTTTATTATGCAAAATTTCGTTTTATTTTTCCGATAAAGGAACTTTTTCTTTTACAAAAACAAAATGACAGCAGAGAAAGGTCGATGGTGATAAGGAAGTATTGTCCTAAAAATCATCTTTTTTACGAATTTACGCGTTAAAAATGGCTCATATCCGTCAGGATTATGAGCCATTTTCGCCTTGAACTTCATTAAAAAATTTTGATTTTCAGATATCAGAGAATGCTCTGAAGGAACTGCTTTGTTCTTTCTCCTTTGGGATTTGTGAAAATCTCCTCGGGTGTTCCCTCTTCCTCAATAGCACCGTCTGCCATAAAGATTACACGGTCTGCAACCTCTTTGGCAAAGCCCATTTCGTGAGTTACAACTGCCATTGTCATGCCCTCTTTGGCAAGCTGCTTCATAACATCGAGAACCTCGCCAACCATTTCGGGGTCAAGGGCAGATGTGGGTTCATCAAAAAGCATAACTTCGGGATTCATACAAAGAGCACGCACAATTGCAACCCTCTGTTTCTGACCGCCCGAAAGCTGTGACGGATAAGAATTGGCACGATCGGCAAGACCGACTCTTTCAAGAAGTGCCATTGCCTTTTCTTCTGCATCTTTTTTCGACATCTTGAGGAGCTTCATTGGCGCAACTGTCAGATTGCGCAGAACCGTCATGTGGGGGAAAAGATTGAACTGTTGGAACACCATTCCCATTTTCTGACGGTGAAGGTTTATATCAACCTTTGGATCAGTGATTTCATTTCCGTCGAAGAAGATTTTGCCCGAGGTGGGGTCTTCAAGGAGGTTAAGAGAACGAAGAAATGTTGATTTACCTGAGCCTGAAGGTCCGATTATAACAACCACTTCGCCGTTCTTAATCTCTGCATTAACATTATTCAATGCTTTAATTTCTCCGCCGTTGTAAAATTTGCAAAGGTTTTCGGTTTTAATAATCACATTATCGTTCACTCTTACGAAGCCTCCTTTCGAGAATGGACACAAGCTTTGTAAAGCCTATTACCATAACAAGGTAAATGCCTGCCACTGCCAGCAGCGGGAAAAACGCATCATAGGTTCTTCCGCGAATAATGTCGCCTCCTCGTGTGAGGTCCTGAAGTGCAACATAGCCGCTGACTGATGTTTCCTTAAGCAATACGATAAATTCGTTGGCAAGAGCAGGAAGCACATTTTTAAATGCCTGGGGAAGCACAATGTAGAACATTGTCTGCAAATAGTTGAAACCAAGGCTTCTGCCGGCTTCGGTCTGACCTTCGTCAATACTCATAATTCCCGAACGGACAATTTCTGCAACATATGCACCCGAGTTAATACCAAATGCAAGCACTGCAACCAAAACCTTGTTGTTGGACGAAATAAAAATTATGTAGTAAGCTATCATAAGCTGAACGGTAACAGGTGTACCTCTGATAACCGTGAGATAGATGTTGGCAATTGTGTTGAAAAGCTTAAGCACGAATCTTGCCAGCTTTGACCTTGTGCGATCGATAAGCTTATCGTGGGTTGAGCGGATTCCGGCAACTATGACACCGATTACAATGCCGATAAGCACAGCAAAGAATGTGACTTCGAGTGTTACCAAAAGACCGTCGGTGAGATAATGCCATCGTGAATCTTTTATAAAATTAAGATAAAACCTTTCCTGAAATGTCATATCTGTAATTTCCTTTCAGCAATATTTTTCCTCTGCACATTGCAAAAGAGGCAGATTCAAACCTGCCTCTCTACATGTCTGACTTTTTATATTAAAGAATTATTCTTCAATATATTTATCCATGATTTTGTCAATTGTGCCATCTGCAAGGAGTTCTTCAAGAGCGCCGTTGATTTTGTCAAGAAGCTCTGTGTTATCTTTTGCAACAGCGATTGCATATTCTTCGATTGAGTATGCGTCAGCAATGATTTCAAGACCTTCGTTAGCTTCAACAAGAGCTTTTGCAACTTCACCGTCGATAACTACACAATCAACCTTGCCGTTTTTAAGGCTTTCTACTGCAAGAGCACCATTCTGGAAACGCTCAACTGCATCATCGCCAAATTCTTCGGTAACCTGTGTGTCACCTGTGGTATTGATCTGAACACCGATTTTTTTGCCTTCGAGGTCTGCTTTTTCAGCAATGTCGCCGTCTTTTACAACGATAATTGACTGAGCAGTTGAAGTGTAGGGAATTGTGAAGTTAATCATGTTCTTTCTGTCTTCTGTAATGGTGATACCGCTCATAGCGATGTCGGTCTTACCGGTCTGAGCTGCACCGATAACAGAGTCAAAGCTCATATCCTGAGGTTCAAGAGTCATACCGATTTTTTCGCAAACTGCATTCATGATATCGATATCAATACCAACGATTTCATCGTTCTCATAGTATTCATAGGGCGGGAAGTCTGCACTTGTTGCCATTGTGAGAACTGTTTTTTCTGCACCGTCTGTTGCTTTGTCATCTGCACCGCAAGCTGCGAAGATGCAACCAATCATCATAACCGCAAGAACAAGAGCGGCAAGTTTTTTTAATGCTTTCATTTTATTATCCTCCATTTTTGTGCAGCATAGTCCACTGCATTTTTGATGGTTATAAGTTTATCATATAATATATACCCTGTCAACAACTTTTGTATTTTTCTTATAAATTATCCAAAAAAATGCATATATACAAGCTAAAACCACACAATTTTACGCATATATACTGTATAATTCGTTTTTATACATCAATCATTCTTTTCCCATCTGTTTAAAAAGCTTGTTGATTGCCTTCTTTTCAAGTCTGGAAACATAGGAACGGGATATTCCCATCATATCGGATATTTCCAATTGCGTAAGAGCTTCATATCCGCAAAGTCCATACCTTCGCTCCAGAATTTCCCTTTCTCTGTCACAAAGCACCGACTTCATTTCCCGATAAAGCTCTCTTATCCGCAGTCTGAGATCAACTTCATCAAAAACACTTTCTCCGTCATTGCTGAGTTTGTCTATGAGTGTTATTTCCTTGCCTTCGGAATCGGTGCCGATGGGATCCTGAAGAAGAACCTCTCCCGAGGTTTTCTTTCCCGAACGCATAGCCATAAGAATTTCATTTTCAATGCATCTTGCGGCATAGGTGGAAAGGTTGGCACCCTTGCCGTTTTTAAAGGAGCCTATGGCTTTTATGAGACCGATTGTACCGATGGATATTATGTCATCGCTGTCACAGCCCTTGAGAGAATACTTTTTGGCAATGTGAGCAACAAGACGGAGATTGTGTTCAATGAGTTTGTTTTTCGCATCATTACTGCCTCTTTGGTATTCCTCTATGTAGTGTGCTTCCTCCTCGGCTGACAGCGGTTTTAAAAAAGCCGCCGACGGCGTCACATAGGACACCATAAAAATTGCCTTGCCTAAAAATGACAACAGCCAGGTTATAACTGAAAGCAAAATAGCACCCCCGGAAATGATAGATGTTTCTATTATATGAAAAATTTTTCCCTTTGTGAATGTCCTAAAAATAATATTTTTTCTGAAACACTACATAATATAAACAAAAAGTTAAAGGGTGGATATTATGGAATACTCTATACACACAGACCTTGCAATTGAATCGGCGGCGGTTCAGGGAATTGAAGTAAGCGGAAATATGAGCGGAATAAAAACCGATGTGCGAAAGGGAAATCATGTGACAGTTACCAGGGTGGAAATTTTAAACGAGCACGGTGAAGAAGCCGTAGGAAAACCGGTGGGAAACTATGTGACACTTGAGGTTCCATCACTTCGAGAAAGTGTAACAGAGGCATTTGACGAAACAAAGGATATTCTAACAAAAGAGCTGAAAAAAATTCTACATCTAAAAAAAGAGCATACCGTGATGGTGGTGGGCCTTGGAAACCGCTTTGTAACCCCCGATGCACTCGGCCCGAAGGTTGTGGACAAGCTCCTTGTCACAAGACATCTATATGGAGTTCTGCCCCGGGAAGTGACCGAAAATATGAACTCTCTTTGTGCAGTTGCTCCGGGGGTCCTGGGAATAACAGGAATTGAGACAGGCGAAATTATAAAGGGAATAGCCGATAAGATAAAACCTGATCTGATTATTGCAATTGATGCTCTGGCATCGAGAAAAACCTCAAGAATAAGCACAACCTTCCAGATTGCCGACACAGGCATTGTTCCCGGCTCGGGCATTGGCAACAAACGAAAGGGACTCACAAAAGACACCCTCGGAGTTCCCGTTATTGCCATAGGAGTGCCCACGGTTATTGAGGCGGCGGCTGTTGCCAACGATGCCATTGAGCTTTTGATTGAGGCTATCAAGGCACATTCTTCCAAGGGTTCTCCCCTTTTCGGTGCTGTTGATGCCTTTGACAACGACAACCGTTTTGAGCTTATAAGCGAGGTTTTGTCACCGTCTGCGAAAGACCTTATTGTTACACCAAAGGAGGTTGACAGCATAATCGATGAGGTGTCCAAAATAATTGCCGAAAGTATTAATGAAGCGGTAAACGGAAAAGCAGCCGAGAAGCTTGGTGAGATACTTTGACAAATTGGAATTTATCGAGCTGTTTGAATTCTAATGTTAAAAATCAACCACGGGGCATTCCCCGAAAACACATACGAACTTTCGCATACGAATTCCGAAAATTTACTGTCTCCCACGAACCGCTCCGCATCGCGTCAATCAGACGCGTGCTCGCT
>JAZNUS010000064.1:0-6315 GCA_045592485.1 Clostridia bacterium | reverse complement strand
TCGCTCACATTTTTATAAGGTAATTTTTGTTGTTACAAGCAATTGCTGACGCAATTTCCTATGTAATAAAAAAAGCAATAATTTGAACATTGTTTGTTTCAAACTATTGCTTTTATTTTTGATTATAAAGTAATTACTGATTTAATCATCATCAGAATAAATACTGTTTCGCCTTAAGGAAACACTCAGCACCAGACCTACAGCCATTAAATTTGTTAAAACCGAAGAACCGCCATAGCTGAAAAAGGGTAGGGGAATACCAGTAACCGGCATAACACCCATGCACATGCCTATGTTTTCAAAAGTATGAGCAAGAATCATACAACCAACCCCGATACAAATGTATGATCCGAAGTTGTTGTTTGCATAGCGTGCAATATAAAAGCATCTGAGCACCAATAAAAACAGCAGAACTGCAACAATAAGACAGCCTATGAATCCCATTTCTTCGCCAATAACCGAATAAATAAAGTCAGTATGTTTTGCAGGAAGATAACCAAGTTGTGTTTGAGTGCCTTGTTCAATTCCTTTTCCGACAATTCCGCCTGAGCCAAGAGCTATTTTAGACTGCATAACATGATAACCTGCATTAAGAGGATCAGACTCAGGATCAAGAAGAACACGGATTCTGTTTTTCTGATATTCCTGCAGAAAGAAGTTCCACACCAGGGGAATTGCCACGGTGAGACAGGCAGCTGTTCCAAGGATATATTTATATGAAATTCCGGCGCAGAAAAGAATGCCGCACATAATAACAACGAAAACCATTGTTGTTCCAAAATCAGGCTGAAGCATTATAAGTGCAAGCAGAACACCTGCGTGCAGCAGAAGTTTTAAAACATTTTTTGATTTGTTGAGGTTTTCTCCATAGTCGGCACACAACTTCGAAAATGTAATTATAAATCCGATTTTGACTATTTCCGATGGCTGAATGCCTATTGGTCCGAACCTAATCCAGCTTTTACTTCCGGTATCCTCAAGGCCGGTACCAAAAACCAAAACTGCAATAAGAAACAATATACAAATTATGTAAATTGCCTTTGTCATCTTTCCGAAAATATCGTAATTAATCACAGTAATCAAAAACATCATTATGATTCCAACCAAAGCTGCAACAGACTGAATTATTACAAAGCTTGTACTGTTGTCATATGACGCAACGGCACTGCTGATTGCAAAAATCCCAAACAAAACACAAGAAAGTGTTAATGCAAACAGGACCGTATCAAATTTTTTAAAATCAATTAATTTGTTTCTGCTCATAAAATTCTCCTGTATCAAATGATTGTTAATTCATTTATCCTATTAATTATATCATAAATTTGCAAAAAAACAAGTAATAAACCTTTAAAAATAAAAAATAAAATTTTTCAAAAAAAGTATTGACAAAATTTTAAAGTTATGGTATTATATTACCTGTTGCTGATGAGCACACTTATTAATATCTGGCGGCATAGCTCAGTTGGCTAGAGCATGCGGTTCATACCCGCAGTGTCGATGGTTCAAATCCGTCTGCCGCTACTTCAAACCATACACTATGTTGTATGGTTTTTTTCTATGATTTTCAACTTTAAAAAATCTGTCCCTCAATTTTGGGACAGATTTTTTGATTAATAATTTTTTATAATGTTTTGCCTGTGTAACCAAAAGTAACCTTAGCATTCAAAGCAATTTTTTTGTTGGTTTGTGCCGAAATCTGAGCTGTGAAATCACCTTTGGGGATTTTAATACTTCCGTCAAAGGGAACCATAGTTTCATTTCCAAGATAATCATACAGTTTGGCATTTTTTCCGTCATACTCAATATATTCGCCGCTCATCAGATTGCAGTCAAATGTAATTTTGGTTTCTCCAATAGTAATTGTCGGATTAGAAATTGTTTCCTCAAAATGTGGACATGCTTTTAAATCGGATAATTCAACTCCTTCAACATTGCCATCTGTTTCAATTGTAATCTGATTAAGAGTGTTATAGTGAAACGGATCTCTGCCAATACTGTAAAGGCTTGGACGATCCGGATTTAGTTTGATATTATCAAAAGGTAAATCAAGACGGTCACCATTGTCAGTTTCGACAAGGAGAAAACTGCGTGAACCGACAAAATCAGTGTCAATATAATAACGAAGGACGCCTCTGTGTGATGCACATTTTAATGTTATTGCAATTACACCGCCTTTTTTGCCGTTACCTTTAACGGTCAGTGTGAAGCCTCGTTTATCGTTTATATTGATGGGTTTATCAAAAACTATTTCGATTGGTGATTTACCCAAGTTCTTAAAGTCTTTCTTTTTAACCAGAAGCAAAGAATCTTTTCCGGATGAAGACATCATTCCCTCAATTCTGGCAAAAGGAATTTGAGTTTTGAAAGGGTTTGTGAATTTTTCGCATGCTCTTTTTGAATCCAAAAAATCAAAATACTTCTTTGACTGGTATTTTCTTTCTATAAATTTATAGTTGTTGTCCCTTGATTCAATTAATTTATATTCATAGCTGCCTTTTATAACTTGTTCAAGAATTTCGTCGGAGAAATACTTGGATTTTCTCAAAGAATCATATTTTGAAAAAATCTCAAGGTTTCGTCTGAGCGCAGGAGTATTCTGATAAGTTTCATATTTAAGGTCGTTATATACCATGCTGAAATTATTTGCAAGAACAATTGCACCAATCATATCAACATCATCTGTGTGTTCGTATTTTTTGGTGACATTTTTCGATTCTTCATCAACCGGATAAAAGTCATACCAGCCCATGGTGGGAGATGAGTATCTGTCAATATGCATCTGATTGTTTTCAGCATGCTCCAAAATCCAGGTCTTATATCCCTGATAACAAGTGTCATACGCTCCGATTCTTCCTCTGGCATTCCATAGAATCGGTGTAAACATTGAATATTCCAAAAGTGGTTCTTTTTCACAATATTTAAGAATTTCACACACAAATGCAGCCATATAATAAAATGCTTCGCTTTTGTCATCGGTGTGCTTCGAAATGCCATCGAGTGCATCGAGATAAATGCAAGAATAGCCGCCTTCATTGTAGGCTTTTGCGGTTTCTCGTGCAATATGGAAAAACAGTTCAGAACCAAGCTTTGGGCAAAAACCCTGATAGTAACCGTCAAGATGTGAAATTTGTTCACCTTTTCTGTGCTTTGCCGCTATTGTGCCACAGCATGCCCGCCTCCTGACTCTAAATCCGTCAGGTGCGTTGGTAAATTCAATAATTTCATCGCCAATCAAAATGTACTCGGTGTTTCGTGAAAAAAATGTAAAATCATCTGATATGTCGGCTGTGGATTCATTTGTTGGCAAAAACATTGAGTTTTCATCAATATCCTCAGAGAGCGTGTATGTACCAAGAACGCTGATCTGATTTTGCCATTTAGGAACAGACATAATCACTTCGGAATTATAGTCTATGTAATGAGAGTAGGTGTGAAGCCCTGCAATCATATCATTCTCTTCGAGTAATTTAACAACATTATTTTTGAAATCTTCGCCGTTTTTATAATGAACATATGTAAAATCTCCCTGACAGAAATTTCCAAATGCCTTATGGAAATCAATTTGATTAACATTAAGCTTCTTATAAAAATCCATATTTCTGCGAAGATAGTCCATTTCGGAGTTTTCTTCTATGATGCAATTCTGAGTGTTAATTTCAGCATCTTGTCCCCATGCACCGCCAAGACGGGTATAAAAACCGTTTTCTTTATCAATTGTTACACATGCACTCTTAATTATACCCTTGATTTTATTAATTGGTGCAACAATTAACGCATACTTAGCTTTGGTATTATCCATGCCGCACAGCACTTCTGCCTTTGTTTCTTTTGATTTGCAATCAGGAAAAAAGCAAGGATTAGCCGGATAGGATAGAGATATGCCGCAGGCGCCAATGTTGTTTTTGTCGTTAAAATCATATTCATATTTTGCATGTGCCATAACAAGCTTATATGCAGTTGTGGGTAGGGGAGATGTTACTTCAAAAGTGAAGTAATTGTCACATTCAGACACTTCAACAAAGAAATTTCCCGCAGGAGTTCTGATTGTCAGAATATTACCAACCAAAAACATGGCAGTGGGAGCAATTTTTGTTTCTTTATCTCCATCTATGAAGTGAAAAAACTTTGTATCTTCACTTTTAATCTCTGCATTCTTTGTTTTGTCAATAATCGACAAAACTGATGCATCTTCTTCAGAAATAACAATTTTAACATAAAAATTTTCTAATATAATTTTTTGACCTGCTTCAAAAATGCTCATTTTAAATTCTCCTTGGAATAAGTTTTGTTAATTATAACATATTAAGTACTATTGATGCAATAGAAAAAATAATACTTATTAATTGTTGAAAGCGAAATTTTTCCTTAAATATAAATACTGATACAAAAGTTGTGACAATCATTCCTACAGAAGAAACAAAAACAGCTCTCACCGTTGCCTCAACCAATGTCAGTACATAAAGCATAATCAGGCTCGAAACATTGCTTATTGCCGTACAAAAGAAAATTGGTGCGTAATGTTTTAGCTTCATTTTTTTCATATCATCAAAAATTATCGTACGATCATTTGATAATATAATTATCAAAAAAACAATCGGCAAAATAATTACATTTGTCCAGAAACAAAAGCTCTCGTTGGTTGTCACTGCGCTGCTTTGAGATAGAGTTTCGGAATAATTCCTGAAACGCCAGACGAGAAAAACATTGCAACACAAATTTTAAGTCCTTTTTTTTCAACGGATTGAGAAAAAAACAAAGGTACTCCAACAGCAATCAGTCTGGCTGCAACGGAAAAGTAGATGTTTGCATGAAAATTCGTTTTCTGAATCAACTCTGCAATCAAAGGTATAATGACTGCACCTGCGCCTGAAAATACCGTCATATATATGAGATTTGTTTTTTCATAGGCTTTCAAAGATACTATGACTGATATAAGGCAAGCAAATGCATAAACAGTTGAATATAACAATGTAGAGGCGTTGATGGGAACACTACCGCCTGACAAAACAAGAAAATATATTGCCGCAATTGGATGCGCCAGAAGAATATATATTGTTTTGGAAGACTTAAATGAAGCAGTACTTTTGACATAAAATTTTGACATTATTGTCGAAAATCCGCCTATGCAGCAGTTTATAAGCATTAGTAAATAACCCATTTACTCACCTCCGAGTGTATTATAATCACTTTTGATTGACTTTACAAGAAATTTGATATATAATTATGGACAAATATTGATGTCGTGAGGTGCCGGATGTTTTATTCAATAAGCAGAGAAAGTGGTATATCCGATTTTTATTGTTGTATCAGAGCCAATGATATATACTATCCGTTTCATGTACATAGCCATATTGAGTTCGTTTATGTTTTAGACGGAAGCATTGATGTCAAGGTTGGTGAGCATGAATTTACACTGAAAAAGGATTCTGTTGCTGTTGTTATGCCATATGAAATCCATAGTTATCGCACAAATTGTCAAAGTGATATTTTCATCATCGCTTGTCCGCCTGAATATATTCCTGAATATAGACAAATTTTACGCGGAAAGATTTTCGAACCCGATTTCACAAACTTCACAATGGCTCACCGAATTATTATTGAAGAAATCACACTGGCGGAGCATGAAGATGATTTCAGAAAAAAAGCTCTATTATACTGCACTCTTTCAGATTTCTTCAAAAACTGTTTCGTTAAAGATGTTGATGTATTTGAATATGACACTTACCGCAAAGCTATTGTTTACATATCAGAACATTATACAGAAAATATCAGTTTAAGGGAAACGGCTTTTTATGCAGGAGTTACAGCATCGCATCTGAGTCGTGTTCTGAATACTGACGGCAAGCCAGGGTTTTCGGAAATAATTAATGCTATGAGGGCATATGCATCAAAGCAAAAGATTGAACAAACTGAACTTCCTATTAGTCAGATAGCCTTTGAATCAGGGTTTGGCAGTATTCGTAATTTTAACCGTATTTTTAAAAAAATTTTCAACTGCAGTCCGTGTGATATACGAAGATAAAAATTTTGTATAAAAAATAACTCCCGATTTTTTGATGTTTAGATTATCTGTTAATTGACACAAAATATATGATAGGTTTATAATAATACTATGTTAATAACAATTATAAAAGTCCGGCGGTAATATGTCAAGAGGAAATTAGCGAATAATAGCATATTTTTGTAGTCGGTTTCTCAAAAGATGACGCACTTTAATAAGCCCTGCCTGTTTTAGCTTTTTAACAGGGCGGAGTTTATCAGAGAAAATTACTTCTCTGATTTAATATAAAGTCGATTGTCTTTCAGCAGTCGAAA
>JAZNUS010000063.1:0-5067 GCA_045592485.1 Clostridia bacterium | reverse complement strand
CATAATTTTTTCATTTTAATCACCGCCTGAATACTGTTTATTTAAATTTAACATATCACTAAGAGCCTGTCAAGAAAAATAAGAATAATATGCGATATTTTTATCTCAATATAACTGCTTTGTCATTGAATTATGAAAAGAATTGTGTTACAATATTGTCAAATTGGAATTTATCGGGGTGTTTAACACAAGGACATTGTAGGGGCCAATCACGAATCGCCCGTTTGATATCTGCCATTTTCCGGCGGTTCGTGGATCGCCCCTACGACACATTTGAACAATTTCATCTTCAAATTCCCCTCATCAGTCACCTTGCGGTGACAGCTTCCCCACCAGGGGGAAGCCTCTCTCTTCAGCCCAATTTCATCTCCTCGACAAACTCCAATTTAACCAACTCCGGAAAGGAAGAACATAACCGTGAAATGGATATGGTGTGACAGGGCAGAGGGCATCAATCAGTATGCCGACTTTGTCCGCGAATTTGAAATCAGCGAGATTTTCCCCAATGCAACCATTAAAATTGCAACCGAGGGAGAATATGTGCTCTGCATTAACGGTTCCTTTGTGGAATGCGGTCAGTATGACGATGTGGGAGAGGTCAGAACCTATGACGAGATAAACATTTCTGAATATCTCAGGCAAGGCAAAAACAATCTCTTTATAAATGCATATCATCAGGGTGAATCGTCTTATCAGTATTCCGTTGGTGAGGCAGGTCTTTGCTATGAGATAAAGTGCGGAGAGTTTTCCCTCTGCAGTGACAAAGATACCCTTTCCTCTCCGTCCTTTGGCTTTGAAATGGGCAATAAAGTGCATAAAACAACATCACAGTATGGCTACGGATATATCTACAACGCCATCAAAGCTGAAAAAACAGAATTTTTGCCATCCTGCGAAAAGGAAATGCCCCCTCTTCAGAAACGCCCCATAAAAAAGTGTGAATTTTTCCCCTCAGAGGGCAAGCTTATTTTTCAGGGTACATTTTGCCGTGAGGACGACAAAGAAAATCCCGGAATTACCATGGACGAGGACAAGCTCTGTTTTTGTGATGTATCCGATATTTTCGAAGCGGACAAAAAAACACTCAGGCACAATGAAAATATTTTTGCAATCTATGATTTCGGCGAAGAAAAAAGCGGATATTTTACCTTTGAAATTGAGGCGGAGGAAGGCACGGCTGTTGACATCGGCTACTGCGAGCATCTGAATGACGGCAAAACCCGGACCAGAATCGGTGAGCGATGCTTTGCAAACCGCTACATATGTAAAAAAGGTGTTCAGAAATTTACCTACTGCTACCGCCGCATTGCCGGAAGATATGTTCAGCTGAATATCTTTGGAAAAGTCATCAAAATAAATTGTGTGGGAATAATCAATTCACTTTATCCCACTACAGACGATATTGAATATGACACAGGTGATGAGCTTTACAACAAGATAATTGAAGTGAGTAAATATACTCTTAAAATGTGTATGCATGAGCATTACGAGGATTGCCCATGGAGAGAACAGGCACTTTACGGAAGTGATTCAAGGAATCAGATGCTCTTTGGTTACTATGCCTTCGGTGAATGTCAGTTTGTAAGAGCTTCCCTTGAACTTATTGCAAAATCTGCAGGTGACGATGGCTTTATCACCATAGCCTGCCCAAGCGATGCAAAAACAAGGATTCCTTCTTTCACCTACACATGGCTTCTTGCAATGAAGGAATATATTGACTATTCTGCCGATTTGACTCTTGCAAAGGATTATTGTGATTTGCTTAAAAAAATTACCGACATGAGACTTTCCGAAATCTCAGACGGTCTTGCAAAGCATCCCTTTGGTGAGGACTACTGGAATTTTTATGAATGGTCTGATTCAAATGACGGTCTTGATACAAGAAATGGCCGGCAGTACGATTCGGACGGACTATACAATTTGTTTTTCTATATGGGAATGAATGCTCTTTCGGATATTTTTGAATATATTGGCGAAGCTGAATATTGTGAAAAGATTAGGAAAGTTCTTCCCGGAATGAAGGATAAAATCAATGAAACATTTTTTGATGAAGAAAAGGGCGTTTACGCATCTTTCATAAAAGACGGAAAAAAGACGGCATATTCCGAAATTACACAGTCTTTGGCTGTATGCACCGGTGTTTGCGGTGAAAAATCAGACGGACTTTTAAAAATTCTGTCATCGGAAAATGACCTTGTCCCCATTACCCTTGGCTGCCTTGTGTATAAATATGATGCACTTCTCGGCATCTGTGACACCTACAAGGATTTTGTGTATTCCGAAATTCTCGCCAAATGGGGCAGAATGCTGGAAACGGGTTCCACAACCTTCTGGGAAACAGAGCTAGGCGAAAAGGATTTTGACAATGCAGGCAGTCTTTGCCATGGCTGGTCTTCAACACCGGTTTATGTGTATGGCAGATATTTCATCTGACTTTTTCAAACAGCCCTATAAACCCCAATTTATATTTTTCTGTATTTCCCTGCTGAAATCCCTGCTTCTTTTTTGAAGGTCCTCAAAAAATAGTTGGTGTCGGAGTAACCAAGCTTTGAGGCAATTTCTGCTGCAGAAAGATTTGTTTTCAAAAGAAGGTCTTTTGCCAGCTTCATTTTTTCATGACGGATAAAGGAAGCCACACCTTCGGGCATATAAGGCTTTGTAAGCTTATACAGAACCGATCTCGATACAAAAAAATGCTTGCATATCTCGTCAACATTGATGGGTGTTGAAGCATTTTTCTTTATATATTCTTTTATTTCGAGCCCCATTGATTCAGCATCGGAATATGCCAGACGGTTAGCAATTATGTAGGAAACTGTCATACCGAGCAAAAGTGAAATTGATTCCAGCTTGTCTTTATCTATGTATTTTATTTTCCTTATGTGTTTTTCGATAACAGAGGCGTCAATGGGATATTTTTTGCATTTTTCCTTGACGCTTTCAACAAAGTCCTCCTGTGAGGGATTGTTGGTTATCTGACCGAAAATTATGTAGCCTATAATTGTTTCGCCGTCTGATATAACTGTTGCGACCTCGGTAAGCCCTGCGTGGCAGGTGTGCATAATTGTTTTGCCCGGAGCATCAAGACATCTTTTCAAAAGCTCCGTTGTGTTTTCGCTGCAGCATTTCTCGGTGCTTTTGTCTGAGCATATCAGAGTGCAAAAGGATGAGTTGTGGGGCGGATAGGCAACTGCCTCATTAAAATCGGTATCATAGATTGCCACCTTGACGCCGGTCAGCTTGTAGAAAGCTTCCATAACCTCGCTGAGTCTTTCTTTGTCGGTTTTAAGCATTCTGTCACCTTCAGTATTTTGAATTTTTTGTCAATTAAGGGATTTCAGATAGTCTGAAATCTCAATCGGATTTTCAACAATAAAATCGGCTCCGCTTTTTTCAAGCTCGTCTCTGTTCCTGAATCCCCACAGAACTCCGATTGTGTGACAATGTCCGTTTTTGCCGGTTTCCATATCAACACCTGTGTCGCCAATATAGAGACATTCATCTGCCCTTATGCCTGTTTCGTCAAATATCAGTTCAAGGCCGTCGGCAGACGGTTTCAAAGCCACATTCTCTCTTGCTCCGTGGGTAATGTCCACCATATCGCCGAAAAACAGCTTCACCGACTCCCGGGCAGCAATGTCGGGCTTGTTTGAAAAAACGCAGATTTTAATGCCCATGGTTTTAAGGTCGGAGAGAAGCTCAGGAATCCCGTCATAAGGTTTTGTTCCGTCGGTAACACCTTTGTTGTAATTTTTCATAAAAAATTTATATACCTTGTCAAACTCGGCATCGGTGTCGGCACCCGCCCTTTCAAGCATAGCTCTGATAAGTCTTTTGGCACCGTAGCCTATCATATATTTTACTTCTTCGGGATCTATAGCCTCATAACCAAATTCATTAAGAGCCATATTTCCGAGACCGCTTATTGTGGGAAGAGTATTTAAAAGAGTGCCGTCAAGGTCGAATATACACATTTTTATCATTTTTCGTCATCCTCTTGTAAATTCAGTTCGTTAATAATTTCTTTTATTTCATCTCCGGAAAACTCATATTTTTCGGGACAGAACTGACAGCACACTTCAGCCTTTCCGTCTTCTTCAAGAATTGCCTCAAGCTCTGTTTTGCCAACTGACGCAAGAACACGGCGAACCCGCTGTCGGGAACAGTTGCATTTGTAGGAAACCTCGGATTTGTCGGTAATGTGATAGTCTATATTTTTAAGGGCAACAGAAAGAATGTCTTCGACGGTCATTCCTTCATCGAGCATTTGTGTAACCGAGGTTATGCTTTTGATGTTTTCTTCAAGGGTATCGAGGGTAGAGTCAAGAGCATCGGGCATAACCTGAATTATGATTCCGCCCGAATTTTTAACCGAAAGGTCAACATCTACCAATACTCCAAGTGCCACAACGGAAGGCACCTGCTCGGAAACAGCAAAATATTGGGCAAGGTCGTCGCCTATTTCTCCGGAAACAAGGGGGATTTTACCGACAAAGGGCTCTTTCAGACCGAGGTCTGTGATAACTGTGAGAAAACCGTCTTTGCCTATTGCCCCGCCCACATCAAGCTTGCCTGCAGAATTAAGAGGTAAATCAACAAGGGGCTGTCCCACATAGCCTTTAACACATCCGTCGGGAGTGCCTGTTGCCAGAACTCTTCCCATGGGACCGGAGCCTGTCATTTGCAGCGTAATCAGATCGTCTTCGCCTTTGAGCATTGCACCCATCATAGATGCCGCTGTGAGAAGTCTGCCTATTGCCGCAGTTGCCACAGGGGTTGTGCCGTGGTAGAGTCTTGCGGTGTCGGTTATTGTTTTTGAATAACAGCCGAAAGCTCTGATGCTTCCGTCATCGCTTGCGGCTCTTACAATATAATCGTTCATAATGTCCTCCAAAAAGTTATTTGAACTATAAATATAAATTGGAATTTAGCGCTCTGTTTTGCGCTAGTGTGTGAGCCTTCTCCCTGGTGGAGAAGGTGTCAAGCTTGCTTGACGGATGAGGGGATAGTGACACTCCAAGAAAAGAGCACTTGTGCGAATTTGATTGGTTAGTGGAGCGTTAAAAA
>JAZNUS010000062.1:0-6759 GCA_045592485.1 Clostridia bacterium | reverse complement strand
AGCTTGCTTGACGGATGAGGGGATAGTGACACTCCAAGAAAAGAGCACTTGTGCGAATTTGATTGGTTAGTGGAGCGTTAAAAATCAGCGTTTTCAATAGTTTGAATGAATTTCAAATTTTTATTTGAAATTACTTTCTTTTGTTTCCCCTCATCAGTCACCTTGCGGTGACAGCTTCCCCACCAAGGGGAAGCCTTTCGCATCAGCCCAATTCCATCTCCCCGATAAATTCCAATTTATTTGATTTCGTTTGCAAATTCTTTGTTACACAAAAGGGCGGCGGTATCCGCCGCCCTTTTGAAACCTATAATTAACCAATTTATGCTTCGGGAATATAATCGGCATAAGCAAAGGGTACAATGCCTTTTTTCCACATAAACACTTTAACAGAAACTCCGCCGTCACCGTATGCATATCTTTCAGTTATTTCATTACCAATCATATCGTTGGTAACAGGAACAGAAGAAATATTTACAAGCTTTCCGGCATCATTGTATGTTGCAATATAGTAGACTGCATCTTCAACTGAAGCAATGATTTTTGTTGTTACATCAAACACTGAGGTGAGAGGCTTGATTGTAATCTGAGGACCCGGAACCTCTGAATACGGCTTCAATGTGAAATGATCATATCTCACTCCGTTTGCAGATGTTGCAACAACAACGGAATTTTCATTGAGTGTTGTTGTTTCATTTGCAATTGTTGCATCTTCAAAAATTCTTACTGCCTTAGCATCTGTGTTTGCTAAAATTGCTGCCTTCAAAGAATCTGCATCAAGGTTCTGATAATAAATAATGTTTTCATCTGCATCCAGTGCAAAATTGTCTGTAGAAGATTTTGCTGCGACAGTTTCGCCGTAGTTGTAGTAGAAGCCCTCGTAGTATTCAATATCGGAGAATAGAACTCTGCCTGTTGCATCGGCTGCATAGCCATCACTGAGCTTACCCATAGAAAGACTGATACCTGCGCAATAGTTCCATACAGGAAGAAGTTCGGGATTTTCATAATGTATGCCGTCGATATAAAGCTCTCCGCGGCTGGATGCACGGTCAACGGTGAAAGCAACCTGATGCCACTGACCTCTTGTAAGATTCATAAAAGGTGCTTCATCCATAACAGATTTGCCATTAACCCATCTGTAAACATATACATTTCCATCAGGATTCCAGTCGAATAATCTGGTGCCCTTTCTGTAGCCAACACTAAGAACTGCATCGTCCTCGGCATACATATTAAATACATATGTGCAGGTTCTGTTTACAACAAATGAACCTGTATCAGATGTATCAGAAATCATATATATGTCGTATCTGTCTTCCGATGTTGAACCGGGTTTGACAGAGAAACCAAATGCGTTGGCAGGATTTCCTGCAACATTTGAGGCAGATGTTGTTGTGTGACCATATGCATTGCGGTATCTCACATTTACATCTGCATCAGGAACGGTTTCGAATCCGGTGCTGTAATCACCTCTTATTTCAATGGGAAGATAGATAACCTCTTCACCAAGTACAGCTTTAATGAATCCACCTGTAACATGGTCTGTTACAGCTTCTTCCTTGTTTTCGTCAACATAGGAAAGCTCATAACCATAAGTTGATGACAAAATTGCCATAAGAGCTTCGGAAGAAATGGTCCATGAGGGGTTTTCAGTGTGAGAATACACCAAAACGGCATCTTTGGAAAATTTAACATTGATTTTCCAGTTATCATTGGGATCATCAGCAATGTCTGCTTCCTTAACAAGACCAACCATTTCCATTGCAGGCTTTTCAAGCTTTGTCAGTTTATAGTAGTGATATGCATCAGCATTATTTTTGATAACAGCATAGGCAGCATTATCAATGGCATCTGTCACCTTGAGATTTTTATCACAGATTGTAACCTCTTTTGCAGAGGAAGCTGTTTTAACATTTTCTGCAAGTGATGGAACATCTTCGATTGAATGATGGAAGCCAAGTGTTTTCTTTTCGGCATCGAAATCTATGAATGCGGAATCTTCAGGAACAAATGTGTCCTGGTCTTTAATTTTATTATATGTATTTCCGTCTGACCAGAGAGTCATATATGGATCATCAAAGGCTGCAACACCGTTTGCGGATTCAGCAAGAACACCAAAAAGCAAAGGAGTTTTTGAACCCCAGCCTGACCAACCGCCATCAGCACCTGTACCGATTCTTACACCATCAATGAAAAGTGCAAGTCTTCCGCCGCTTGAATCGTTCTGAGAAACTACAACCTTGTGCCACTTTCCGCGCTCTGCACTAACTGCTTCACTTACATTGGGAACATTTAAAGAACCGTCGGGATTCCATTTGAGAATTGATATGCCTGAACCATAGGCTACTGTTACAACAACATCACCATCAGCATACATATTAAAACTGTAGTACACACCTTTAGCGCCGCCGCTTGTACCAACATCGGATGCGTTAATATGAGTTGTGGGATATTCCCATCTTGATTCCTGACCATTAAATTCGGAATCAACAACAAAAGCCATTGCCATGTCGTCTTCAGCTTTACCGCCAATGCCGCCAAGCTGAACACCGGGGATACCCTGGCTTCTGAAATTGCCATAGGTACCTGTTCCAAACACAAAGCTCGTGTCTGTTTCTTCTGCCATTGCCGCAAGGGGAATGAGGCTTACAACCATTGCAAAGGTAAGCAATGATGCAAGAATTTTTCTGATTGTTTTTTTCATTTTACCACCCTTTTCATTAATATTTATCTTATATAAAATCCCCGTGGATTTAATAAAGAACATTTTTATATACAAGAAATTTGTAAATACACTTTTTAAAAAGGATATTTAAAAATTTATTGTATATACAGGCAGGGGCGGCGGGGACGCCGCCTCGCTTGTAAAATTGGATTACTGAATTTGTTTTTCGTTATATTAATTTTAATTACGCCTCGGGATCATACTGTGCAAATGAAAGCGGAGTGTTTTCATCATCCCAGAGGAAGGCTTTAACCTTTGTACCACCATCACCATATGCAAGCTTAAATTCGAGATTTTTGTAAAGGTCGTCAGCTTCAACAGGATATGCAGTTACGCCTACGAGAGTGTTGTCGCTTGTGTAGGATGCTGCATAAAGTGTGTAACCTGTAAGGTCTGTGATATATTTTGTTGAAACTTTATAGGTTGATGTGCCGGGAGTTACTGTGAGAACCGGTGCAGGGATTTCTGAATAAGGTTTGAGAGTGTAGTATTCATATCTCATACCGTTTTCGGAAGTTGTAAATACAACTGATGCTGCACTGAGTTCTGCTGCTTCTGCAGAAATTGTTGCATCGGTATATACTTTTACTGCTGAAGCATCGGTGTTTGCAAGAACTGCAGCTTTGAGAGCGGCAAGGTCCATATTCTGATAATAGATAACTTTCGCATCTGTATCAATTGCAAAATCTACAGTGGAGGATTTTGCTTCGATTGTTTCACCGTAGTTGTAATACATACCTTCATAGTATTCAACATCGGAGAAAAGAACTCTGCCTGTTGCATCTGCCGCATAGCCTTCGCTAAGCTTGCCCATGCAAAGGCTTATACCTGAACACATATTCCAAACCGGAAGCAGTTCAGGATTTTCATAATGTACACCGTCAATGTAGAGCTCACCACGGCTGGATGCGCGTTCAATGGTGAAGGCAACCTGATGCCATTTGCCTCTTTCGAGGTTCATAAACGGAGTTGCATCCTTAGCATTGGTTCCGCCAACCCATCTGTACACATATACGCTTCCATCAGGATTCCAGTCAAATAACTTTGTTCCTTTTCTGTAGCCAACACTAAGAACTGCATCGTCCTCGGCATACATATTGAATACATATGTACATGTTTTGTTTACAACGAAAGAGCTGCTATTGCTTACATCAGAAATCATATATATGTCATGTCTGTCTTCTGATGTTGAACCGGGTTTAACTGAGAAGCCAAAAGCACTGGCTGGATTTCCTGCAACATTTGATGCAGAATTAATGATGGTATGACCATATGCATTACGATATTTTACATTGACATTTGCTTCTGCAGCTGTTTTGAATCCGGTGCTGTAATCATACTGCTTTACAATGGGAATATAGAGAGTTTCATCGTCTTTAACAGCTTTTAAGTAACCACCTGTAACATGGTCTGTTGTTGCAGGCTCTTTGTTTTCATCAACATAGGAAAGCTCATATCCTGTTTTGGATGAAAGAGCACCCAGAAGAGCATCAGAGGTAATCTGCCATGTTGGATTTTCAGTGTGAGAATATACCGCTACAGCTTCATCATAGAAATTCACATTGGTTTTCCAGTTATCATCAGCAGTTGTGGTATCATCTGCTGCTTCTTCAAGCTGAACTTTTTCCATAACAGGTTTTTCGAGTTCTGAAATAGAGTAGTAATGATATGCGTTTGCCTGATTTTTGATAACGGCATATTTTGCATCAGCAAGATTTTCTGTTACAGAAAGATTTTCATCACAGATTGTAACCTCGCTTGCCGAAGCTGCAGTTTTGATTGCATCGGCAAGAGCGGATGTATCGGCAATTGAATAGTTATAAACAAGAGATTTTGCATCATTATCAAAATCAATTGTTTCGCTGTCAACAGGTGCGATAGTGTCCTGAGACATATTCTTATAATATGTGTTTCCGCTATTCCAAAGTGTAATGTAAGGATCATCAAAGGCTGCAACACCATTTGCAGAATCAGCAAGTACACCAAAAAGCAAAGGAGTTTTTGAACCCCAACCGGACCATCCGGCATCAGCACTTGTACCGATTCTTACACCATCAATGAAAAGAGCAAGTCTTCCGCCGCTTGAATCGTTCTGAGAAACTACAACCTTGTGCCATTTTCCACGCTCTGCACTGACCGCTCCGCTGACATTGGGAACATTTAAAGAACCGTCGGGGTTCCATTTGAGAATTGATAATCCCGAACCATAACCAACCGACACAACAACATTGCCGTCAGCGTACATATTGAAGCTATAGTATATACCTTGAGAACCACCGCTTGTGCCAACATCGGATGCCGCAATGTGGGTTGTGGGATACTGCCATCTTGATTCCTGACCATTAAATTCGGAATCAACAACAAAAGCCATTGCCATGTCATCTTCAGCCTTACCGCCAATGCCGCCAAGCTGAACACCGGGGATACCCTGGCTTCTGAATGAACCGTAGGTGCCGGTACCAAACACAAAGCTTGTGTCTGTTTCTGCCATTGCACCAAGAGGTACAAGGCCGGCAAGCATTGCCACGGCAAGCAATGATGCCAAAAGTTTTTTAATACTTCTTTTCATTTTTTACCACCCTTTTTTTTAATTTTTATATATCTCGTCGAAAAGTCTGAGTCTTGTTGACCAGCTTTCGATAAAGAACGCTTCTGCCTTGAGTCCTTCAGACTCAATGGGCTCAATCACTATTTCAACATCTTCGGCACCTGCTTCAACAACTGTTTCGGGAGATGCGGCAAGTTTTTGGATTACACCGTTTTCGTCTTTCAAAACAAGAATAATAACAACGGACTTGTCTTTGGATGTTGGATTTGAAAAAATTGATGCAACACCTGAGCAGGTTTCGTCACCAATGATTTCAACATGGTCTGGAATAAATTCCTGCATTTTGATGTTGAAGTAGCAATATGCATTGCTGTTTAGTTTTATTGCAACAATTTTTGCATCAGCAAGGTCTGTTGCGGGAGCTGACAAATCCTTGTTGAAAATTCCAATCTCTTCGGCATTGGAAAACACAGACTGAAGTTCTGCACCAAGACCTTCAACATCGGCAAACACATCTTCGGCATAAACAAATGTGTTTGTTTCGGATTCATAGGTTACATTTTCAGTGTTTGTTATTGCAGGCAAGTCCTGTCCTTTGATGCTGTTGTAGGTGTTGGGAGCTTCCCAATAGGAATAGTAAATGTCGTCAAAGGCAACAATGCCGTTTTTGGAATTTTCCACAACGCCGATAGAAAGCGGTGATTTGCCGCTTATACTGTTCCATGTTGAGTCGGCAGAAGCGGCAATTCTGACTCCGTCAACAAAAAGAGCAATTCTTCCACCGTTGGAATCGTTCATGGAAAGAACAATTTTGTGCCATTTTCCCCTTTCCATTGTAATGGGATCGGAAGCTCCTGTTGCAGTGGCTGTGCCATCGGAGCCCCATTCAAGGATTTTGTAGCCTGATGAATAAGATATGCGGGCAACTGCATCGCCGGAGGCATAGAGATTAAAGGCGAAATATATACCCTTGGATGCACCTGATGTTCCAACCTTGTCGGGAACAATTTCGGAAAGAGCATAGCTCCATTTAATTTCCGAACTTGCTCCGGATTCATCCAGTACAAATGCCGTTGCAGCATCATCGGAAGCTTTACCGGCAAGACCTGAAAGCTCAGTGAGGGAAAACTGATTGCTGTTAAGAGAGCCATCTTCAGTGTTAACACCAACAAGCTCGCCGACTGTTTCTTCTGCAAATACAGATAATGATGATACAGAGAAAACCATAGCTGCACAAAGAAACAGTGCTAAGATTTTTTTCATTTTCTTCCTTCCTTTCTGTTATATTATTTTATATGGTTTTGCAATTTATGTTGCTGCATAAATTGGAATTTATCGAGGAGATGGGATTGGGCTGATGTGTGAGGCTTCCCCCTGGTGGGGAAGCTGTCACCGTAAGGTGACTGATGAGGGGAAACAAAAGAAAGTAAATTCAAATATAAATTTGAAAATCGTTCAAACTATTGAAAACGCTGATTTTTAACGC
>JAZNUS010000061.1:0-3941 GCA_045592485.1 Clostridia bacterium | reverse complement strand
AATCTTTAGTATAATGGCAAGAGAGCATATCCTGTTCCTCCGTTTCTGGTTTTTGGACAATTCCATTATAACGGATTTTGAACAAATATGCTCTCTTTTTTTACTATCTTTTTAAAACTTTCTTGAGCTCTATTTGTTGGACACCCCAACATTTATTATAGAGCCAAAAGCACAAATGCACATCTGTCATGCAGGTCTTATTGATGTGGCGGCACCGATTCTATACGGCGATGAAATCATCGCCTACATAATTTTCGGTCAGATGCGAACAGACACCGATTTTTCTGCAGTTTCAGCCTATGTTGAAAAGCTCGGTCTTGAAAAATCAAAAATGGAAAAGCTCTACTCTGAAATTTCTGCCTTTGACACCGGCCACATAGAGAGCATTTCAAACATTGCCGCAATGGTCGCAAAGCATATTTTGCTTGAAAATATGCTCACTCCCGACTATGACAAAACAATTCAGCCGGCAATTATGTTCATTGAAGAAAATTTTCACAAACCCCTCACAATTCAGGAAATATGCAGAGAATCAAGCCTTTCAAAAAGTGTTTTGTACCGTAGATTCAAAAGCTCCTTCGACTGCACCGTAAGTCAGTATATAAATTCAAAAAGAATTGAAAAGTCTCTGGAGTTTTTAACAAAAACCGATATGTCTGTTGATGAAATATCCCAAAAGGTGGGATTTACGAGCGGATCATATTTCAGCAAGGCATTTAAAAAAGAAAAGGGAATTTCACCAATGAGCTACAGGAAAAACAGTAAATGACAGTTTTACTTTTTACATATTTTAAAATATTCAGGAGGCACAAAAATGAATTTCGACATTAAAAGATTAATCGATCCCCCGAAAAAATACAGACCAATGCCTTTTTGGTCATGGAACACAGGTCTTAAATGCGAGGAAACGGTATTTCAGATAGATGAAATGGAAAAAGCAGGACTTGGCGGATTTTTTATGCACGCAAGAGGCGGTCTTACCACGGAATATATGTCTGATGAATGGATGGATAACATATCCGCCGGAATTGACGAGGGCAAAAAGCTGGGAATGCTTCCCTGGGGCTATGACGAAAACGGCTGGCCAAGCGGATTTGGTTCAGGCGAGGTAAACGGTCTGGGGGCAGAATATCAACAAAAGTACATCTACATGGAAAAAACAGAAAATGTATGCGAAACCCCCTTTACAATTGCCAACCTCAAGGACATTGACGGAGGAAATCTTCACTTTTTCTATGAGGTGAACGAGTTCTATATTGATGCAATGGATTCAAAGGTTACCGATGCTTTTATTGCTTCAACTCACGAAAAATACAAGAGAAATCTTGGGGATAAGTTTGGACAAATGACAGGCTTTTTCACCGATGAACCCCAGCTTTCCCGAAAAGACAAATCCATTCCCTGGTCAAATGTGATGGTTGAAGAATATGAAAAAGCCTACGGAGAAAGCCTCACCGAAAGACTTCCCCATCTTTTTGTGACATCAGATGATTGCTATGCCACACGGCACAAATACTGGAAGCTTGTGACGAAGCTTTTTTCCGAAAATTTTGTTAAGCGTATTTATGACTGGTGCAACAAAAACGGCTCACTTCTTACAGGACATCTTGTTCTTGAAGAGGATTTTGCCTCTTTACTTGACTCCAACGGTGCAATTATGCCCGGATACATGTATTTTCACATTCCCGGTGTTGACAAGCTGGGAAGAGAGGTTTCAAGAGACCTTCTCATGCCTCAGCTGGCAAGTGTTGCCGCACAGACAGGAAAAAAACAGGTGCTCACCGAAAGCTTTGCTCTTTGCGGTTGGGATGTGAGCTTTGAAGAGCTGAAATGGATTCTCGAATGGCAAATGGTTAAGGGTGCAAATCTTCTTTGTCAGCACCTTTCGGCATATTCTCTCGAGGGAATGAGAAAAAGAGACTACCCTGCAGGTCATTCCTATCAGAACGCCTGGTGGGGTGATTACCGCATTTTCAATGATTTTGCATCAAGAGTTGGCATGCTTTTAGCCGAGGGGAAAATTCAGTGTGATGTTCTTGTTATCCACACCATAAGCTCCGGATGGCTTGAACGCTGTGACGACCACAACTGGAAAAAGGAAATAAACGAAAAGTACAACAACCCACTTGTTGACATTCTCACGCTTTTTGACCAAAATCAGATTCTTTGTCATCTTGGCGACGAAACAATTATGGAAAAAATCGGAAGGGTTGACGGTGATGCTTTAATTATCGGCGAAATGACATATAAAACCGTTATTGTTCCTCCCGCATTAAACCTTGACCAAAACACCGTTGAGCTTTTGAAAGAATTTTCCGAAAAGGGAGGAAACCTTGTTTTCTTTGGCTCCGTTCCACGGTTTGTCGGCGGTGAAGAGTGCGATCGCGTAAAGAAAATTGCAAAAAGTGTTGTGTCAACTCACAAAGAGCTTTTGCAACTTATTCCACAGGAGAGCAAATTCATATCTTTGAAGGACAGTGACGGAAAATGTGCCGACATTCAGTACGCAATGAGAACCTTTGACGACTTTACAATGTACTACTTTGTCAACACATATTCAGGCAGAAAGGACCTTGTGTTTGAGGCTCCCGGAGGGAGTGTTGCACGCT
This sequence comes from Clostridia bacterium, assembly GCA_045592485.1. GTDB lineage: Bacteria > Bacillota > Clostridia > UMGS1810 > UMGS1810 > RGIG1828. The sequence continues at coordinate 1,332 of JAZNUS010000061.1, read as the reverse complement.
TTGACTATGTGACCGGAGAGATTGTTCCCTGCTCTTTTGAAGCCGAAGGGGAGAAAATCAGAAAGAATTTTACTTTGGAAAAAATGGGTTCAGAGATTTTCTTTGTCTATGATGATGAAAGATATCTTCCCGCGAAAGAAGAAACCGGAATTTACAGCAGTGTCAATTCTCTTCTTTCGGGCAAATGGAAAATAGAAAAATCCGACCCGAATGTTCTCACTCTTGACTACTGCGACTTGACCATTGACAGAGTGGAAAAGCATAAGGACATTGCAGTTATTGAAATTCACGAGCTTGCCAACAGCTTTGAGAGACAGACAAACCTCTCTCTTGATTTCAAGGTGAAATGCAACTGTGCACCCCGTGGAGAGCTTTATCTTGTTGTTGAAAGACCTGAATTTTATGACATATACATAAATGAAGAAAAGGTCAGCAAAAAGCTTTGCGGCTACTTCAGAGACAAGAGCTTTTCAAAGCTTGATATTTCGGGAATGATAAAAAAAGGCGAAAATGTCATAAGGCTTGTAACCGATTTTGTTCAGCCGGATCATATTTACGAATCGGTAAAAAAATCAAAAGTGTTTGAATCGGAAAAAAACAAGCTTTGCTATGAAAGAGAAATTGAGTCGATCTACATTCTCGGCGATTTCACGGTTAAATCGGAAAGCCCCTATGCCTGCGGAGAAAACAAAAGTCTCTTAACAAAGGGCGGATTTGTTATTGATGCTCCCCTTGCGGAGATTGAATGTGACAGACTTGTGGAAGAAGGCTTCCCCTTCTTCAGCGGAAAAATAACTCTTTCAAAAACAATAAATCTAAAAAAAGACGAAGTTCAAAACAGAACCCTTGAGCTTGACCGTATGGGTGCAATTGTCAACAAAATCCGTGTGAACAAAAAACAAGCAGGAACGGTTGTGTGGGCGCCCTATGTGTTCCGATTCGGAGATTCTCTCCAAGAGGGTGAAAATCTTATTGAAATTGAGCTTACAAGCAACTTCAGAAACATTTTAGGCCCTCACCACCTTGGTACAGAACCTTATTTTGTCTGCCCGGGTTCATTTTTCCCGGATTCAGAGTTGTTTAAGGACTGGACCTCGGAAAGAAACTGGACAAGAGACTATGCGTTTTTGGAAAATGGTATTTTTCTTAAAAAGATGTAAATAGAGGGTTAGCGGTGAGATGGGATTGGGCTGGTGCGAAAGGCTTCCCCTTGGTGGGGAAGCTGTCACCGTAAGGTGACTGATGAGGGGAAACAAAAGAAAGTAAATTCAAATATAAATTTGAAAATCGTTCAAACTATTGGAAATACTGCTTTTTAACGCTCCACTAACC
>JAZNUS010000060.1:0-18778 GCA_045592485.1 Clostridia bacterium | reverse complement strand
AACATTTTCTTTTTTGCTTCTGTCTGATGCAGGAACAAAATATGAAAGTGTCTTGAAGCCGTCTCCGTTTCCGTCTCCATTATACTCCATTATATGCCAGTTGTCAAACTCATCCTCAGTTTTAAAAACTCTTCCCATTCCGTCATAGAAGGTTTTCGAGGAATGTCCCTGAGGATTGGTTACCGTAACGGATTTTTCATAGGTGTTGTAATAATAATTTGTTGTAAGCAGAACGGGTTGAGTGCTTTGATTAAGCTCATCCTGGATAATACTTCTCACAAGCTCTCCTGTTCCAAGATAATAATTATACCCAACATATGCGTAAGTCACAGGTAATTCATCATAATCAAGGTTTACAGGGTCGGAAGCATCTTCGCCATTCACATAGTAATAAAGAATTGTTTCTTTTACTTCGTTTACTTTAAGACCGGTGTCTTGTGATGTTAAAATTCCGTAAGATATATACTTATCAGAATATTCCATATTTTTTACAGGAAGAATTTCAACATTTTTGTTGTCAAATTCACTGTATGTTGTATATATGGGATATATTATTTTTGTATTTCTGCCGATTTCGTCATATTCGTAATATGTGGTATTGCCATTGGTGTCTGTTGACGATTTCACATTGCCGGTAAGCATATCATATGTAAAGGTTGTAACCTCTGCTCTGCGTGCATTCTCAGGCGTAACGGTTTTAACTGTCATTGTCGGATAGGCATAGGCGGTTTCGGCTGTGTAGTATTCTTCGAGTGTTGTTTTGCCTGTGTCATTTGTGGTTTCGGTTATTCTCTTTGTTAAATTACCGTCGGTATATTCATAGGAATAGTTAGTTTTTGAACCATCGGCATATTCTATCTCCGATAGTCTGTTATCTGAATTATATGTATATTGTTCCGTGCACCTTTCGTCGTTTGAACGATACCATGACCTTGAAAGCAGAAATCCTGTGTTTGTATTGTATGTATATGAAGTGCCGTGTTTGGTCTGATTGCTTCCCATTGCAGTTTCATAGTCTGTTTCAACACCTTCAAAGAAAGGTCTGCCAAAGGTTTTATCGGGATCAGCACTTATTTCTGTTCTAACATATGAATTATAGCTGTATCCGTTTTCATTGCTGTATTCGATAAGTGTTTCAATTGGTGTTTTACAGTAGAAGTCTTTTACAGTATATTTTGCTGAGAGAGAATTACCTGGAGGATTATCATAATAAACAAATTTTTCTTTCAGCAAAAGTGAGTAATCATAAAATATAATATCTTCTATCTTCTGATAGTTATATTCGACAGAAGAATTAATCCCTTCTTGTGTTGTGCTTGCAATTGTATAGTTTTCAGGCATTTCAGCTATGTTGCAGTAATCCGGATATCCTGTGTAATCACCGTCGTATGAATAACTTGTTTCATCAATGGGTTCTGATGCAAACAGTGTATCCTCATTTTGAAGATAATAGTTTTCAGCCTTTCGTACAGTTCTGTATGCCTGACTCATTCCCGACTGTCCGAGATTTCTTTCGCATATCTCGTAATCAAATGAAGAGTGGGAGCGGGGGCGGACAATGTTTTTAAGCAGATATACATAATTGCAGTTTACACTTTCTGTGAGTGCAATGTGATCTGTAACAGGTGACTTGTCTGCAAAGGTAAACACTACAGGAAGAGCACGCAATTCTTCATCTTCTTCCGTGACGGGTGCAAGGTAGGTTGTGGTGTCTCCGTTTGCGTAGGTTACCGAATTCAGTGTTGGCTCTGTGGAAATATATTGTCCGTTATAATCACTGATGCTTACCGGAATTTTTTTGTAGGATATACGCGTAGTTTTTTCGGGTTCAAGAGGAGATGTAACAGTTACCTTAATGTGTTCATATCCGTCATGCTTCACATAATCAAATTCTATTTCTCTTCCAACGGTATCCGTGATTTTTTCAATTACAGGCATATTTTCAGCACCATAAAAATCCATCTCTGTATATTCAAATGTTATTTTGTTTCCGTATATATCTGTAATTGTACGCACTTCTCCGCGAGGTCCGAAATAATATTTCTTGCCGTCCGATTCTTCAACTATGTAGTCAATACGAGCAGTTTCAGATATATCTTCATCTACATCTACAAGCATTTCAAATACAACATCTTTACCGGTATAGTTATTAAACCTGTTATAATTCCCATCGGTGCAATCAATCTCAAAAACACTTCCTTTTCCGTTATGATAATAAAGAGCCGAAGGCAATTCATCTTCATCCCAATAATTATCTTTTATTGTCTGTACCGACGGAAAACACCATGACCAGCCTATGCCCAGGTTGTTTCTCATAACCTGATAGCTTGATGAGGTTATATCCGATGTGTAATAATAATTAAAAGTTACCGTTTGGTTTTCTGACGATTCATTTATGTCTGCATTATAACTATATCTGCCGTTGTATGTATCTCTTGATTCTATTTCATTTTTTCTGTTTTTTGCATCGCCTTCATCACTATATACATACTGAGTGGTGGTTGATGTCTCTGTTTCAAAATCATATATTGTTTCATCTACAATATATAATCCCTCAGGAACAATCACGGTAATGGGATTAGTGCAAAGGGTTGTTGTTTTGGTATATGCTTCAGCCTGAGACAAGCTATAGTATCTTGAAAGATTAAGGTCAAAACCGTCTTTCCCGGGAAGCATAAGGTCTGTTTCGGTTACCGTAAGATTTCCTGTCAGAGGGTCAACATATTGGCTTCCGACACTGTCTGCTACATAATTTGTTTTAAGAATCTGATTTTGCAGATAAAATGAATCCCGTCCATTTATTTTATCAATACGACTTGAACTGTCGGCAGGAGAGAAAGCAGTTTTTGGAGAGGCTGAGTCATTTGATTTTGTATATTTTGCATTGCCTCCGGCATCTTGCTTCAGAAATATACTTTCAAAAAGAGAGTTATGTATTTCATTTGGATTTGCTGATTTATCGGGCATAAGAGCTTTTGTTTTGTCTGTAGAAAATTCAATGGTTTCCGGTTCAATGGCATCCGGCAAGTCTGAATTCTGCAGATTTATTTCTTCAAGAGGAGATAAACATATATTTCCGTTGTCATATATTATCGGAAGTCCGTCTTCATCAATGGTGAAATTAACTTCGGGCACATAATCACTCATAAAAATTTCATGTTTTTTCTCATCTGCAGAAAACACAGGCACAGATGATGAAATTATTGATACAGATAATAATAATGATATTATTTTTTTAAACATAGAAATTCCTCACTTTCTTACTGTTTTTCTCAAAAGATTTCCCATACTGTCATAACTTAAGATAATGGATGTCCCATCAGCTTTATCCGCTTGAATCAGCCGGTTGTTCAAATCGTAGAAATAACTTGTAGCTCCTTCTTTATCAAAGTACAAACATCCCTTGATTGGAATAAGCCTTGATATTCCATTCCAAAACATTATTTTTCCTTTTGATTCCTTTGTAATGTCAAATTCATATTCTATATTTTTGGTTTCTGAACTGCAGGCTTGAACTGCAAAATTAAGTGATTCTATGTAGTTAAGCTGATTGTTTTCTGTGTATGTAGCAAAAATAACAGAAATGTTTTTTTCTGAATCGCTGTCGTTTTGTACTGTAAAAGCACAGTTCAACACTCCGCCATTGACCAGATGAATGTTTTGTTCATCCACCATTACATCGTTCATCTTTGCAGATGTTTTGATTGTAATATTATCGGTATCTGTCAATGAGGTTAAGCTATCATTTCGCGTTTCTGCTTGAACGAAGCTTGATTTACTGAAAATAATAGCTAAAGTAAAAATTAATATACATATTTTTTTAATCATTTGGCATCCTCCTCGTCATCATTTTAGTTGGATTTTTAAAAAGATTCATAAAATTATCAACTCCCTCATATATTTTAAGTTACTATAACATATTTAAAGCGAAATATTTGTCGGTATATGTCAACGATGAAAATTTTGTTTAAATTGTACGAGTTTTGTATGAATTTTTCGTTGAATCTATTGTCTCCCAAGCCTTTGACACTGTTTCAATTTTAACCAAAAACCCCGGCTGCAGGAAAGGATTTTTGTGATATAATTAATCTGTGGAAGATATAATGAGCTTATAATATGCCCGATAAAAATTGTCCGGTTATAAAACGAAAAATGATGATATTTTTTTTACTCCCATTCAAATATATAACATCCGGAAGCAACAGTGCTTAAACTCCTGATTTTTAAAAATGCTACTTCCGGAATTATCAAAACTTTAAATCAGGAGTGCAAGAAAGTGGACTGTAATTATAATAAAATAAATAAAAATAAATTAAATAATAATTATTTAAGCAAGAATAACATCAATCTATCCATCAGCAAAACATGGCTAAATAATAAATACTTAAAAAACATTTTTGCTGATTGATTGAATGGACTGAAAAACCAAAAAATAATTAATGATTTTTCTTTAAAACCCATATTAATACCATTTGGTTCAGCATATTTTTCCCGGGAGAAAATATACTGTTGTGAGGTGATTTTCGTGCAAACAGGTTATGTAACCGCAAGAGTATATACATCAGACGCCAGAATCCCTGTTCGGGGAGCAACCTTCACTGTTGTTTCAGCCGATGGAGCAAATGCTCTTTTAGGCATTCGTTTTACCGATGAAAACGGAAAAACAGAGCTTATTTCTGTTGAAGCACCCGATGCATCCCTTTCTGTCACACCGGGAAATAAAAGCCCTTTTACTCTGGTAAATGTCCGTGTTGACCACCCGGACTACAAGAGCTACAAGGTGGAGGGTGTGCAGGTCTTTGCAGGTCAGATTTCTGTGGTTGATGCAGAGCTTCTTCCCACAGCCGAGCACATACCTAACGATTCCAAAGCTGAAATTTTTGACACCAATTATCCGAACAATCTCTAGGAGGTATAAAATGCCGGTACCCTTGACACCCTATATTCCCGACTTTCTCACAGTGCATCTTGGCGCTCCCGATGAAGCGGCAGAAAATGTCATTGTGAGCTTTACCGATTACATTAAAAATGTTGCATCAAGCGAGGTTTATCCAACCTGGTCCGAATCTGCAATTCTCGCAAATGTTTATGCACAGATTTCCTATGCACTGAACCGTGTATATACTGAGTATTATCCAAGCAGAGGCTATGATTTTGACATAACCTCATCAACTGCCTACGATCAGAAATTCATTCCCGGCAGAAACATCTATGAAAACATTGACCGCATTGTTGATGAAGTGTTCACAAGCTACATAAGGCGCCGGGGCTTTGTTGAGCCTCTTGCCGCAAAATATTGCAACGGAACAACGGTCACCTGTGACGGTCTTTCGCAGTGGGGCAGTGAAGAGCTTGCAAGACAGGGCTACAATTCCATTGAGATATTAAAATATTACTACGGCGATAACATTGAGATAGTAAACAACGCACCAATTGCAGGCATAGTGTCACTTTATCCCGGAAGGGCATTCAGAAGGGGAGATTCGGGAGCAAGCGTCACTCTCATTCAGGAATATCTAAACGAAATTTCCTATGATTACCCACTCATACCTAAAATAGACCCTGTTGATGGTCTCTATGGTGAATCAACAGAGAACGCTGTCAGGGTTTTTCAGGAAATATTCAATCTCAATCCCGACGGAGTTGTCGGCAAGGCTACATGGAACAAGATGGTTATGCTCTATGTGGGAATACAACGCCTTGCAGAGCTTGTGTCGGAAGGGCAGGACTATGTCGGCATCGACACAGGCTTCCCTGAAAGTGTCGGAGTGGGGGATGTGGGTCCGAGGGTTTCGAGCCTTCAGTATTTTCTGCTTATTATTTCAAATTTTGACCCTCGCGTTCCCTCGGTTCCCGTAACCGGAGAGTATGGCCAGCTGACCTTCAACGCCATAAAACAGTTTCAATCAGCCTATGGGTTAGAGTCCACTGGAACAGTTGATGAAGCAACATGGAACGCACTCTACGACACTTATTCGGCAATAATAAAGGTTGTTCTCACCGACGGTTTTGCAGACCGTGAGGGCATTCAGAGTACACAGTTCCCCGGAAACACACTCTCCGGCGGTAATTCGGATTTTGATAATATGGAGGCATAATATGACATATCAGTTAAGATTTGATTCACCAATTCACAACCTGCAGGTTTTTCTCCGCACTATTTCAGGAAAATATCCCGAAATACCATCAGTTATTCCCGACGGTGTTTATGGCGAGGCTACAGAGGTTTCCGTTGATGCATTCAAAAGAAAATTTATGCTTGGAGAGGGCGGTGACACCGACCAGAGCACCTGGGATGAAATCGTGAGGGTGTATAAGGATATTCTCCGGGAAGACACTGCTAAAATTGTAACTGTATATCCCGAAGGCGGAGTAAATTATGCAAAAAGCTCTTTCGGTGCAACGGTTATGATTATGCAGTCTATGCTGAAAGCCTTGTCAGAGAGGTTTTCAAACATTCCCGATGTGTCTGTGACAGGAGTGGTTGATGCCAAAACCACCGACGCAATAAAGGCTCTTCAGCTTGCAAGCGGACTAAATCCTGACGGCAACATCACTCCTTTGGTGTGGAACTATCTTTCGGCAATATATGAGGCATATGTTTCTGTTGATAGGGTAGAGAATCTTGCGTGAAGGGAATTGATAAATTTGGGTTTGTAGGGGAGATGAAATTGGGCTGATGCGAAAGCCGCCCCTGCCTAAGGGGAGGTGGATTTGCCGTAAGGCAAAGACGGAGGGGTACGAAATGCAGAAATATCAATACTTTCAGCAATACCCCTCAGTCAGTTTCGCTACGCTCACTGCCAGCCCCCCTTAGGCAGGGGAGCCTTTCGCCCTAGTGTTAAACAGAGCAACAAACCCCAATTTGTAGATTGTACCAAAATGAAATAAACAACTATGGGTAATTTTATCTAATTTTTTTGTGTTTTACTATTGACAAAAACACCTTTTTGATGTATTATAATTAAGTGCTTTGAACAAAGCATTATAGCCAATGGATTTGTATTATATGCGCCTATAGCTCAGTAGGATAGAGCGAACGCCTCCTAAGCGTTAGGCCGGTGGTTCGAATCCACTTAGGCGCGTAATATACCGGGGTGTAGCGCAGCTGGTAGCGCACTAGACTGGGGGTCTAGGGGCCGCAGGTTCAAGTCCTGTCACTCCGATTAAAACAAAAACCGCTTGAACACTGTCAAAAACAGTAGCCAAGCGGTTTTTGTTTATATTCACATCAACATAAAAAAGCATAAAAAAGCATAAAAAAACAAATATTTTGATGTCAAAATGTTGTCAGCAAATAACTATTATTATCATAAAAGCACCCTTTCGACTTATCCGAAAGGATGCTTTTTCATTTTACATTTATCTTTCTGCCAAAGCAAAAGGTTCTTTGAGATTGGAATAATAATGCTCAAAGCCCTCATCATTGGGGTGTAACCTCAAATCGGCAAAATAGCTTTCATCGTGCGGAACAAAGTTAAAGCCTGAAATAACATCAATATTATCAATTTCTGAAGCGACACGGCGAATAAACCTCTCTGCACCGCAAAAATCACCGAAAGGTCTTTCCTCGCCGATTTCTTTGCGCCAGATTGGTGTTGCCGCAACTATTTTCACCTTGGGATAGTTTTTTCTTAAGTTTTCAAAAAAGCCTCTGCAATTTGATTTAAATGCATCATAGGTGCATTTGTTCCAGTCATTTGAACCATAGGATACATATATCAAATCAGGCGTAAAATCATCTCTTTCATCGGCAAGAGCGGGATTAAAAACCTCGCCCCCAATAGCTTTTGAAACCTCGTCATATCCAAAGGTGTTGGTGATTTTTGTCATATATCTGTTTGAAGGTCTCAGTGCATCGTATCCCTGAGTAATGGAATCGCCATAGACAAGAAGCTTTTTGTCGTTTTTCACTCCCTCGGCAAAGGTTGCATTTCCGAGAACGATTTGTGAAATGTGTACTGAAACCGACCAAGGAAAAAGAATGCAAACCTCTTTTGTTCCCTCTCCAAGCTCAAAGGTTTTTGAAGCATCATTCAATGGACAATCTATTTTTGCATAAGCCTTCGGGATTTCCGTTTCCGAAAAATTATCGAGATACCCAATCAGCCTGCCGTTCGAATACACATCAAAGGAATAATACTTTCTTGAGCTTCCGCGGGAAAAAGATACATCGATAAAAAAACTTGTTGCATCTGTTCTGAATCTCATTTTGATTCCTGCAGATGACTGTGATTTTAAATAAAAATCATCATTTGAAAGGTAAACATTTCTCTGAGCCTTTGTGAAACGGAGCGGAGTTAATTTTTCCTCTGTTTCTTCAAAATCAACCGCACCGGTTAAAAAACTTTTGATTTGTTCATTTGTAAGCTTCATAAAATCACCTGTTCAAACAAGAATATATCACATTAAACAGTCTCGGACCAAAATATGACCACCGTGGATTAATTACATGCTGAGCAAAAAACACGGCAAGATTTTCCTTTGGATCCGAAATTATAACAGAGCCTGCTGCCCCACTCCAGCCAAATTCGCCAAAGCTTGAATTTGTGCAGGAATCAGGGGTACTCATCTGAGTTCGCACTCCGAGACCGTAGCCATAGCCTTTTAAATCGGGCCAGGTGTAGGTTTTAAGCTGTGACTGAGTAAGATGGTTTGTGCGCATAAGATCGATTGTGTGCTGCGACAAAATCCTTTCGCCCGAAATCCCAACGCCTTTATTTGCAAGGGCATGAGCAAAGAGTACATAGTCCTCGCTTGTTGTGGTAATTCCGGCACCGCCCGAGTCGTACTCATCACCGATTATGTGTCCAACATCATTGCTTATTCTTTTCATTATTCCCGTGTCGGGCTGTTTTTTTCCGAGAGTGTCGATAATTTCCTTTGTCACAACTCCATCAGGTTCAAACTGATATTGCTGTGCCATTCTACCCTTTTCTTTTTCGGGAACATGGTAGAAAGACTCCTTCATGCCAAGAGGTTCAAAAATGTTTTTTGTCACATATTCGGAAAAGCGCATTCCGGTCATCGCCTGAACAGCACCTGCCAGCAAATCGTGACACAAGCTATAGTTCCATTTTTCACCTGGTTCAAAAAGAAGAGGGTCAGAGGCAATGGATTTCATAACCGTCAGTGTGTCATTTTTTCCCCTCGTAATTTCGTCGGCTTTTTTAAAGCCCGGAGAGTGAAAATCGTAGCCAAGGCCTGCAGTCATCGTGAAAAGATTGCGCATGGTGATTGGATTTTCTGCCTTTTTCAGGTTTCCGTCTGCATCTTTAACATACATCTCCTTAAATTCGGGAATATATTCGTACAGAGGGTCATCAAGCAAAAACACACCTTTTTCATAAAGCTGCATAGCGGCAGTTACCGTTGCAACCTTTGAGCAGGAATAGATGTTGTAAAGCTCATTGCCTTCGAGGCTTTTCTGATTTTCGTAATCCGAAAAACCGGTCATATATCTGAACACCTTTTTGTTGTCCTTGTATATTACAATCTGACATCCGGGAGCAAATTCCTCAACCCAATTGTCAAGAAAAGTTTCGAGTCTTTTAAAATCCATTTTATATCTTCTCTCACTTCAAATATTTTCAATCTGCCAGTCTATAGGCGTTTCACCCATCTGAATCAATTTTTCGTTGGCAGTTTTAAAATGACCGCAGCCAAAGAACCCTCTTGATGCCGAAAGCGGACTTGGATGGACGCTCATAAGGCAAATGTGACGGCTTTGGTCAATAAGCATAGATTTCGACTTTGCATTATTACCCCACAGTAGGAAAATTACGGGCTTTTCTCTTTCATTAAGGAGTTTTATAACACGGTCGGTAAAAACCTCCCAGCCCACATTTCTGTGGGAATTTGCAATATCCTTGCGGACGGTAAGGGCAGTGTTTAAAAGAAGAACTCCCTGCCTTGCCCATTTTTCAAGGTAGCCGTTGTTGGGAATGTAGCATCCGAGGCTGTCGTGAAGCTCTTTATAGATATTGCGGAGAGAAGGCGGAATTGCAATTCCGGGTTTTACAGAAAAGGAAAGACCGTGAGCCTCACCCTCACCATGATAAGGGTCCTGACCGAGAATTACAACCTTGACATCATCGTAGTCGGTATATTTAAAGGCATTGAAAATGTCATACATTGAAGGGTATATTATTCTTGAAGAATATTCCTCCTTCAAAAACTGACGGAGCTTTTGGTAATATGGCTCTTCAAATTCACCGTTTAATATTTCGTCCCATTTATTTCCAATTTGTACCATAACATACACTCCACAAAATCATTTTCTTGAATTTGCTTTTGCTCTGAGAGTTTTGTCAAGAATTTGCTTTCTGATTCTGAGACTTGTGGGAGTAACCTCGAGAAGCTCATCATCTGCAAGAAACTCTATGCAATTTTCCAGAGACATAATAACCGGCGGAACAAGACGAAGTGCTTCGTCGGAGCCTGAGGCACGCATATTGGTTACATGTTTCTTTTTGCATACATTAACATCAATATCGCCGCCGCGGTTGTTTTCACCAACAACCATGCCCATGTACACCTTTTCGCCGGGACCGATGAAGAGGTTTCCTCTTTCCTGAGCATTAAAAAGTCCATAGGTTACGGTTTCGCCATCTTCAAAAGCAACAAGAGAACCCCGCTGACGAACAGGTATCTCACCTTTAAACTCTTCATAGCCGTTTAGGATTGAGTTCATAATACCATTACCTCTGGTATCGGTTAAAAGCTGTGAACGGTAGCCAATAAGACTTCGGGAGGGAATGTTAAATTCAACTCTTGTGAAGCCTGAATTTCCTGCATTCATATTGAGCATCTGAGCTTTTCTCTCACTGAGAGTCTGAATAACAGCACCGGTATATTCATCGGGAACATCAATAACAAGAAGCTCCATAGGCTCCATAACAACACCGTCTATCACCTTGTTGATAACCTGAGGCTTGGACACCTGAAATTCGAAGCCCTGTCTTCTCATTGTTTCAATGAGAATTGAAAGGTGAAGCTCTCCCCTTCCCGAAACCTTGAAGGTTTCGGCAGAATCGGTTTCTTCAACCTTAAGACTGACATTTGTAGCCATTTCCTTAAAAAGTCGGTCACGAAGGTGACGGCTTGTTACAAATTCGCCCTCGCGTCCTGCAAAGGGGCTGTTGTTAACACTGAAATTCATGGAAATTGTGGGTTCGTCTATGTCAACAAAAGGAAGTGCTTCCGGACATTCGGGATCGCAGATTGTCTCCCCTATTTTTACATCGGCAACACCCGCCACAAGAACGATGTCACCAACGGTTGCAGTTTCGGCATCGGCACGGCGAAGACCATCATACATAAACATTTTTGTGAGTCTGATCTGAGAGGTTGTGCCGTCTTTTTTGCAGATAACGGCAGTTTGTCCAACCTTGGCTGTGCCTCTTTCAACTCTGCCCACAGCCATTGCACCCACATAGTCATCGTAGTCTATGTTTGAAATAAGGAGCTGAAGTGGGGAATCGGCATCGCCCTCCGGTGCAGGAACATGATTTATTATCATATCGAGAAGGGGTTTGAGGTCGTCGCCGGGCTTTTCGGGGTTAAGAGTGGCATAGCCGTCTCTGCCCGAAGCATATACAACAGGAGAATTAAACTGTTCATCTGTGGCTTCAAGCTCAAGGAAAAGCTCAAGAACCTCGTCCACAACATCATAGGGACGGGCATTGGGTCGGTCAATTTTGTTGACAACAATAATGGGCTTAAGGTTAAGAGAAAGGGCTTTTTTCAGTACAAAACGGGTTTGGGGCATACAGCCTTCAAAGCTGTCCACCAAAACAAGTACACCATCTACCATTTTGAGTACACGCTCAACCTCGCCGCCGAAATCTGCGTGTCCCGGTGTGTCGATAATGTTGATGCGGACACCGTTATATTCAAGGGAAGTATTTTTTGAAAGAATGGTTATTCCTCTTTCTTTTTCAAGGTCATTGTTGTCCATTACCCTTTCATCAACCTGCTGATTTTCCCTGAAAATGCCACTCTGTTTTAAAAGTCCGTCAACCAGGGTTGTTTTGCCGTGGTCAACATGGGCAATGATTGCTATGTTTCTCAAATTTTCTCTTATTGACATAAATATTACCTCTGTTCCGATTCATTCTATACATTCAAAAAACCCCTTCGACGGAAGGGGTTTAAAAGTGACATTATTTGTCCATGCCAAATCTCTTTCTGAACTTTTCTACTCTACCGCCTGTGTCAACAAGCTTCTGTTTGCCTGTGTAGAAGGGATGGCAGTTTGAACATATTTCAACTGTAATGTTCTCTTTTGTAGAACCTGTTTCAATAACAGCACCACATGCACACTTGATTGTTGTGGGCTTGTAATCAGGATGAATTGCTTCTTTCATCGTATGTTCACCTCTTTCAACGGATAAAATTACTTTTCGTATTAAACCTAAAGTATTGTATCACAAATTTTGTCAAAATGCAAGGGTTTTTTGAAAGTTTTTTAGATATTACAAAATTTTGGATATTTCTGCTATACATTCGTCCAATTTTGCCTGTGCTTTTGAATAAGAATTATCACAAACACCAAAATAGAACTTGATTTTAGGCTCCGTTCCAGAGGGACGCACCGCAAACCATGAGTCGTTTTCAAGGTCATAGCGGAAAACATCGGAGGATGGAAGTGTGAGCTTTATGTCTTCATCACCGACAAAGCTCTTTATCACACCGCTCTTTATATCCCACATTCTTGTAACCTTCATACCTGCAAGCTCACTGGGCGGATTTGCACGGAACATTTCCATTATTAATTTGATTTTTTCAGAGCCGTCAATACCGGGGAAGGTAAGCTGTTTGACACCTTCAAGATAGTAGCCGTATTTTTCGTAGAGTGCAATCATTGCATCATAAAGAGTCATTCCCTTAAGCTTGTAGTCCGCTGCCATTTCGGCAATGAGCATTGCGGCAACAACTGCATCCTTGTCACGGGCATAGGTTCCCGAAAGATAGCCATAGCTTTCTTCAAAGCCAAGAATAAATTCGTTGTAAAAATCATTTTCTTCAAAGTCTTTAATGAGCTCGGCAATGTATTTGAAGCCTGTGAGAACATCGTGAACATGGACATTATAATCCTTTGCTATGGGATAAATCATAGATGTTGTCACAATAGTTTTAATGAGAGCTCCGTTGTCTTTAAGAGTTCCGTTTTCTTTCTTTGTTCGGAGAATAAATTCCGAAAGCAAAACACCAACCTGATTTCCGGTCAGAGGAATAAATTCGCCCTTGGAGTCGGTTACTATAACCCCTATTCTGTCGGCATCGGGGTCGGTTGCAAAAATAAGATCGGCTTTTTCTTTTTTTGCCATTTCAATTGCAAAGGAAAAACCGGCTTTTTCTTCGGGATTTGGCGATTTTACAGTTGAAAAATCGGGATCGGGAAGTTCCTGTTCTTTGACAACACGAAGGTTTTTTACTCCAATCATGTCAAGGATTTTTCTCACGGGCTTGTTGCCTGTTCCGTGGAAGGGCGAATAAATGACACTGAAATCATTGCCAAGCTTTTTGATGGCGTCACTGTTTACCGACTGCTTTTTAACATTTTCAAGATAAGCGCAGTCAACCTCTTCGCCAATGATTTCGAGAAGTCCTTTTTCTTTTGCGGACGCCTCGTCCAGAACATGGACACCGTCAAAGATGTCTATTTTGTCCATAATGGAAATAACATAGTCCGAGGATTTGGGCGGAAGCTGTCCACCGTCCTCGCCATATGCCTTGTAGCCGTTATATTCTTTGGGGTTGTGGCTGGCAGTTATTACAATTCCTCTTGAGCAGCCCAGATGTCTGACAGCAAAGGAAAGCTCAGGAGTCGGACGGAGCTCGTCGAAAAGATAGGCTTTTATACCGTTGCCGGCAAGAACAAGAGCACTTTCCAATGCAAATTCTTTTGACATATGGCGGCTGTCATAGGCAATTGCAACACCGCCCTTTATTGCTTCTTCGCCCGAATTTTTAATGTCCTCACAAAGTCCCTGGGTTGCGCGTCTCACCGTGTAGATGTTCATACGGTTGCTTCCTGCTCCGATTATTCCTCTGAGACCTGCCGTTCCAAATTCGAGATCTTTATAGAATCTGTCTTCTATTTCTTTATCGTTTCCTACGAGAGCTTTAAGCTCGGCTTTTGTTGCTTCGTCAACTTCAGATGAGTCTATCCATCTTTGATAATTCTTCAGGTAATCCATTAATCGAACTTCCTTTCATTTTAATATATATTAATTATATATCATTATTGATATAAAATCAAGAAAAAACTTTTTTGTTATTTGTCGGCAGCTGTCAGATTATAGTCATACATTACTCTGGCATGATTGCGACGAATACACTCCTCGCTAATCAGCTCACCTGTGCTTTTGCTGATGCATTTACGATATACATTACCTTTTCTGTACACTCCGTCACTTTCTCTGACAAAGCATTCATTTTCGGTCCTGATTTCATATTCGAATTCAGGAGCAGCATCACAGCGTAATTCTCCCCGCAAATGGGTGTCTGTAACATAAACACAAATCTGATATACATTATCGGTTGTGTTCCTCACACGGTAGTCCAGATAATTATATGTTATTGATGTGCCTGTTCCAAATGGAACCTTTCGATTGCAATCGGGAAAAAGATCAAATCCGTCGTGATGGTGATGTTCGGTAATTTCAAGGGGTGAATGAAGAACCATCCAGTGAATCAGGTTACTCAGCTGACACATTCCGCCGCCTATCCCCGATGATACCTTTGAATTGGAAATGGTAATCCCTTCCTTGTAGCCCAATGAGGCTTTGCATTTCCCCACAAGCTTCCACAAAGAAAAAACTTCCCCGGGATATATCAGTACACCATTGATTTTCGGAGCGGCAAGAGCAAGATTTTTTGCCTTGTTGTCCTGCAAAGTCATATCAACATTTCCAAGCACCCTTCTTATTACTGAACTGTGTTCCTTAACAATAAAGGGAAGCTTTTCTGAAGATTTTTCCTGTGCAAACTTTAAATTCCCCAAAAAATTCTTGATATTTCTGATTAAAATATTTTTTTGCACCGACAAGTGATATGTGAGCGGCGAAAGCTCGCAAAACAATTTTCTTCCCATTGTTTCATCTCCCGAAAGCAATTATATCTGATTAAAAATTTAAATCTGTTGGTTATCAATTACATTTATTTTCAAAATAGCAACACCTTATTGCAAAGATGTGGAAGCCTGTTGCATCAAAGGTGTCACACCGTCCCATATGAACGCTCTTATTGAGCTGACGCCGTCAGGTACCTCAAATTTATTGGTTGATGAAAAATCGGGTTCAGATGTTATGCCTGCAATCTTGCCTGTGCTGTCATAGTACACCACATACAAAACAGATGACTCAACAGGATTTCTCACTGTCGTTACATTCACAGTCAGCAAATTAATAGGTGTCCAGCTAAGAGTTGCCTTGTAGCGGGTGTTATCCAGTGCAACGATGGTATAGGCAGAGAATTTCTTTGCATATACAGTTATGATATCATCAGAAACCTCAATATATTCTCCGTTTTCATTAGGCACGGTTGTAAGCATATCAACCTGACCCATATGCTCGCGGAGAACCCCATAGGCAGATTTACCCATGTTTTGTGCTGCAAGGGCAAACTTTACAGACACAACTTCGTCTGTTTCACTAATTTCAACCCTGCCTGCTTCTGTACCGCTTTTTGCCTTGGTCAGGGTAATGTTGTAATGATTGCATGCTGTATATTGGGGATATTTATCTGAAAGCACCGATGTTATGGCATAGTTGGGATAGTAGGACATATCATCAATCTTCATTGTAACCAAAAGGTCATTTCCTTCAATCGCCTTGTATGCAATGTCTTCCTCTGTGAGCACAGCTTCTTCAAAATCTGCTGAAACAACGGTGTTGCATGAGGTTTCAACAGTTGTGGAAAGTTTGTCGAAATCTATAGTTCCAAGGTCAACCCGGCTCTCGGACCCATTAAGATTAAGAGTTTTTGACAGACCGTTTAAAGTGATTCTAAGACTTGTTTCACCCTGAGGCACGGTAAATGAAAACTCACCTGTTGAGCCGTTGGTGTAGCTTACATATGAGGAGCGGACATACAGTGATGCATAAGCAGGGTTTCCACCGGAAACAACTGTTCCTGTGTATGTTACATTGGGTATTGCAACGCCGTAAATCACGATGTCTTTGTCGGGCATAACAGAAGGCATATTCTCCCAGTTGCGCAGTGTGTAACCACTGAGATTCACGCTGGGAGCAGAAATCTTTTTGCCGCAGCCTATTTCCTTTTTCTCATAAACCTGACCATTCACAACAAAGGTAGCGGTATGCATATTGTTGTGAGAAATTGTGATTCTTTTTGATGTGACAATTGATTCATCATCATTTGCCGCATAAACGGTAATATTGTGATTTCCATGATTTTCACCTATAAGACAGGAGACTGCCCCTGCCGGAATGGGCTTATAGGCTCCTGTGGTTCCGATTCGGTATGTAGTGTAGACATCACCGTAGGAATAGATTTCAATGGGAATAATGCGTGATGTGGTTTCGGTTTCTCCGTTATTTCCGATAATCACCACTCCGGTGTATTCAAAACCGCATAGTATTTCCTTACCATTAAGGTACAATTCCATTGATGTTTTTTCATAGTCTTTTATATCATTGTCGACAATAACCGCTTCATTTTCAGAATATTTTACGCCTTCAAGATTGTCGTCATTATATATAAATCCGGACAACGCCGCCTTATTGTCCTCTGCAAAGGTAACATCACCATTGAATTTTGACAGTCCCAATCTGTAGAGCAAGGTGTCTTTTGTCACTTCGTAGATTGCATTTGAGCCCCAACCGGTCTGTTCCATTATGCCGATGGACAGGCTATTATATACAATCTGTGCCATCTGCTCTTTTGTTATGGAAGATCCCACAGACACAATAACGCCTTTTGTCATTCCTGTGGAGGCAGCAGTTGAAATATAACCCTGGGGATAGCCACCCCTTTCTTGTGCATAGGGAGCGTATCCAAGCACGGAAACAATCATTTTGCAGATGTTTTCATATTTTTCTTCCGTTTCGGGTTCAAAGGTTGAACCAGACATAGCCGCCATAATGCCCTGGTTGCACATTGCATTAACATATCCGCAAAGCACGGTTCCTGATTCAACATCGCTGAAACGCTCTCTGTCTTTTAAGGTTTCGGCAATTTCTTCCATACCGAGCATTTTTGTGAATATTTCGGCAAGCTCGCCTCTGGTAACATTTTTGTTGTAGCTTTCATAAATGTCACTGATAAGCCCAAGGTCATAGCAAACCTTTGCAGCCTTGTAATAAGACTCCGATACAACGGTTCTGTCTAGAGGCTTTTCCTCATCTGTGCCGCCTTCTGAGAAGTCGCAGTCTATGGTGTACCAGTCTGTATAGGGGCTTGGGTTATATTCGGTGATGTCGTAGGGCATAGCACGAACACGGATTTTTACTTTGGCATTGGAAATTGGAAATCTGCCGTCGTAATTTTCGTCCATATATTCCAGAAAATCCATCAGATTTGCAACATCATATGCACTCCACTCTTCTTCGTCAAAGCAGTAGGTTTCCACATAATCAGGATCATAGACCTCTGTGCCATAATCAATTTCAAGGTCATACATATAACCGCCGGTGTTGTCATCGGTCTTTTCCCAGTCAACAATACCGTCTTTATTGGAAACAATTTTGGGAATGGAAACAGCGTCAGATGGTTTTGTGTAGCTGAAAGTGCCGCTTTTAGCCGTTTCAATAATTTCCTCATCATCGATATAACCCTTGTCATTTGTCAGGGAAGAAACGGTGAAATGGTATGAACCGCTTCCGTTTTCGCTGAATTGAGGAAGGAAAAGATACTCATTGTACCACTCTCCATCGATTCCATCTTCCCAGAGACCTTCCTCCACCCTTTTTGAATAAACCTCCTGATTGTTTTTAAAAAGTTTAAATTCAAAATTGGTTATGTCTGATTTCTGCCAGAATACCGCCTCACCCGTGCCAAAGCAATAGTCTTCATCAGGGAAATCCGGTCCCCAGTAAGCTTCGAGCGACTGTGCAAAAACTGAAACTGTCAGCATTTGCACTGCCATAAGTGCAATAATCAGCAAGCTTATTATTTTTTCAGATTTTTTCATGGTACCAACAACCTTCCTTTTTTGCATAATGATTTGTGCTTTTGTATTATTTTACCACAATATATTGTTTTTTTCAATACAAATATCTTATGCGACAGTTTACTGCCCTCAAGCAATTTCATTTTTTCTTAAGCCATGTGCATTTTGAAAAGCTAAGCTTTTCAAAAAAATTTGCACGGCAATATAATCAAAGTTTTTACTTTATAGAAATGCAGTTCCCTATAGCCTGACAGAAGTTATCCGAACCTGCCTTAAAGACAGTATTTTGGGCATTTTTTGGTTTGTCGTCCTCGAAAGGCGGCAGCCTTCCGTCGTCCTCCGCACCAAAACCTACTCAAAAATCCTTGTCTTTAAGGTCAGGGAATTTTAAGCGTGAAGATTTTTGATTGAACAAGGCAAAAGCACAGTGAATCCTTGACGAATTTGCGAGCATTTTAACGAAGTTCAAGCGAAAATCTTCCGTTTAAAATCAGGTTCGGATAGCTCCTGTCAGGCTAAGCAGTTGCGTTAGTATCCGAACCCGTTTTGGGTGCGTGTTTTTACGCCACTGCATCGTTAAAATACTCGCAAATGCGTCAGCATTAGCTGCGTTTTTGCCTTACATTGCCGCAAAAACAC
>JAZNUS010000059.1:0-15454 GCA_045592485.1 Clostridia bacterium | reverse complement strand
CTCCACTAACCAATCAAATTCGCACAAGTGCTCTTTTCTTGGAGTGTCACTATCCCCTCATCCGTCAAGCAAGCTTGACACCTTCTCCACCAGGGAGAAGGCTCACACACTAACGCAAAACAGAGCGATAAACCCCAATTTACACAATCAAATCTTATGTGTCATATTTTCTTTCATATATTCAGTCGGGGTAAGCCCTGTTTTTTCTTTGAAATATCTTGAAAAATGATAGGGATTTGAAAATCCGCACATCTCACAAACCGCATTTATTTTAAGTCGTCCTTCCGAAAGAAGCTGTTTTGCCCTGCTGATGCGAATGTCCATAATATATTGCTTTGGTGTCGTGTTAAAATTTTTCAAAAAAAGCTTTCTGAGATACACCTCGCTGATGTTGCATTTTTCGGCAAGCAAAGTGTTTGTAATGTCTGAATTACCGTAATTTTTTTCAATAAATCTTATTGCCGGAATGAGGGTTTTGTTTCCCTCATTCTTTGAGGTGAGCTTTGCAATTATGTCGTAGAGCACACTCATCATTTTTGCCCGATTGTTTTTCAAAATATAAAGATTTTTAAGCTTCTCAAAATCATTCATAAAATCATTTACATTGTCAATGGGTATAATTTTGAAAGTGTGGCACAAAAACTCCACTGTTGAAAAATTCACAAGTGGAAAAAGACCCGTTTTGTCTCCCAGAACAGTGTAGCTTTCACCCATTGGCAAAATGACAGCATGATTTTTGTCCGAAACAAATTCTTTGCCCTTGTGAACATATGTAATCTGTCCCCCGAGACAAAAGGAAATTCCGTAACACTGTCTGTTTTTCATTTCCTCCTGTCTGCCTTTTTGGGATTTTATGGTAAACACGCCATCTATGTTTATTACTGTTGCGTTCTTTAGCTTTTCCATTGTATCACATCATTTCGTTTTTCTTAAATTATAACATTTTATGCATTAAAAATCAAGAATTTTGCGTTTAAAATATCAAAAACATCAAATCTGTATCGTTTTCATTATTGTAAAAAATTAAGGCATAATATATAATGAACAAAAATATATACAGGATGTGATAAAATGGATTTTTCAAATAAAACTGCAATTTCAACAGGTGCTGCATCGGGCATGGGGCTTCTTTTTGCCGAGAATTTTGCTTCCCTTGGCGGAAATGTTGTCCTTTGCGATGTCAACAAGGAAGCCCTCGACAAATGCGTGGATGAAATCAACCAAAAAGGACAGGGCAGGGCAATCGGTCTTGTTTGTGATGTCCGAAGCTATGAGGAAATATGTGCAGTGAGAGACAAAGCACTCGAAACCTTTGGTTCAATAGACATTGTTGCAAATTTTGCCGGAGGCTACGGCAGAAGAATGCAAAAGGTTGACGGCAATCTTGATTTTACCGAAGTGCCAATTGAGGTTTTCGACTGGAGTCTCGATGTCAATCTCAAAGGTCCGTTTTATTTTGCCCACGCAGTTCTCGGTCAGATGAAAAAGCAGGGCAGCGGTCTTATCATTAACATCGGTTCAATCACCGGTGCCGAGGGTTCCGGTCAGGGCATGGACTATCCTGTGGCAAAAGCAGGACTCATGTACGGTCTCACAAAATCCATTGCTCAATACGGTGCAGGTCACGGAATCCGCTGTGTTTGTGTTTCGCCGGGGCCTGTTCTCACAAGAGCAAATATGGCAAACATGAAAACCCTTCTCGGCAGAGCGGCAGAGCCACAGGAAATTATTGACCTTTGTCTTTTCATTGCTTCCGAAAAAGGGCAGTTCATAAACGGTGAAAACATAATGATAGACGGTGGTCGAAATGCTATGGGAAGGTGGAACTGAAATGAAAAAAACCTTTTTAAACCACGAAAAACCCCTTCTCACCGCAATGCTTCAGTATAACACCCCCGATCTCGCCATCGGAGCAATCAGGAACGGAGTGTCAGTTGGTGTTGAGGCATTTGGTCTTCAGATAGAATCCTTTGAAAGCCAATATCAGAACACTGACACCATAAAAAGAGTGTTTGGAGAAATGAAGGAAAAACCTATTTACATCACAAACTACAGAGGCGGTTCAAATGTCGGCAAAAGTGATGAAATTCTTGCAAAAGAAATGCTCTCCTATGCCGAATGCGGAGCGACGCTTTGTGATGTTATGGGTGATATGTTCTCAAAGCACCCCGATGAGCTTACCGATAATCCCAAAGCAATTGAAAAACAGATTGCCTACATAGATGAGTTTCATCAAAAGGGAGCAGAGGTGCTTATGTCATCTCATGTTTTAAAATACACTCCGGCAGAAAGAGTTCTTGAAATTGCCCTTGAGCAAAAACGCCGTGGTGCCGACATAATAAAGATTGTAACCGGTGCCGGCAACATGGAACAGCAGCTTGAAAATCTTAAGATAACCGACCTTTTAAAAAGAGAGCTTGGCGCGCCCTTCCTCTTTTTGTCGGGGGGCGAATGTTCAATTCACCGAAGAATGGGTATGAAGCTGGGATGCTGCATGTGTCTTTGTGTTTATGAGCATTACGCCCGTTCAACACCCACACAACCGCTTTTTTCTGTTGCAAAAGCAATAAGAGATGATATGGGATTTTAATAAAAATTATAAATTAAGAATTTGAAACTATTTAAGTGATTAAATCCATAAAAGAAAAAGGAGAATTTTAAATGAAAGCAATACTTGTGAATGATGACAGAAGTTTAAGATGGGACGATGTTCCAAATCCTGTGATAAAATCCGAAGAGGTTCTTGTCGAAATTCATGCGGCGGCTCTCAACCGAGCCGACCTTATGCAGCGTGAAGGCGACTACCCGCCCCCTCCGGGATGCCCGGAATGGATGGGGCTTGAAATTGCCGGTGTAATTGTTGAAATGGGAGAAGAAGCTAAAGCAAAATCTTCGTGGAAAATCGGAGACAAGGTATGTGCACTCCTTGGCGGCGGTGGCTATGCCGAGTATGTTGCAGTGAAGTATGACATGCTTATGCCGGTTCCTGATAACTGTTCAATGGTAGAAGCGGCGGGAATTCCCGAAGCCTTTGCCACAGCATACCTCAACCTTTTTATGGAGGGCGGTCTTAAAGAGGGCAACACACTCCTTATGAACGCAGGTGCATCAGGCCTTGCAAGTGTTATAATTCCAATGGCAAAAGCCTTTGGTGCAAGGGTAATCACAACGGTTTTAACAGAGGATATAGCTGATTCCATAAAGCATCTCAATGCCGACAGAGTTGTTGTAACAACCAAAGAGGACATTTCAGAGGTTCTGAAGGAAGAGCTTGAAAAGGGCACATCTGTTGATGTGGCAATCGACTGCCTTGGCGGTGAAATAATGGGCAAATGCATTCACTATCTCACCCACGGTGCACGATGGATTATGATTGCGGCACTTGCAGGTCAGAAAACCGAAATTGACCTCAAAAACATCTATGTGCGCAATGTCCGCATAATCGGAAGTACACTTCGCTCAAGAACTCCCGAAGTTAAAGCACAGATTCTTTCGGAACTTGTCGAAAAAGTGTTCCCCAAAATTGAAACAGGAGAGGTTAAACCCACAATCCATGCTGTTCTTCCCATAACAGAGGCAGAGGCGGCACATGATATTTTGTATAAGGGGCAAAATGTCGGCAAGGTAGTTCTGACAGTGAAATAAAGTAAAAGAAATGGCGTTGTCTCATTTATTCAGAGAGATAACGCCATTTGGTTTGTTACAGATTGTTATTTTTCAATTGAATCACAAAATCTTTTCAAAAAGCTTTTCTGCATTATATCTGAGAATTTTTTTCTTATCTTCGTCGGGAATCAGTGCATATTCAATTCGCCCACGATGAAAACCCGGAGCATAGGTGTCCGTTCCGAAGAGAATTTTGTCAGAACCGAATTTGTTGACATAGTATTCTATAACATAGTTCAGCACGCTCATAGAGCCCGAGGTGTCCGTGTAAACATTTCCGTGACGGCTTCCCGAAAGTGCTCTGTCATAATCCATTTTGTCCATATGTGCCATGATAAATTTAACATCGGCATATTTGTCGGCAAAGGGCAGTATGTAGTCCGCATCCTTTTCGGGGTGTATCAGCACAATTGCCTTGTGGTCCGATGCAAATGAAAAAATCTTGTCACCAAATTCCTCAAGAGCATATTTGTGCATCCCCGGATGAAGCTTTATTCCCACACATTTTCTTGTGTGAAGCATTTTGTTTGCCTGCTCGAGGGTTCTGTCGTTTCTCGGGTCAATGACCACCCACTGATAAATATCATCTTTTTCTGACGAAAGCTTAAAGAGATATTCGTTCTCTTTTTCTGTTTCATTTGTGTCATAGAGTGAACCAAATGTTGAAAAAAAGCTTTTTTCAATTCCTGCGGCATCGGACAATTTTTTTATTACATCATATTCGGCAAAATGAATGTTTTTCCAAAGGTCTGCCTTGCCGTCAGATGGGGAGCCTGTGTTCATATGACAGTGCATATCTATGGCTTTTATGTTTATCATAATTTAATCCTCTTAATTAAATTTAAATGAATAGAGATGAGCATCTTTAAATTCTATTTTGAGTCTCACCGGCATGCCTGCAAGTTTGGAAAGGGGTTTTTCAAATTCCACCCTTCTGTCCACACTGTCACCAAAGAGAAAAATGCTTTTGTAGCCGTCAAGCTCATTTTTATTTTCGTCGCACACTGTAATTTTCAAACCGCCGTAGGCTGCAGTTGCAAAGTTTATTTCAAGCTCATTTCCTTCAAAGGTAAACGGTTTTGTAATGATTTCTCCGCCCTTGTATTTTCCATACCAGGAGAAGAAACCGTCAAGTCTCATTGTGTAGCGTCTGAAATTTACGCTTTGCATACGGTAACCTTCGCCCATGTAGAGAGAAAGCTCTGTCGGAGCACCGGGAATGTCGGATTCTGTTTCCTCCATACCATAGGCAAAAAAAGCATCTCCGTACCACCAGTTAATGTCGTTTTCAATACCCGGAGTAAAAAAGGCTTCGTCTGTACGCCTGAAATTAAATCCGTCACGGGAGGTCATCACAATAGAGTCGGTTACAGCCAGTCCCCCTCTGCCGTAGCCCTCGATAATAACCTGCCGTTTTCCCCACATTGGCATCTGTTCAAAGTTTTTTGCATCAGCTCTTCTGTCGATATATCGTGAGGGAATGCCTATGAACATATCTTTGGCTCTTGGATATTTGATAATCTGATTTGTGTAATACTGAATGTCTTCCTCTACATCGTCGTCAATAAAATTAATTCTGCCGTGTTCTTCAAAATTTACAAAATCCTTTGATGTGGCAACTCTGATGTCTCTTATTTCGTCGGCATCACCGTCCATTTTGTAAATATCCTTTGCCTTGTTTTTGTATTCCGAATATTTCGGAGGGTGAACACCTCTGTAGAACACAAAATACTGCCGGGTTTCCTTGTCCCACATCATAACATTGTAGGAATCAAAATCACCGTGAAGATCGAGGATTCTTCCTTCTTCGGTAAAATGGATTCCGTCGGGGCTTGTGTGAAGAAAAAGCTTTGCTTCGTTGTTTACGGGAGCAAGCTTTAAGGCTTTGTATTTCTCATTGGGAGGACAATCCGGGTTTTCATCATAGAAAATCGAGAAGTTGTCAACATATTTATTTTCAAAATGAACGATATTGTTGTCCGTGCCGTTGATGTTGTGTATGCCCAGTTTGGGGTGTTTAAAGGTTTTTCCGTCAGTGCTCACTGCCAGACAGAAAGCCGGAGCAAGAACCCTTTTCCATTTTCCGTCAACATCGCAAACATCTGAGCTTGCGCGGTAATACAACCGGTATTCATCATCGGTTTTCATTATGCGTGCATAGCCGTTGTGAATACCTTCCCACTCTTTATTGCACACAAGAGCAAGCTCCTTTTTTTCAGGATGATGCATAACAATTTCCGCGCTGTTTTTTTCATCAATGAGCATATCATCCCAACAGAGATGACGGTCGTTTCCGAGATTGTAGGTCATTTCAAATCATTCCCTTCACAAGAGCAATCATTGCATAGTTTTATTATAAACAATGACGGTAATTTGTCAATGGTTTTTTGGACAGAATTATTATAATTAATACTTGAACGCGCTATAATAGCCAAAGATGCTTTTAATGTTGATTTTTTTTAGTTGAAATGTTATAATCAGTATTATACACTTAAACAGTTTTATTTTGTGTTATTTATAAACGGAGTGATAAAAATGCCTGACAACAAAATAAAAGGAATGCTCGGCTTTGGCTGTATGCGACTTAAGATGATTGATAATGAAGTTGACAAGGAAGAATTTTGCCGTATGACAGATGCATTCATAAATGCAGGCTTCAACTATTTCGACACTGCCCACGGCTACATTGACGGTAAAAGTGAAACTGCAATCCGTGATTGTCTTTCATCAAGATACAAAAGAGAAGATTTTGTTCTTGCCAACAAGCTTTCCGGCTGGTATTTTGAAAAAGAGGAAGATGTTATTCCCCTCTTTGAAAGCCAGCTTGAGCTTTGCGGTGTTGAATATTTTGATTTTTATCTTTTTCATGCAATGTGCAGTGATTTATATGAAAAACATAAAAAGTGCAAAACCTTTGAAACAGTGAAAAAACTTAAAGAACAGGGAAAAATAAAACACATAGGAATGTCTTTTCACGATACGGCAGAGGTTTTGGATAAGATACTCACAGAACAGCCCTGCATTGAAGTTGTTCAGCTTCAGATTAATTATCTTGATTATGATGACCCATCTGTTCAGAGTAAGGCTTGCTATGATGTTGCCGTAAAGCACGGTAAAAAGATAATAGTAATGGAGCCTGTAAAGGGCGGAACGCTTGCAAATCTCCCCAATGAGGCGTCAGAGGTTATCGGTCAGCTCGGAGACGCAAGTCATGCCTCATATGCTCTCCGTTATGCCGCAAGCTTCCCCGAAGTTTTTATGGTACTTTCCGGCATGGGCAACACTGAAATGATGAATGACAACATAAAAACATTTACAGATTTTAAAGCTGTGGACGAAAAAGAAGTTGAGGTTCTTGAAAAGGTTCGGGCGATAATAAGAAAAATAAAACAACTTCCCTGCACAAAATGTAACTACTGCGGTGAGGTGTGTCCCAAAGATGTTCCCGTTTCGAAGCTGTTTTCAATATATAATGAGCTTATGGGGGCAAAAATATCGCGCACCGAAGCGAAAAAACAGTTTGCTCCTTTCGTTGAAAAAATCGAAGCATGTATCAAATGCGGAAAATGTGAAAGTAACTGTCCTCAGAATATAAAAATAAGAGAAGAGCTTGAAAGAATCGGAAGAATTGCAACAAGGTAGTTGTTTTGTGAGTGTGCAGTAAACAATATGAAATTTAAGCAAAAGGTGAACATATGAGAAACGGCATAATATTTAATATTCAGAAATTTTCTTTAAACGATGGTCCCGGAATACGCACAACTGTGTTTATGAAAGGCTGTCCGCTTCGGTGCATATGGTGTCATAACCCCGAATCAAACGCCTTTGTCCGAGAAATGATGTATAACGAACCAAAGTGCGTGGGGTGTATGAAATGTGCATCAGTTTGCCCCGAAGGACTTCATGTTTTTGAAGACGGGAAGCACATTTTTAAAAGAGATAATTGCACGCTCTGCGGTAAGTGTGAAGATATATGCCCGGCATCGGTTCTTGAAATTGCAGGAAAAGAAATGAGTGTGGACGAAGTTGTGACTGAGGTTATGAAAGATAAGGCATTTTATGAAACATCAAACGGCGGTGTAACTCTTTCGGGCGGTGAGCCAATGGCACAGTTCGAATTTTCCCTTGAGCTTATGAAGTCTTTCAAGGGAAACGGTCTGCACACAGCAATGGAAACCTGTGGATTTGCCAAAGAAGAGCATTTTCGCGAAATAGCACCCTATACAGACCTTTTTCTTTATGACTATAAAATAACAGGCGGTGAAAAGCACAAAGAACATACGGGAGTGGATAACGAACTTATTCTGTCTAATCTCAAACTGCTTGATTCCATAGGAAAGGATATTATTCTGCGTTGTCCCGTTATACCCTCAATCAATGACACAACGGAGCATTTTCGGGCAATTGCGGAGATAGCAAATGAACTTGAAAATGTCCTTGAAATAAACATTGAGCCCTACCATCCTCTCGGAAGCGGAAAAGCCCAAAGTCTTGGCAGGGAATATGTGCTTGATGGTCTTACATTCCCGGAGGAAGAAAAAGTGAAGGAATGGATTGACTTGGTTTCAAAGAAAACCCGTATTCCCGTAAAAAAGGCATAAATAAAAAAGCAAGAAGCCAAAAACGAAGTATTCCGGCTTCTTGCTTTTTGTTTAAATCACATATTTTTAATTTTGAGAATTGCTTCAAGGAAGTAATAATCACCGTAGATAAGAGGCTTCTGACCGTTGTTGAAATGCTCCATTCCGAAATTAACCAAAGCTTCATCTTCCGGGTCGTCCCAGGGACAGCATCTTTCGTCAAGTGCTTTTATGAGATTGACTGCGGCATTTAAATATATCTCTTTTTCAAGTCCTTGTGAAGCATTTGCAATATCAACCATGCCACTTGCGGCAATTGCAGCAGCCGAGCTGTCATAAGCTACAGCATCTTCGGGCTGACGAAAATCACACTTTGGAACGGGGTCAATTGAACAGGAAGCAATAAAATAATTGGCAACTCTTTTTGCTGCGTCAAGGTATCTCTTGTCACCTGTCCACGCGTAGCTCTGAGCAAATCCGTTGATTGCCCATGCCTGACCTCTTGACCATGAAGAGCCTTCGGCGTAGCCCTGTCCGCCGTAGCTTTTCACGAAATCTCCGGTTTCGGTATTGAATTCAACAATGTGACACACACTGCCGTCGGGTCTTATGAAGTTTTCAAGAACCTTGTCGGCAAATGCAACGCCAATATATTTGAATCTGTCATCGTCATATTCTTTGCTTGCCCAATAGAGCAGGGGAATGTTCATCATACAGTCAATGATTGCCCATCCGATTCTTTTTCTGGAATCTTCACTGTCTCTGCCGTTCCAGGCTCTGATGTAGCCGCCTTTGATGTTATATCTTGAAGCAAGGGTGTTTGCCGCAAGATATGCATATTTTTTAGACTGCTCATTTCCTGTGAGCTCGAAGTTTTTAACCGATGCATAAAGCCACATAAAGCCAACATCGTGGTCGAGCTTTTCGGGTGATGCAAAGAGGGTGTTTAGCTCGTCTTCATATTCGTTTGCCCATTGTTTGAACCGCTCATCCCTTGTTTCTTCATACATAAGCCAGAGCATTCCGCACCAGAATGAATTTGTCCACCAGGATATGTGTCTTGCCTGTTGATATTTTCCTCTTTCTGTGGAGTAGGGATATGAACCGCCAAGTCTTTCTGCGGTTTTTGTAACCTTTGGCTGACATTTCTGCCATATTTCGTTTGCCCAACCTTTGTAATCGGTCATATTAATGTACCGCCTTTCTCTGTAATCAAACTTGCGTCTAATCCTTTTTCTCTGCAAAGCTCTAAAAGCGGTTCGACAGGAGTTATGGCAACATCCACCTCGCCATTTCTTACTGTTACGGTTGAGATGATGTATTTGTTGTCGGGAGTAAATGCGGGGTGGGGATCAAGGTGATAAACCGAAGTTGATTTGTAGTTGGGTTTGGGGAGTGCGGAGAAAATATCAATTTCTTTGCCCGATTCTCTGTCAAAAAAAACAACGCGGCAAGGGCGTTTGTCCCATGCATATGGTGAATCGTCTCCAACCCATAAAATTCTTTCGTTGGTGTGAGCATGGCATATTGAGTGATTCCACACGCTTGTCACCTCTTTGGTTTCGATGTTGTACTCACACACGCTGTCCAAAAGATCAGGCCAGCAAAGATATCCATCTTTCGACCAAAAATCGTGACATATTATTGAATTGTTATGTCTGAACCAGTTTCCGGGGAGAACGTTTTCAAGTCTTGTTCCCTCTGTGTCCATAAGCCACATTCTCTGGTCAACATCAAATCTTTCACCGGTAACCGGGTCTATTTCCCAATCCTGATCAATCAGGAAGAGCTTGGGGTCGGTAGGGCAGAACTGTGAGTGATTGTAATTTTTGATAAATTTGTGAATCATCTTAACTTCGCCCGTGTTGAGGTTGCCTGTTGCTATATATGTTTTTTCGCCTATTCTCATGTCAAGAAGCATAAGCTCGTTATCGCTGTTTATGCTAAGATGTGTGGAAATCCGGTCAATTCGCCGTCCTCGTATAATATCACTTCCAACTTCAAGCACTTTTTCGCAGTTACCGCTAACATCAAATCGGTAGACCGAATTATCAATTGCCACAAGTGCATCGTGGGTTCCGGGGATAATATTCGGTTCACTTGAGTTCATACTTGCCCCTGTAAATTTGCGAATAAATGGATTATCAGGATCCATACTCATAACACCGAGATGACGATTTTGAGCGGGCCAATCAATGCACTTGAACCACATATATTTGTTGTCATATGTAAGCCCCATTTCCGTGAAATAGAAATTGAGTTGAAGCTTTGCAACTTTTTCTTTAAGAATGTAGCTTTTTACTCCGGTTGCAGGGTCAATAAATTTTTCAAAATATGGGTGTTTTTCGAGATTTAGCATATTTTTCACTCCTTTTTTACATATTTGGTTTTATCTCAAATCTGAACACACTTTCTCTTTCGTCTTTTGAAACAAAATCTATGAAATAACAAGGTGTGACTGTTCCGCTGCTGTCGTGTGCTTTGTAACTTTCTTCAGAGTATCTTGCGCTATATTTTTCTTTGTCGAATAATATTTTTGTGCCTTCAAGGTCAACAACACCGTCTTTGATTTCAGGTTTTATGGAACTTACAAATCTTTCGGTTATTGTTTCTGTGTTTTCTGAATATTCGAATGTGTCTGTGAGGATTACGGTGTCAGTATTAACATCAAATCTTCTGTGGATTTTGCTGATGAGTTCTTCTTCATATGCACCTTCAATATCAAGTTCAAAAAAATTTTCATCGTAAGCGGTATTTTTTGCACAGTGTTCCAAACCCCATTCCTGAGCTTTTCCGTTAATTATTGGCAGAGAATGTCCCCAGGAAGCATTAACAAGCATATTGTATCTGTGAGCTCTCATAAAATAAAATTTGGTGTATTCTCCGCATCCGAAGTCGTCAAGAGGTGTTTTGTCATCACTTGTGACAATCATAAAGCTTCCTATGTCATTGTGATTGTGAGGTTCAGCATTGTGACCGCCTTTTGCCGCAAAACTGAATTTGTCACATTTTTTTATGTACCACTGTGCACCTTCGTAGTACACAGTGTCTTTTGTAAAGGTATCTGCTTTATAGCATGGGTCAAACCACAAGAGTTCTTTCACAGAAAATACATTGCCATTTCTTGTGCCTTTTGACAAATCGGGGCGCAAAAATTCATCGGGATACATTTCTTTAAGAAAACTCATAACACCGGGACTGAATACGAAATTTGATGTGCAGTCTGAAAAGCTTAAAACTTTGTTTTCGCTCATTATTACATTTTGAGGGAAAAGAGCAATTTTTTTGACAAGCTCTCTTTCAAAGTAGTTGGTTTCACCATTTGTGTAGTGAAGAATTGCACGGGCAAAAATAAGGAAATATTCAAAACCGTAGTTCCAGTATGAAAAACCTTCTCTGCAACATCCGTCATCGCCGAAGCTTTTGAGGAATGATTCAATTGCACCATAGAGTTTTGGAAGGATTATTTCTTTTTCTTCTTCGGTTGCATATGTTAAAACAGGAACAGAAACACCGCCGGAGCATACTGCCGCCCAGTTTGATTCTGCGGTAAGCCACCAGAAATCTCTTTTTACAAGAGATGTGATTACACGGCGTTTTACTTCAAGTTCAATTCTTTCGGTTACATACCACGGTAGTTTTCCGTCAAGAATAATTGCGATATCTGTAAGCATTCTGCTTGTTTCCGAAGCAAAAAGGTCTACAGCTTCAATTATTTCCGAAACTTTTGCAGGCTCTGAAATAGCCTTTACATGTGCAGGCAGACACCATGTATATTCGTCGCAAATCATAAAAATCATATCGGTGAGGGGTTTGAAATATTTTTCGTCACCCGTAAGCCAATATGCAATTGCCATATGAGAACAGTCATTACGGCGTTCAAAATACGGTTTTTCAAAAGTTCTTCTGTCACCGGTTTCATCGTGGAGCATATAATCACTTATTTTTAAAGGTTCGTAGGTTTTTTCAAGTGCAAGGTCTGCTCTTTTTATTGTGTTTTCAATAAGAGGCTTTGCCGCTTCGCTGTTTAGGAGCTTCTCTTTTTGTTTTTCGCAGTCAATTCCAAAATATTTATTCATTTCAAATCCCTCCATGTGGTATTTGCATTTATTTGATTTTATCAGAAGATAGTTAAAATGTAAATAATTTATATTACACAAAAAAAGCAAAAAGTAGTGTTATATTAAGATTTTGTAAAATAAAGAACTACAACCGGTACATTATGAATGTTTGTTGTAGTTCTTTATCTTGTTATTTTATTGTCAGTCTGAATCAGGATATGTATGAATCGGGAGAAATCAAAATCTCGGTTTTGCAGTTGTTTAATTTACAGGTGATTTTTCTCTGTTTGTTATATTCACCTTCGGCTTCATAAATGTTAAGAAGCTTTTCGTCTGTAATTTCAACCTGAGCCAAAGTTTCTTCAATTCCGGTTTTGTCCTCAAATGCAATCACAATCCAGGTGCTTTCAAGTCTTTCATCGCAAAGCATCTTTTGGTCGCCTTTGTAAAGCACTGCAGAAACAGTGTCAAAAATTCCGTTCTTGCCAAGTGTGATTTCTGTTTCGCCTCTTTCTGAATATCCGTGGGCAAATCCGCCAAGGTGACAAAGTGCAACAGCACACTTGTCATAAGATATTATGTACCACTTTTTGTTATTGACCTCAACTAAGCAAATGCCGTTATGCTTTTTGGGAACACACCATTCGTCATAAATTGCGGAAGCGGTGTTGCCAAGCTTGTTGATGCCTCTTGATACAATTGCAATGTTATCATTCTGAGCTGAATTTGTCATTACGGTTTTGAGAGTTCCGTCCTCAAATAGTCTTGTTGACAAAAATGCATTATGCTTGTTGACAGCAGGGTGAGAACGGGTAACTTTACCGATTTCAACTCTTTCCCTGAGAAATACAATTCCTTTGTCTTCAACAAGGACACATGCAGGCATGCTTTGCCAGCCGAGCCCCCAACCGTCTCTTTGATAACAGTTTTTCATAACAGGGAACTGTGACACTGTTCCAAGTCTAATTCCGTTGCCTTTCCAGGTGAATGCAACTGAGGAGTCAAAAATTTTCTCTTTCCTGAAATTGTTCTGCTCATTTGCTTTCGGGATAATCATTTCAGATTCCAGGGCAATGATTACAGACATTGCACTCATAAGGGCATTTTCATTTTTGCCGAGAACCATAGCGTTGTAAACATATCCGCCTGTTTCCCATTTGTCGTCAGCTCCGAAATTGTAGGTTCTGATTGAAGGAACCATTGGTTTGCCACCGTGGTAAACAAGACAATCTATGATTGTTTCGCGGATATTTTTGATGCGCTGTTTAAGCTCAGCATCATCTATTGTAAGTATTGCAAGGTTTAGTGCATCAAGAATGATTGCACTATACACATCGCTTGTGTTTTCGCCCCAACCCATACCACGGGTTTCGGCATAATCGAGCCATTTTCTCCAAAAGGTCAGACATTCTTCCGTCCCTTCGCCTGTTATGCTTGCAATAAGGGTTGAAATTGCGCCGTCACTAAGGATTTTATTGGTGTAGAAAATGGTTTTTGAAAGCTCGGGTAAAAACCATTTTGACCCTCGTGAAAGAATCTCTTCAATGTCATTTATTTCTTCTTGGGTCATTTTATTCTTGCAGAATTTGTAGGCAATTGCAAGGGGCAAAAGCACAAAAAATGCACCGTTCGAGTCGGTAACGAAGGTTTCTTCTCTGTACCAGCGCACACAACCGTAGTGGGGAGAGCTTTCGTCTGTTATCTGAAGCTTTTTTAACTCTGCAATCATATTTTTTGCGAAACTTTCATCAATACAGTCAAAATATCTTGCTCCGAAGTAATACTTTGCTGTAATTACACCGCTGCAGCATTCGGTCAGTTTTTCAACAGGTCTTGTGTGGGGACGGATTTGAGAAAGAATCATACTGTCCTTTATTTCCGGATTGTAATTCTGATAATAGTTTTTAAGCTTTTCAATCATCATTGTTCACCTTCATTCATGGATTCACTGAGAAAAAGAATGGTCAGTGCCTGTCCGTAGGTCATGGGCTGAATACGGATTTTTTTGTAGTAATCAAGCTCATAGGAAAGACCGGTTCCGTAGGATACTTTGTCCACAACACCGTCTTCGTCAATGCATGCTTTAATTCCTTCAAGAGCCTTTTTTGCACATTCGCTGTATTCCCCTGACACATATCCAAGACGGACGGCTTTGTGAATACCGTAGCCGAATCCGGCTGTAGCCGATGCCTCCTCGTAGCTGTCTGCGTGGTCTATGAGTGTGTGCCACATACCGCTTGGTGCCTGAAATTTTTTCAGAGCTTCTATCTGCGTGCCGAGAACTTCGGTGAGATAGTTTCTGATGCCGGGTTCAAGCTTATCTCCCATAATGTCGATATAGTCAGGGATACAAACCGTGATCCATGCATTTCCTCTGCCCCAGAGTGCTCCGCCAAGATTGCCTCTGTCTTTGAATGTCCAGCCGTGGAACATAAGTCCGGTTTTGGTATCGGTGAGATAGCGAAGATGCACAAGAAACTGTCTTTTTGTTTCTTCAAGCCATTCGTCATTTTTAAAGATTATACCCGCTCTTGCAAGGAAGAGAACACACATAAACAGAGTGTCGTCCCAAAGCTGGTCATAACAAACAACACCTGAACCGGAATGTGCAAAGCCGTTTTCGCCCACTCTGTCAAGATCATTCATAATCCAGCTTGCCCATTCCTTCATCAGCTCCTCATATTCCTTTTCTCCGTCATAGATAAACGAAAGAGTAAGAAGTGGCGCGCAGGTGTTTACGCACTTTTCGGGAAGACCCTCACAAATGCGGTCTTTGTACCATTTTTTGAGAAAATCAAGATATTTTTTGTCACCTGTAACCTCATAGTAACGGTAAAGTCCGTAGAGACCCACACCCTGTGCCCATTCCCATTTGTTGATGTCAACAATAGAAATGGGGCATTGTTCTTCAAATGGACTTTTTTCAATTGAAAGCATACTGTCTGCAACTTTTTTAATAAGGTTTTCCATAATAAAATTCCTTTCGAAATAGTTTTAAATTGGGGTTTAGCGGTGAGTTTAGCACCAGAGAGAAAGCCTTCTCCCTGGTGGAGAAGGTGTCAAGCTTGCTTGACGGATGAGGGGATAGTGACACTCCAAGAAAAGAGCACTTGTGCGAATTTGATTGGTTAGTGGAGCGTTAAAAAT
>JAZNUS010000058.1:0-22674 GCA_045592485.1 Clostridia bacterium | reverse complement strand
GCGGACCTCAAATGGATGAATTTTTGAGGAGATTTTGGTGCGGAGGACGCAGGAAGGCTACTCGCCTTTCAAGGACGACAAGGCAAAAGATACCGAAAATTCACCATTTGAGGCGTCTTCAGTGTTGGTTGCTAAGGCTAAATTTAAAATTTCCAAAGTAACCGCCGATTTTGTCGGGCTTATTCTTGAAAAAGAAAGTATAAACTCCATAGATGTCAAAGCACTGTTTTATGCATTTATTTCCGAATCTCCCCACATCTGTTCACAACCTCCTGTGAAAAACGATCAGCTAAAGAGCATTGTGGAGTGGATTTATAAAAAGACAGGGGAGAGGGTCACTCTCGATATGGCATCGGCTGAGCTTGGCATAAGCAAACGGAGTCTGACTTCGGTTTTTAAAAATCAGCTTAATGTCACATTCACTGAGTTTCTGAACGGAATCAGAGTTGAAAAGGCAAAGAATATGCTTTTGAAGGGAAAGCTCACAAGTACCGAAATAGCCTACGAATGCGGCTTCGTCAGTGTGCGCAGCTTCAACCGTACATTTCTTCGATTTGTTAAATGTACGCCCGGAGAGTATAAGAAAATAATGAAATAAACAGGAGAATGATAAACCATGACACTTTTTACATCAACATTAAACAACATTGCGTTTCTTTTCGGATTCATAATCATAGGCTTTGTTTTTTCAAAAATGAAGCTTCTTCCCGAAAAGGCATCGGCAACACTTTCAAAGCTTGAAAACATTCTTTTCATACCTGCATCGGTTTTCGGAACCTTTGCAACAAATTTTACCACCGATAAGCTTGGCTCCTACGGCGAAATTTTAATGATAAGTGTAATAATTGAGCTTATTGTGATTCCTCTTGCAATCCTGATTCCCAGGCTCATAACAAAAGACAGGTACATTCAGAAGATTTACACCTACGGACTTTCCTTTTCCAATTTCGGATTTATGGGTTATGCCGTGGTGCTGAGTCTTTTCCCTGAAATTTATGACTCATATCTCATTTTCACCCTGCCTCTCTGGATTGCCATTTATCTGTGGGGTGTTCCGAGACTTCTCATTGCAAATTCGGGACAGAAGCAAACCTTTAAGGAAAGTCTGAAATCTTTTGTAAATCCCATGTTTGTTGCAATGATAATAGGTATT
Source organism: Clostridia bacterium (assembly GCA_045592485.1). GTDB lineage: Bacteria > Bacillota > Clostridia > UMGS1810 > UMGS1810 > RGIG1828. The sequence continues at coordinate 21,521 of JAZNUS010000058.1, read as the reverse complement.
GTAATCGGCATTTCAGGCATAACTCTTCCCTCGTGGCTCGGCAGGCTTGTCTCCGATTCGGCAAGCTGTATGTCTTCTGTTGCAATGCTCCTTACGGGCATTGTGGTTTCTTCAACGCCTCTTCGCATAACCTTTGCCAATGTCCGCACCTACATTGTGTCTGTAATCAGACTGGCACTATTCCCCCTTGCATTTATTTTTGTTGCATCATTTATTGATATGCCTGAGGTTGCCTATCTTTGTGCCTTGTGTTCACTGGCAATGCCTCTTGGGCTTAACACCATTGTAATCCCCGCGGCACTTGGAAAAGATACCACCGATGCCGCAGGTATGGCAGTAATATCCCATCTTTTTTCGGCAATATCAATTCCCCTCATTTTTATGCTGGTGTAACAGTGTTTTTTACATAAAGATGTGGAATTTTTCCATATAAACAAATTTTGCAGTTTGATATAATTAAAATGCAATCTGTTGGGAGGCAGAAGCTATGAAAAATCGCTCATATGAAATCGATATGGTAAACGGTCCTATTTTTAAAAATATGATTCTGTTTGTAATTCCCCTTGTTCTCGGAAATCTGTTGCAGCTTTTGTATAATGCGGCAGACCTTATTGTTGTAAGCCGCTGGGCAGGCAGCATGGCAATGGCATCGGTGGGGGCAACAGGCTCTCTCAGCACCGTAATTATAAACGGCGCCATTGGTATTTCAATCGGTGCATCGGTTCTTGTGTCCAGACGCTTTGGTGCAAGGGACTATGAGGGTGTTCACAAGGCTGTTCATTCATCGATGCTTCTGGGTCTCATTGTGGGAACTGTTGCCGGGCTTGTGGGCTTTGTTTTTGCAAGAAAGCTTCTTGTGCTTATGGCAACTCCCGAAGGAGCAGTTCTTGAGGGTGCAGTTTTGTATATGCGAATCTACTTTGCAGGTATTCCCGCATCAATGGTCTATAACTTCGGTGCGGCAATTCTCCGTGCTGTGGGTGACACCAAAAGACCTCTTTATATTCTTTCTGCATCGGGACTTGTAAATGTTGTTTTGAACCTGATTCTTGTAATAGGATTTCATATGGGTGTTGCAGGTGTTGCCATTGCAACGGCAGTTTCAAACTATTTGTCTGCTGCTGTTGTGGTTGCTGCACTGATTCGTACAGATTCTGTCTATAAGCTGATTATCAAAAAGGTACGGCTTTACAAGGATGATGTTGTCGATATTTTCAAAGTGGGACTTCCGGCAGGGCTTCAAAGCATGATGTTTGCTTTGGCAAACACGGTTATTCAGTCTTCTGTCAATTCCTTTGGCGAAGCTGCCATTGCAGGCAATGCCGCCGGAGCCAACATTGAGGGCTTTGTATATACTGCCATGAACGCATTTTATCAGGCAACTCTCACTCTGGTGGGTCAGAACTACGGTGCAAAAAATGAAGCACGAATCAAAAAATCCATGTACACCACAATATGTTCGGTAATTGTTGTGGGTCTTGTTCTGGGAGTTTTGTCTGTTGTTTTTGCAACTCAGCTTCTTTCAATCTATATCACCGACTCTGCCGAAGCCATTGAATATGGCGTTGTCCGAATGATCTACACAGGGCTTCCGTACTTTTTGTGCGGAATAATGGACTGCCTTTCGGGGGTCCTTCGCGGTCTTGGTTATTCAACCCACGGAGCCGTAAACTCGCTTATTGGTGCCTGCGGATTCAGAATCCTTTGGGTAAACCTTGTGTTGCCCATTCACCGCACCACCGAAACGCTTTTCCTTTGCTGGCCCTTGTCGTGGATAGTGGTAATCATTCTGCATCTTGCAGTATATCTTTTTGTGCGAAAGAAAGCCTTTGCGAAAATGCGTGAGGCGTGAAAATAAAAAAGACAGACCACACAAATGTGATCTGTCTTTTTTTACTCCCCGTGCCGGGCTTGAACCAGCGACATCATGATTAACAGTCATGCGCTCTACCGACTGAGCTAACGAGGAATGTTTACTGATTTATTATACCACTATTTTTCTGAAATACAAGTGCTAATTTCTTCCACATTGAATTTTTTGTCATTATTCACAAAAAGAAGTATGATTTTTGTGCATTAGTTAAGAATGTATATAGCAAGATTGAGGTATGCGGCAAAAATACACCACAGTAAATATGGTATCTGAAGGTATGCAGTCCATGGCTCAATCTTATAGAATTCAATTATCATGGTAATAATAATTGCAATCAGAAGAAGTAGCCACACAAAGGCAAAAAGATATGCTTCAAGATTGAAAAAAATGATGCTCCACAAAAAGTTTACCCCAAGATTCACTGCATAAACAGTAAGTGCATTTGTGGATTTGACCGGACCCGATTTTATTTTTTCGTAAATCCCTGCACTGCTTATTCCCATAAGTATAAATAAAATGCTCCAGACAATAGGGAATAGTATTGACGGCGGTGCAAGGGGAGGCTTTGTGATTTCCGAATAGATGTCCATTGAGCCCCTTGTTGCAAGTGCGGAAAGTCCGCCTACTGCCAGTGCAATAAGAATTGATACAATGTAAGATTTGAATTTTTTGGACATTTGAAACACCTCTTATTAATGATATTCAAAACTACAAAAAAAATGCATTTATTATTGACAAAAACTGTTATTTTTGATATATTTTTTATAAGTGCAAAGACATCTTTGAGTAATTAATATCTATACCAAGGAGGAAGTTTAAAAATGAAATTAGTTTACGATGTAAACGACAAACCAAAATTCGGGCAAATCCTTATTTTTGCTTTTCAGCAATTGCTCGCAATTCTGGCAGCAACAATCGCAGTACCCTCAATCATAGGAAACGGAATGTCTCAGTCTGCAGCTCTTTTTGGTGCAGGTGCGGGAACAATCATCTATCTTCTTTTCACAAAATTCAGAAGTCCCGTTTTCCTCGGCTCATCTTTTGCATTCATAGGCTCAATGTTTGCAGCTTTTGCCGGTGCCGCTTCCATTGAAGCCGGTTATCTGGGTCTCCTTATCGGTGCATTATTTGCAGGCCTTGTGTATGTTGTAATTGCAATTATTGTTAAATTTGCAGGCGTTAAATGGATAAGCAAGCTCATGCCTGCAGTTGTTATCGGACCCACAGTTGCAATCATCGGCCTCTCTCTTGCCGGAAATGCTGTTGGCGATGTTTTAAAATTTGCCGCCTATGATGCAGCCAATTCTGTTTATGTTATGAATGCCCACGGCTGGGTAGGATTTATCTGTGCTGTTGTAACAGTTCTTTTTGTTATCATTGCATCGGTTTACGGCAAAAAATTTACAAAGCTTATTCCCTTCATCATTGGTATTCTCGCAGGTTATCTTGTAGCTGCAATATTTACCGTAATCGGAATCAAAACCGGTAATGAAAATCTTTTGGTAATTGACTTTAGCATTTTTATGAATATGCAGTGGTATCCCGATTTCTCATTCCTTAAAGCATTTAAAGGAATTGAAGCCCTCACTCCCGAATACATTGCAACAGTTGCAGTTGCATACATTCCTGTGGCGTTTGTTGTTTTTGCAGAACACATTGCCGACCACAAAAACCTTTCTTCAATCATTGAAAAAGATCTTCTTGAAGATCCCGGTCTCCACAGAACACTTCTCGGTGACGGTATCGGTTCAATGGTTGGTGCATTCTTTGGCGGATGCCCCAACACAACCTATGGTGAATGTGTGGGCTGTGTTGCAATAACCAAAAATGCTTCTATAGTGACAATTTTCACAACAGCAATACTTGCTATCGTTGCCTCATTTGTTGCTCCATTTGTAACATTCCTCGCTACAATTCCCTCATGTGTTATGGGTGGTGTTTGTATAACACTCTACGGTTTCATTGCTGTTTCCGGTCTCAAAATGCTTCAGAATGTTGATCTTAATAACAACAAAAACCTTTTTGTGGCATCTGTAATCCTTATCACAGGTATCGGCGGAATGTCGCTTCAGCTTGGTCAGATTAAAATCACAACCATTGCTTGTGCGCTTATCCTTGGTATTTTAGTAAATCTTCTTGTGTCAAAAGCAAAAGACGAATAATTTAAACACATTTTTATCGGGAGATGATATAATGAGCAAAGTAACAATATTCGACCATCCGCTTATTCAGCATAAAACCACAATACTCAGACAGAAAGAAACCTCCAACAAAGAGTTTCGGGAATCGGTTGAAGAAATCACAATGCTGATGTGCTATGAAGCACTCAGAGATTTGCCCCTTGAAGAGGTTGAAATTGAAACACCCATTCAGAAAACAAGGAAGAATGTGCTTGCAGGCAGAAAGCTTGCAATTGTTCCCATTTTGAGAGCAGGTCTCGGAATGGTAAACGGCATGCTCAATCTTGTGCCCTCTGCAAAGGTTGGGCACATCGGAATGTACCGTGATGAAGAAACTCTTCAGCCCCATGAATATTACTGCAAGCTTCCGCCCGACATTGACGACAGACTCATTGTTGTGGTAGATCCCATGCTTGCAACAGGCGGCTCGGCAATTGATGCCATCGGTCAGATCAAATCCTATGGCGGAAAGCACATCAAATTTCTATGTCTCATTGCCGCTCCCGAGGGCATTGACGCTTTGTCGAAGGCTCACCCCGATGTTCAGATATATTGTGCTAATGTTGATGAATGTCTCAACGAAAACGGATATATCGTTCCCGGTCTCGGTGATGCAGGCGACAGAATTTTCGGAACCAAATAACAAGCTTCATTGGATGTTAAAATATCTGAAAACAATAAAAAATCACCCTGTTCCTCAAATATAAGGGACAGGGTGATTTTTTGTTTATCTGATGGGCTCTTTCGAAGGTTTCGGAGCATTTCTGGGATATTTCGAAGGTGTTGATGAAACTTTTTTTATTATCACAAGATTGTGGTCAAAATCTGTTTCATCAATGGCATAATTTTTGATTTCTTCAAATTCACCGCCCATAAGCTTTATGGCTTTTTTTGCATCCGAAAGCTCATCGAGGGCTTTTGGCCCCTTCATGCTGATGAAATATCCGCCCACCTTTACAAAGGGCAGACAAAGCTCTGAAAGGGTTGCAAGATTTGCAACGGCTCTCGATATACATAGGTCATATTTCTCACGGTAATCCTTGTTTTTGCCAAGGTCCTCCGCTCTTGAATGAACGGTTTCAATGTTTTCAAGATCAAGAGCATTTATTACCTCGTTTAAAAAGCTGATTCTTTTGTTAAGAGAATCCATCAAGGTGACATTGAGACTTTCGTCGAAAATCTTAAGAGGCAGTCCCGGAAATCCGGCTCCGGTGCCAACATCAATTATTTTTGAATCAGCCTTGATTTTTTCACTTTTAAAAGCACTTATACAGTCCACAAAATGCTTTAATGCCGCTTCTCTTTCTTCGGTGATGGCGGTAAGATTTATTTTTTCGTTCCACTCAATAAGCATTCGGTAGTAGGTGTCAAATTTGTCGGCACACTCAGCCGTTGCTCCGTTTGCGGTTAAAATGTCGGTTATAATACTCATACAATCTCCTCATTTGTTAATCTGAAGATAAATCAGAAGCACATTCATATCAGCCGGTGAAACCCCCGAAATTCTGCTTGCCTGACCCACGCTTCTGGGTCTTATTTTGGAAAGCTTCTGACGGGCTTCAATTCTGAGGCCGTCAATTTTGTCATAGTCTATGGTGTCAGGAATAATTTTCGATTCAAGCTTTTTGTATTTTTCAACCTGGTCAAGCTGTTTTTGAATGTAGCCGTCATATTTTATCTGAATATACACCTGCTCTCTTACATCAGCAGGAAGGTCGGGACGGTCATCATCGAGAGGTGCAAGAATTTCATAGTTAAGCTCGGGGCGTCTCAGAAGCTCGCCAAGCTTTGCTCCTGTTTTGATAGGTGTTGAATTATATTTTTCAAAAAATTCATCGGTTTTTTTGCTGGGAGCAATAACCTTTTTTTCAACTCTCTTTATTTCTTCTTCAACCATTGCTTTTTTTTCAAGGAAACGATTATAGCGCTCCTCGGAAATAAGTCCGATTTCATAGCCCTTTGGAGTGAGGCGGAGGTCTGCATTGTCCTGACGGTGAATCAGACGGTATTCGCTTCTTGATGTCATCATTCTGTAGGGTTCTTTTGTTCCCTTTACGGTGAGGTCATCAATAAGAGTTCCGATGTAGCTGTCGCTTCGGTCAAGAATAAGAGGCTCCCTGCCAAAAATTTTAAGAGCAGCGTTTGCACCTGCCACAAGTCCCTGAGCGGCGGCTTCTTCGTAGCCTGAGCTTCCGTTGAACTGTCCGGCACCATAGAGACCGGGATAATTTTTAAATTCCAGAGTGGCAAAAAGCTCCGTTGCATCACAGCAGTCATATTCTATTGCGTATGCCGTACGCATCATTTTTGCATTTTCAAGACCCTTTATTGAATGAATCATTTTGAGCTGAACATCTTCGGGAAGACTTGTTGAAAAGCCCTGAATATACATTTCGTCGGTGGAAAGACCCATAGGCTCCACAAAAAGCTGATGACGGGGCTTGTCGGCAAAACGGACAACCTTGTCTTCAATAGACGGACAATATCTCGGACCCACACCCTCAATCATACCGCTGTAAAGAGGGGAGCGGTGAAGATTTTCTTTGATGATTCTGTGGGTGTCCTCATTGGTGTAGGTGAGATAGCATTTAACCTGATTTTCACCGATTTCGGTGTTTTCAAAGGAGAAGGGTACAATTTCGTCATCACCCTCCTGAGGCTCCATTTTTGAAAAATCAATGCTGTTTTTATTTATTCTGGCAGGAGTTCCTGTTTTAAAACGCATAAGCTCAATTCCGGCGTTTTTGAGACAAGCCGAAAGACTGTTTGCCGGAAAAACTCCGTCGGGGCCGCTTTCAAAGCTCACATCACCCACGATAACCTTGCCTTTAAGGTAGGTTCCGGTGGCAATTATTGCACTCTTCACATTGTAGCGTGCGCCAAAATGAGTAAGCACCGAGGTGACCTCGTTGTTTTCGCCAAAGCCTATTTCAATTATTTCTGCCTGTTTTATGTCAAGATTAGGTTCTTTTTCGAGAGTGTGTTTCATTTCGTCGGAATATTTTCTTCTGTCCGACTGCACACGGAGAGAATATACCGCAGGTCCTTTGCCCCGGTTGAGCATACGGGACTGGATAAAGGTTTTGTCGGCATTTTTACCCATCTCGCCGCCAAGAGCATCAATCTCACGGACAAGGTGCCCCTTTGCGGTGCCGCCGATACACGGATTGCACGCCATATTTGCAACTGTATCCATATTGATTACAAACATTATGGTCTTTGCGCCAAGCCTTGCCGCCGCAAGAGCTGCCTCGCAGCCTGCGTGACCGCCGCCCACAACAGCAACATCATAATCTCCTGCATAATATTCGTTCATTTGTACATTACCTCTTTACTGTTTATTCAAAATCGGGTATAAAGCTTTCTTTAGCCGATTCGCCGTCCTGAATATAGGCATTTTCAATGCCCAGCTCAAGACAAAAATCCACAAGGGAATCATATTCTTTTTTTCTTACCCGTCTGTTAAGCTCGGGAAATTTTTCAAAATGCTTCATTGGAGTGTACTGGCTCATAAGACTGTAAACAATTGTGTTTCCGTAATTGTCGAACAAATGCTTTACAATCTGCTTTGCCTCATAAACCTTGCCGGGAAGTAGCAGATGTCTGACTATGACACCTTTTTGCATAATTCCTCTTTCGTCATAAATGCACTCACTCTGAAGGCTTTTCATTTTTGCTATTGCCTCAATTGCTCTTTCACGGTAATCGGGAGCATTTGAATATTCCCGTGCCGTTTTTTCAGTCCAGTATTTAAAATCGGGCATATAGATGTCCACAAGGTCTGAGAGAATGTCAAGAGACCCGGGCAGCTCATAGCCGCCGGTGTTATAGACAACAGGTATTGAAAGCCCTTTATTCTTTGCAAGAATAAGAGCTTCTCTTATTTGCGGAATGTAGTGAGTCGGAGTGACAAGATTGATGTTGTTGGCATTCTTAGTCTGAAGCTTTAAAAAAATATCCGCAAGCTCTTCTATGGTTGTCTCTTTTCCGCGGTTCCCAAGGGCAATAACCGAATTCTGGCAGTATATGCATTTAAGGTTGCACCCTGAAAAAAACACGGTACCCGAACCCTCGCTGCCTGAAATACAGGGCTCTTCCCAATGATGAAGAGCAGCTCTTGCTGTGTAGATTTTGTCGGTTCTTCCGCAGTAGCCGAAGTTTTCGAGATGTCTGTTTGTGTGGCAGCTTCGCGGACACAAGCTGCATTTTGTCATCAAAGGACACCAAGCCCTTCAAAAAGAATTTTTGCGCCAAGAAGAACAAGAATTATTCCGCCGGAAATCTCGGCTTTTTGCTTGTAACGGCTTCCGAATTTGTTACCCGCCATAACTCCGCCCCAGGAGAGGAGAAAGGTGGTTATGCCAATAACTGTGATGCTTTCAAAGATATTGATATCGGGGTAGAATGAAAATGTTATACCTACTGCCAGTGCATCAATGCTTGTGGCAACTGCAAGAACAAAAAGCTCTTTAATGTTTATGCTTTCTTCTTTGCAGCAACCGCATTCATCGTCTTTTTCAAAGGCTTCCCTTATCATTTTGATACCAATGTAGGCAAGAAGCACAAATGCTACCCAGTGGTCAAATTCGGTAATGTATTGCTCAAATGTATTGCCGAGCATATATCCGATAAAGGGCATAAGTGCCTGAAAGCCGCCAAAGAAAAGGGCAATGAGAAAGCATTTTTTAACATCAAATCTTTTCATTGACAGACCCTTGCACACTGCAACTGCAAAGGCATCCATGGATAGTCCCGTTCCGAACAAAAGTATTTCTGTAAAAGTCATATATAATTCTCCGATCTTTTATTCCGTAAGAATTTTTGGCATCAATAGAAGGTGGCGACTTCCTGCTCGGGAGCATTTGATTTTTCAACGGAAATCACATGAAGCACAGGTCCGGTTTTGCCGTAAAGCTCGTGAAATTCCCGCGAAATTTTTGCAGTCATTACTGCCCAGTCGCGGTTTTTAAGGTCAGCTTCATCGGGAACATCGGCACAAACAAGGCCTTTAAACTCAATGTCATCAACACAGCAGGTCATAACATGTCTGCCGCAAATGGCACATCCGGGCTTCATTTTTTTGCTTATTCCCACAAGTCCCTTGAAACGCACGGTTTTACCGTCATATTTTTTCACATCTTCGGAAAAATCTCTGAACCACAGAGCATAGTCTCTGTCTGCAATTTCAATTACAGGTGCTTCAATGTCAAAGGGCAGAGGGTCTTCCTCATTATCATATTCAAGAGTGCCATCGGGATATTCATAGGCAATTGATGCCCGTCTGGTAACTCCGCGGATAATTTTGTGGATTGCTTCTTTGTCGGTATCGTCGGTGGGACGGTTTAAAACAACAAGCTCGCAGTTTGTGAGCTTATCCACAACGAGAGAACGCATATTGTTGTTATAATTAACAAAGGTAGCCGAGTCTGCAAAGAAAAGCTCCTGATATATGAGCCAATTCCGGGGAATACCTTCATAGAGAGCGTCGAGAGTCCACATTCCGTTATACTCAATCACTGCTCTTTCAGCCTTGTAGCGTTTTGCAAGAGAGTTAAGATTTTTTGCATTGAGCTCTTTTGGGTCATCTATCTCAATTATATGCACATTTCTGCCCGGAAATTTGTCGGTGTCGTATTCTTCGATACCGTCCTCACACATAAGAAGAAGTGTTGATTCTCCATTGTTAAAGGCTTCATCTTCCAAGGTTTCCTGAATTGTTTTTGTTTTGCCGGCTTCGAGAAAACCGGTAAAAAGATATACAGGAATTTCAGCTGTCATATTTATGCCTTCTTTCTTCCATTATATTCACAATCAGAGACCAAAAAGCTCTGCAATTTTTTCTTCGTTGATTTTTGCACCAATAACGCATATTCTGCCCATTACTGCACTTGAACCCTCTCTCACATCAGGCTCGCCCGGAACATAGTCAAAGTGAATCCATTTATCCTTGTCGGATGCAACAATACCCTTTGCACGGAGAATTGTTCCGAAGACTTCCTCGTTGCCCAGGGAGCTGAGTATTTTTTCGATTTCTTCGCCGCTGTATTTGCGGTTTGTCTCCCTGCCCCAGCTTGTGAACACTTCATCAGCATGGTGGTGATGATGGTCGTGGCAGTCGCAGTGTTCGCCGTGGTGGTGTTCGTGGTGATGACATTCACAGTGTTCATCGTGGTGGTGTTCGTGGTGGTGACATTCACAGTGTTCATCGTGGTCGTGTTCGTGGTGATGACAGTCACAATGCTCGTCGTGATGATGGTCGTGGCAGTCGCAGTGCTCGTCATGGTGATGATGGTCGTGACAGTCGCAGTGTTCATCGTGGTGATGATGGTCGTGGCAGTCACAGTGTTCATCGTGGTGATGCTCGTGGTGGTGATGGTGATGATGAGCATCTTCCTTCAGCTTTTCAAGCTCGGCATCAAGGGTGTTTTCCTTTTCCATAGCCGAGAGAATATCTTTTCCGTTGAGGCTGTCCCACGATGTTGCAACAATAACGGCATCGGGATTGTGCTGACGGATAAGCTCAATTGCTTTTTCTGTTTTTGCTTCTCCTGCAACATCTGTGTGGCTAAGCACAATGGAGCTAGCATTTTCTATCTGGTCATTGAAAAATTCTCCGAAGTTTTTCATATACATTTTACATTTTCCGGCATCAACAACCGTGGTGAAAGCATTAAGGCAAGCCTTTTCGCCCTCGGCAGCTCTTGCGGCTTTAATAACATCGGAAAGCTTGCCCACACCTGAGGGCTCAATAAGGATTCTGTCGGGGGAGTATTCGTCGAGAACCTTTTGGAGTGCTTCTCCGAAATCACCCACAAGAGAACAGCAGATGCAGCCTGAATTCATTTCGGTAACTTCAATTCCGGCATCCTGCATAAAACCGCCGTCAATTCCGATTTCGCCAAATTCATTTTCAATCAGAACAAGCTTTTCCCCTGCATAAGCCTCTTTTATGAGCTTTTTAATGAGGGTTGTTTTTCCGGCACCGAGAAAACCGGAGAATATATCAATTTTTGTCATTTAAAAACACTTCCTTATTAATAACATTTTATACATATTCTGCACATTCTATCATTATATAATATTTTGCTTTGAAAGTCAAATATTATATTGTCTCAGAAAAAGTGTTGAATCCAAAAAAACATTGAATCATAAAAATAATGCTTCGGAGCTTTGTATTCCGATTAGGAAAAGGTTTGTACACATTTGCTTTGTCAATACCCAAAAATTTCAGGTCGTCTGCCGACAAACTTTGTGCATAAATTACAAAGTTTGAGGAGTTTGATTTCCTCCGTGAAAATCAGTCAAGCATTTTTGAGTATAAAACCTTGAAAAACGGTTGCCGTTTTGTGCAAAAAGTATAGGCTTAACGGCTTAAATGATTGTCGCAACGGGTGTCAAATTTACTTTTATGCAATGTCACCAAATATTAAAAATAATTTTGTGAAAATACCCATTAGAAAAATTTTTTCTTTTATGTTATCATATATCCATAATATGCATAATGCATTAGGAGGTCACAAAATAATGGCAAGTTTAAATTTACAACACATTGACAAAATTTATGCAGGCGGCGTTAAAGCTGTTTCTGATTTTTGTCTCGACATCGAAGATAAAGAGTTTATCGTTCTTGTTGGTCCTTCCGGTTGCGGTAAGTCAACAACTCTCAGAATGATTGCCGGTCTCGAAGAAATTTCCAACGGCGAACTCTACATCGGTGACAAGCTCGTTAACGATGTAGCTCCCAAGGACAGAGATATTGCAATGGTTTTCCAGAACTACGCTCTCTATCCCCATATGACTGTTTTTGACAACATGGCTTTTGCTCTTAAGCTCAGAAAAACTCCCAAGGATGAAATCAAACAGCGCGTTCACGAAGCTGCCAGAATTCTCGATATCGAACACCTTCTCGACAGAAAACCTGCTGCTCTTTCCGGCGGACAGAGACAGCGTGTTGCTCTTGGCCGTGCTATCGTTCGTGAACCTAAGGTATTCCTTATGGACGAACCTCTCTCTAACCTTGATGCTAAGCTCAGAGTTCAGATGAGAACAGAAATTTCCAAGCTCCATCAGAAGCTCCAGACAACATTTATCTATGTAACCCATGACCAGACAGAGGCTATGACAATGGGTACCCGTATCGTTGTTATGAAGGACGGTCTTGTTCAGCAGATCGACACACCCATGAACCTCTATCACAAACCTGTTAATATGTTTGTTGCAGGCTTCATCGGAAGTCCTCAGATGAACTTTGCTACATGTAATGTTGTTTCTAAAGACGGCGGTGTATATCTTGAATTTGGCGGCAACTCCATCAAGGTTCCCGAAGGCGTTGCTACAAAGATTAAAGATGCAGGCTGCATGGATAAAGAAGTTATCCTCGGTATCAGACCTGAAGACCTTCACGATGATGAAGCCTTCATTTCTCTCAATCCCGATGCAGTTATCACTGCTGATGTTGAAGTTACCGAGCTTATGGGTGCAGAAACATATCTTTACCTCAAGGTTGCTGACTACAACTTCACAGCAAGAGTTGATCCCAGAAGTACTGCAGCAGTTGGCCAGACAATCAAGGTTGGTGTTGATATCAACAAAATTCACCTCTTCGATAAAGAAACTGAAGTTGCTATCCTCAACTGATAAAATTATTACATTTAACCAAAATACTGCCGCAACGGTTGCGGCAGTATTTTTTGAATGTATGGGAAACTTTTTTCCATATACATTCAAAAAATTATTATATTGCCCCTAAGAGGCAATGTCGTCAAGTTAAGATATAAATTGGAATTTTGCTGTGCTTTCCATTGAACAGAGCACACAGGTGTGCGAATGTGAAATGATGAAAGCGCACATGTCAAAACTTCCGACGAGGCAAGCGCCCTCTACGGCGTGCAGGCGAGTCGTTGAAGTTAACGGCGTCGGGGTGTTTGAAGATGGAAATTGCACCAGGGCGAAAGGCTCCCCTGCCTAAGGGGAGCTGGCAGTGAGCGGAGCGAAACTGACTGAGGGGTATTTCTGAAAGTATTGATATTTCTGCATTTCGTACCCCTCCGTCTTTGCCTTACGGCAAATCCACCTCCCCTTAGGCAGGGGCGGCTTTCGCATCAGCCCAATTCCATCTCCCCGACAACCCCAAATTTACATCATTTTTATGTTGACTTTTATTCCGTTATTTTGTATAATGTATTATGTATTTTTATATATAATGGTATAAATGTGAAAATATATATTTTTCTATAGAAAGAGGAAGTGACACAATGCTAACAAAAGCACCCAAGGGTACAATGGACATTAAACCCTCCGATTCGTACAAATGGCAATATGTTGAAGAAGAAATGAGAAAAATATGCCGCCAGTTCGGTGTTTCAGAAATCAGAACTCCGGTCTTTGAACACACCGAGCTTTTTCAGCGCGGAGTGGGGGATACAACCGATGTTGTTGAAAAGGAAATGTACACCTTCAACGACAAAGGCGACAGAAGCATAACCCTTCGCCCTGAGGGCACTGCAGGAGCTGTGAGAAGCTTCATTGAGCACGGTCTTTTCAATGAGCCTCAGCCCACAAAGCTTTTCTATCTCATAAGCTGCTATCGCTACGAAAAGCCCCAGGCAGGCAGATACAGAGAGTTTCATCAGTTTGGGGTGGAATATTTCGGCACTCAGTCACCGGCTACCGATGCGGAAATGATATCTCTTCCCTGGACACTGTATAAAAGACTTGGTCTTAAAAATCTCACTCTCAATCTCAACTCCATCGGCTGTCCCAAATGCCGCAGGGAATACAACGAAAAGCTCAAGGCCTATTTAAAGCCTCATTATGACGAGCTTTGCGAAACCTGCAAAAACCGCTATGAAAGAAACCCAATGAGAATCCTTGACTGCAAATCTTCAATCTGCAAGGATATTGTGAGCAATGCTCCTCTTCTCATTGACTGCATCTGCGACGAATGCAGTGAGCATTTTGAAAATGTGAAAAAGTATCTCACTGCTATGGACATTCCCTTTGAGATTGATCCACTCATTGTTCGCGGTCTCGATTATTACACCAAAACGGTTTTCGAAATCACTGCAAAAAATGAAAACTCCAATGGCACAATATGCGGCGGCGGAAGATATGACGGTCTTGTTGAAGAGCTTGGCGGCGGCTTTGTTCCTGCCTGCGGTTTTGCTCTTGGCATGGAACGGCTTCTTCTCACAATGGACGAGCAGGGAATCGAAATTCCCGATGACAACAAGCTCGACATCTATGTGGGTCACATCGGTGACGAAAATTCCTTCTTTGCTCAGAAGCTGGTTATGGAGCTTCGTGCTCTGGGAGTTTGTGCCGACCGTGATCACCTGGGCAGAAGCGTTAAGGCTCAGATGAAATATGCCAACAAGCTTGGCGTCAGGTATGTAATCATTCTTGGTGATGATGAAATTGCAGGAAAGAAAGTGAACCTGAAAAATATGGACGAGGGCACACAGACAGAAATTGACCTTTGTGCTGAAGCAATTGCAAACACAATAAAATAACTATAAAGTTTCCGGAGGATAAAAAAATGGAATTTGAAAAATTGAACGGGCTCAAAAGAACCCATAAATGTGCAGAAATAACAAAAGAAGATTTGGGCAAAGAGGTTGTCGTAATGGGCTTCACCGACTCGGTTCGTAACCTCGGCGGTCTCAACTTCATCAATGTCCGCGACATTTCGGGGGTTATTCAGACGGTTTTTTCAACCGACAATGCCGAAATGTATGAAAAGGCAGCAAGGGTAAGAGGCGAATATGTTCTTGCAGTTGTGGGAACAGTGGCACTTCGCGGTGAAGCTGCAATCAACCCCAACATGAAAACAGGCGAGCTTGAAATCATTGCAAAGGAGCTTCGCATTCTCTCGGCGGCAAAAACACCTCCTTTCTATATTGTTGAAAATTCCGATGTTAAAGAAGAGCTTCGTCTTCAGTACCGCTATCTCGACCTTCGCCGTCCCGATATGCAAAGAAGAATGCTTCTTCGAAGCAAGGTTGCAAAAATTGTCAGAGATTATTATGAAGAAAACGGATTTCTTGAAATTGAAACTCCAATCCTCGTTAAAAGCACACCTGAGGGTGCCCGTGACTATCTTGTGCCCAGCCGTGTGAGAAACGGTTGCTTCTATGCACTTCCTCAGTCACCTCAGCAGTATAAACAGCTTCTTATGCTTTCAGGCATGGACAGATACTTCCAGATTGCAAAATGCTTCCGTGACGAAGACCTCCGTGCTGACCGTCAGCCCGAATTTACACAGATTGACCTTGAAATGTCCTTTGTTGAAGAGGATGATGTTATGACAGTTAACGAAGGTCTCTTAAAGAGAGTTTTCAAGGAAATTAAGGGAATAGACATTGAAACCCCCTTCCTTCGCATGCCCTATCACGAAGCAATGGACCGTTTCGGCTCCGACAAGCCCGACACTCGCTTCGGTCTTGAAATAACCGACATTTCAAAGGTTGTTGAAGGCTGCGGCTTTGGCGTGTTTACCGGTGCACTGGAGGCAGGCGGCAGTGTAAGAGCAATCAATGCCAAGGGTCTCGGGGATCAGATTTCCCGCAAAAACATCGATGCTCTTGGCGAATTTGTAAAGACCTACAAGGCAAAGGGACTTGCATGGATAAAGGTTAATCCCGACGGTGTTCAGTCACCCATTGCCAAATTCTTTGAAGAGGGTCAGATGAAGGCAATTCTTGATGCAGTCGGTGCAGAAGAAAACGATGTAATTTTCATTGTTGCCGACAAAAACAGCGTTGTCTATGCATCTCTTGGCGCTCTCCGTCTTGAAATTGCAAAAAGATATGACCTTATTGACAAGTCAAAATATAACTTCCTCTGGGTTACCGACTTCCCCCTTCTTGAGTATGATGAAGAGGACAACCGCTATGTTGCAATGCATCATCCCTTCACCGCTCCCAAGGACGAAGACCTTGCACTTCTGGACTCCGATCCCGGCAGCGTGAGAGCAAAGGCCTATGACATCATCTTAAACGGTGTTGAGCTTGGCGGCGGAAGCATGAGAATTTACAACTCCGACCTTCAGCAGAAAATGTTTGAGGTTATCGGTCTTCCTGCTGAGGAAATCGAAGCACGCTTTGGCTTCCTCATTGATGCTTTCAAATACGGTGCACCCCCTCACGGCGGTATGGCATATGGCTTCGACAGAATGCTTATGCTTCTCGATGGCTGTGAGTCAATCCGTGATGTTATTGCATTCCCCAAGGTTCAGAATGCTTCCGAGCTTATGACCAATGCTCCCGACATTGTTGACGAAAAACAGCTCGAAGAGCTTGGAATTGCAATTGTAAAAACCGAAGAATAACATTGTTTTGTATTTTAAATTGGGGTTTGTCGAGCTAATAACAAATGAGGCTGAAGCGAAAGCCGCCCCTGCCTAAGGGGAGGTGGATTTGCCGTAAGGCAAAGACGGAGGGGTACGAAATGCAGAAATACCAATACTTTCAGCAATACCCCTCAGTCAGTTTCGCTACGCTTACTGCCAGCTCCCCTTAGGCAGGGGAGCCTTTCGCCCTAGTGTTAAACAGAACGACAAATTCTAATTTATCTCATATGCATTCGCATAAAATATTATTGCGAAAGGACAAAAAAATGATAGAAATTAAAAATCTTACCAAAAAGTACGGTTCAAAAACCGTGCTGGATGATATAAGTTTCACTGTCAAATCGGGGGAAATACTGGGCTTTCTCGGGCCTAACGGAGCAGGAAAAAGCACAACAATGAACATCATCACAGGCTATATTTCCTCAACCTCGGGTTCTGTGTCCATAGACGGAATCGATATTATGGACGATGCCAACGCATATAAAAAGAAAATCGGCTATCTTCCCGAAATCCCTCCGCTTTATAACGATATGACAGTTATGGAATATCTCGAATTTGTCTGCGGTATAAAATCTGCAGACAAATCCTGCATAGACAAAATTCTTGATGAAGTAAAGATTGAGCATGTTAAAGGCCGTCTTATCAAAAATCTTTCCAAAGGCTACCGTCAGCGTGTGGGCATTGCTCAGGCACTTGTGGGCGACCCCGAGCTTCTCATTCTCGATGAACCCACTGTGGGCCTCGATCCTATGCAGATAATCGACATACGCAATGTAATCTCGGAGCTTGGAAAAAAGAAAACCCTTTTCATAAGCTCTCACATTCTTTCCGAAATCAGTGCAGTGTGTGACCGTGTTCTCATTATCAACAAGGGCAGAATTGTTGCAGAGGACACTCCCGAAAATCTTTCAAAGCTTGTTTCGGGCAAAAACAAATACATTGTACGCATTGAGGGCGAAAAAGACAGAATCGAAGAAATTCTCTCAGGAGTTTCCGAGGTTGAACGCTACGAATACAAGGGCGAGGGCGAAGAGGGAGCCGCCGATTACATTATCCACGCCAAGGGCGGAACCGACATCAGAAAGCAGCTTTTCAAAATTTTTGCCAATGCGGATATGGCTCTTCTGATGTTTAAATCCTTCGATGTTTCACTTGAAGACATCTTTATCACACTTACCGACGAAAAGGACAAAAAAGGAGGGGAAGAAGAATGAAAGCTATTGTAAAAAAAGAACTTTGCATCTACTTCAACACCCCCATTGCCTGGGTATTCATTTCGGTGCTTATGTGTGTCAGCGGAATATTTTTCACCCTTTTCAATCTTTTTCAGGCAAATTCCTCGGTAAGCGTAATTTTTTCCCTTCTTCCCTGGATGTTTGTGGTGATGATTCCTCTTCTCACAATGCGTCTTGTGGCAGAAGAGAGAGCACTCAAAACCGATCAGCTTCTCCTTACATCACCCATCAGTGTTTCGTCAATTGTGTGGGGAAAGCTGGTTGCGGCACTTCTTGTGTTTATGCTCTCGACGGTGCTTATGCTGATATTCCCCGTGATTCTGGAGTTTTATTCCGATGTTGACTGGGGCGTTGTTGTGACAAACTATCTTGGCTTCTTCCTTTTGGGAGCGGCTCTCATGTCTGTGGGACTGTTTATTTCCTCAATGACCGAAAATCAGTTTACCGCAGCCATAATCACCATTGCCGTGCTTATTGCAATGTTTCTTCTCTCGGGGCTTAATGAGTCCAGCGGAGTTGTGATTGTAGATAAGCTGCTGTCGGTTATCGGCATACTCAAAAGATATGACAGCTTTTTCATCGGTATAATTAACCTTACAGATGCCATCTACTACATCAGCATCACTGTTATTTTTGCACTTCTTACCATATACCGCATCGAAAAAAGAAGAATAAGATAAGGAGGCAGACCAATGAACAAAAAAAGAAAATATGCCTTTGCGGCAACCACCGGTGCCTGCCTTGCAATTGCAGTTATAATTATTGTCAATCTGATTGCGGCGGTTATTTCCGACAGAATCAGTCTCAGCATTGACCTCACAAAGGATTCCATTCTCGGCTTTGACGAAACAACGGTTGAGGTTGTAAAAAATCTTGATATGGATGTTTCCATAATATCCCTCATTCCCGAAGGTGACAACAATTCCGAGATGGTTCAGCTGGACGAAATTCTCAAAAAATATGACACTCTTTCAGACAGAATAACCTACACAAGAGCCAATGTTGTTCAAAATCCGGCTCTTCTCACCACCTACACCATAAACGGCGAACCCCTTACAGATGCATATAACATTATTTTTGAAACCGAAAGAATGAGCACTGTTGTCAGTGTAAACGACCTTTTCATTATGTACAAGGACACCCAGACCGAAAACATTCTATCGGGAGCATTGAAAGCGGAACAGCACTTCACTTCGGCAATCATAAAGGTGACCAAGGGCAGTGATATCAATGCCTATGTCACCACAGGCCACGGCGAAGGTCTTGATGCCGAAAAATTCAAAACAGAAATTCTTCCCGGCGGAGGCTACATTTTCAACGACTATGCAATCATGTCGGACCCTGTTCCCGAAAATGCCGATGTGGTGATTGTTGCATCACCCAAAACCGACTACAGTGCCGAAGAAATCGAAAAGCTTTCGGCTTATCTTTCACAGGGCGGAAGCCTTCAGGTTTACACCGATGTTGCAACTCCTGACCTTCCCATGCTTTTCGGATTTCTTGAAGAATGGGGCATAAGTGTCGGAGGCGGAATTGTCGGCGACGAGGATTCCTCTCACTACTCAAAATATAAGACCTATCTCATTGCCGAGGTTCCCGAAAATGAATACACCGGAAAGATTTCCACCAGCAACACTCAGGTTATGTTCCCTGTTTCAAGACCCATTTTGGCTCAGAACAAAAACGATGTAACAACCTTCACCGTTGCGTCAACCTCTGCCGAGGGCTATGTGAAAGCAAACATCTACTCGGCAAACGACAGCTTCGAGTCCGGTGACGAAAAAATTGCATCTGATGTGGCAGTCATTGCAACAAGACCTTCCTATGACGGAGACATTCCCATGGTGTTTGTGTCGGGAACAAGTGCATTTTTGCAGATAGAATCAAACCGCACCTTCTGTGAAGGTCTTATGTCCCTTATGACCGACCAGCCTCATTCAATCTACATTTCTCCCAAAAACATCGTAAAGGACAAGGTCATCATAAAGCAAAGCAGTATCTATGTGTATTGCTTCCTTGTGGTTGTCCTCATTCCCGTGCTTATTCTTGCCTGGGGCTTTGTAACCTGGATCAGAAGGAGACACCTGTAATGAACAAAAAGAAAATCATAACCCTTTCATTGATATTTGTTATACTGGCGGCAGTATTAGCCGTGCTTCTCATGCTCCCCGAAAAAGAGGAGCCATCTCCCGAGGCTTACAAAAATCCTTCAACGGGCGAATCGAGGGGCGGCATTCTCTACTCGGTGAATCACGATTCAATAACCGAGGTCAGCGTAATGCTCGGAGGCGAAGGCTTTGCCTTCAGCCACGACGGAACAGAGTGGAGATGTCCTGCAAAGCCCAATGTCATCATCAGCCAGTCCAAGGTCAATTCTCTTGTTGCTCACATTTGCTCAGTCACCTATGAGGACAAGGTGGAATCGGCGGAGGTTACCGAAGCCGACTGCGGAATTTTGCCCGAATCCGGAGCTGTGGTTTTTCAGTCGGAAAAGGGCGAGGTGACTCTTCGTGTGGGTAACAAGGTGCCCAACACCGACCTTTGCTACTTCACATCAACTCTTGCAGAAGGCATATATATGATTAAAACCGAAAATGCCGAAGCAATGTTTGCTCCGTTTGAGGATTACCGCAGTGATGATTTCCATGTGGTTGATTTTGAAAATCTTGCTTCAATCAAAATTGTCAACGACCATTTCTCGGCACAGCTCTCCCGGGGTGAAACCGACCTGAAAAACAGCGTCTTCTATGAATGGAGACTGGAATCACCGGTTTCTGTTTTTGCAAGAGACGAAGAGGTTTCCTCAAAGCTTATTTCGCCCATAGAAGGGCTCAGTGTTGATGAATATGTGAGTGATGAGGGTGATTTTGCAAGCTACGGTATTGACAAAAGCAAATATATAGCCTTTGGCGACAAGTCGGGCAAAACCCAGACTGTGTATTTCAGCCCCAGAAGAGACGGCAAATATTACATCTGTGTTGATGACAAGCCCAACATCTATGCCGTCACTTCCTTGCCCTTTGCAGATGCAAAGCTCATTGACATTGCGGACAGACAGATTTATCTTGCCAAAAACGAGGACATCGACACTGTGACAGTGTCCGGTGACGGAATTTCCTATGAGGTTAAATTTGCTGATGACCACATTGGGGTAAACGGCAACAAAATTACCGATAAGGTTGAGAAAAACGACATTTTTGCAAATGTTGTGAGCCTTTTTGCCGACGAAATTTATCAGGGGAATATGGGCGATGCAGAAATGACAATCGAATTCAAATTAAAGGATTCATCATCTGTTAAGCTCACATTTGCATCCCACGATGAAAGACATTATGCCGTGTCTAAAAACGGCGAAACAGTGTATCTGATATTGAAAAACAAGCTTGATGCCCTCTGTGATGCACTTGAAAAATATGTGAAATAAAAACAATAAAGACAAAAAAAGACTTCCTGATGCCATCGACCTAATGGGAAGTCTTTTTTTTGCGGATTTTTCTTTTTCTTCTTTCTCTCTCAGATCAAATGTCGTCAATTCAAGAGAAAAATTGGGATTTTGCTGTGCTTTCCATTGAACAGAGCACACAGGTGTGCGAATGTGAAATGATGAAAGCGCACATGTCAAAACTTCCGACGAGGCAAGCACCCTCTTACGGTGCGAAGGCGAGTCGTTGAAGTTAACGGCGTCGAGCTGTTTTGCGCTAGTGTGTGAGCCTTCTCCCTGGTGGAGGAGGTGTCAAGCTTGCTTGACGGATTAAGTGATGTCCCAAGAGTGCGAATGCACGATTGGCAGACAGAACTTATGCACCCTTTAGTAGCTGAGGGGATAGTGACACTCCAAGAAAAGAGCACTTGTGCGAATTTGATTGGTTAGTGGAGCGTTAAAA